>DAOUEE010000249.1:0-14597 GCA_034430695.1 Anaerolineales bacterium | reverse complement strand
CTACGACCTGGGGCCAGAAGCAATTGATGCAGTGCCAGCCCTGATCGAGAAGTTACGATTGTATTTGAGTATGAATGTAGACGAGAACTACGCGCAAAGTGTCGCCAGCACCTTGACGGAAATCACAGGCCAGGAATTTGATATTGATGCCGATGCGTGGGAAGAATGGTGGGGTTCACAAGATTGACTCCATCGCTGATGGAATCTGTCGCCATATCCTTCAGTCGATTCGACTCTTCACCTTTACACAAATTTCCTCACTCCCATCCCCGCGGCCGGTACTGCAGCCCTTCGGCCAGGTGCGAAGTCCGGATGTCCGCCGCGCCTTCCAGATCGGCGATCGAGCGCGCCAGTTTGAGCACGCGGTGATAGGCCCGCGCCGAGAGCTGCATCTGCTGCATCGCCTGGCGCACGAGCAGGCGGCCGGGATCATCCAATTCGCAGAAACGCAGCACGTCGCCCGGGCCCATGTCGGCGTTGCAGGTGATCTCCGTGTCGCGAAAGCGGGCGCGCTGGATCGCCCGGGCGGACTCCACGCGGGCGCGCACGATTTCGGAGGGTTCGCCCGTGCGGTCGTCGGTCAGTTTGTCGAAATCCACCCGCGGCACCTCGACGTGGATGTCGATGCGGTCGAGCAGCGGTCCCGAGATTTATTTCTGGAAGGGGGTACCTGGGGTGGAAGTGGTCTGGGTAGTGAATGAAATCACAATATCGTAATTGTTACTTTTTTCGGTTGTCATATTTATCGGTAATCATCTCACATCATTTGAACCGAAGACGAGATAGGCTGCAGTAAAAACCACCTCGTTTTACCCGTCTCCCTCGGATAAGCCGAAGCGGTGCGACCGTGACCACATCAGTATTTCCACTTCAATGATTCCTGTTTCCCCTGTTGACAGATTGAACTGACACATCGATGTACAACTTCGTGCCTCAAATATGCAGAAATTACACCATCAAAATTGAGGCGTTTGCATCGCAATTCATCTATTACTCATAGATTAATGGATCACATTTGCAACGGTTCGATCAACATCAGTTACGAGGTAATTTTGTCTGGATGACATAAATCGTGGTCCATGATCGAATAACGGGCATCGGGCATCACAGCCGCTATGAAAGCACGGGGTACGATCGTACGAGCCAAATACACATGCTTGATTGGTATTGTAGGAGGTTCAGTACCGGCAATCTGCAAACAACGATGAGCCAGGTGCAGACAATTAAATTTTACCGAGTCGTAGCGCACCGTTCCGTCGATGCAGCCCGCAGCAATATCTTCGAGATAACATCTTAACGAATTAAATCGCTCACTAGACAATTCCCATGATTGCCAATACGCCGGAACACGAGTGAATCTTTTAAATCTAAGGAGACGTGCGCGCTGCGGCGCCCAGGCTGATATGAAAACACGACGAAAGGATTTTGGGTAGAACCCAAATGATTCCGGCGATTGCGGCGGCGCCCATAAAATGATGTCTACATGTCCAAGGTCAATAAATGTAAATGGCCGGAAAGGATTTCGTTCGTTTCTAACTTGTACAGCAAGGATCAAATATTGCCCCATGTTAAGGAGAGTAGGTATAACTTACCACCTGGCCACTACGGCCTTTAGCCTCAATGCCACCCCATGGAATGGTTTCCCACCAGCTGATGCTGATATGATCACTCTTTGTTTCTGAATGACCTGCTCCACACCAACTTTTTCGCATGCTTACTCCAGTGGCGTGCATGGTGATACTGAAGCCGTGATTAATACCCCACTCAAGTAAAGTCCAGCCACTTCCTAACTCTTTTCTTTTTTCTACAGATGCACTTCCTCCACCCATCGGTTACCGCCTTTCTAAGTTAATCAAGTATCGTGTTTCCCTACGAGTTTGATTTGAGATCGATGCTGACAAATCTGCCGACTGTGTTGTGTTCCAGTCGACCGAAAATCGGATTTCACCAAGTTAATTCAAAGCCGACTCTCGTAATCATCCGCACGAAAATCAGTACATTATGTTGAATCCGCATGTACTTCACAGATCCTTCTAAAACGTTAGAATACGCCATCCTTCGGCAAAGTATTATGTGGAATATTCAAGTTCATGCGTGATCTCAGATGTTCGTAGATATTCACCAATGACAGCGGATTATCTTTTCTTCGTTTGATTGAACATATTCGCTTTCAAATCTATAAATGGAAAGGAAATGCTATTTGCGCTCCCCTTATACCCCTCATTCTTCTACAAGAATACAATAATAGTCGGTAGACCTCAAGCAAATTATTCTTTTCCATTCTGAAACTTGATTTCTTATAGATATGTATTCAGGTGAAGGCAAAGTATATCGAAATTAACAAAACGAAAGACTTTCAATTACTCTACTATCTGTGGGTTCCTCACAACCGATAAATCCGTGTCACGAATAGAACTTTCTCCCCTTCGAACCATTGCATATTGTGACGCTCGTTTTTATTGTCTTGACATTCTCCAAACAGGCATACGTTTGTGTTTCTGGCGTTCTGATATACCAAAATCATGATCAAGACTATAATGAGAATGTTTGGAGTTATCCATCCGGAAAGACATTTATAGCGAATTATTCACTCCCCTCCCCGCGGCCGATACTGCAGCCCCTCAGCCAGATGCGGAGTCTGGATTTCCTCCGCGCCTTCCAGATCGGCGATCGAGCGCGCCAGTTTGAGCACGCGGTGATAGGCCCGCGCCGAGAGCTGCATCTGCTGCATCGCCTGGCGCACGAGCAGGCGGCCGGGATCGTCCAATTCGCAGAAACGCAGCACGTCGCCCGGGCCCATGTCGGCGTTGCAGGTGATCTCCGTGTCGCGAAAGCGGGCGCGCTGGATCGCCCGGGCGGACTCCACGCGGGCGCGCACGACATCGGAGGGTTCGCCCGTGCGATCGTCGGTCAGCTTGTCGAAATCCACCCGCGGCACCTCGACGTGGATGTCGATGCGGTCGAGCAGCGGACCCGAGATGCGCTTCTGGTAGCGCGTGACCGTGGCGCTGGAGCAGGTGCATTCCCGCTGCACGTCGCCGTAGTAGCCGCAGGGACAGGGGTTCATCGCCCCCACGAGCATGAAGTTGGCCGGGAAGGAAGACGAGCCGCGCGCCCGGCTGATGGTGACCACCTTGTCCTCCATCGGCTGGCGCAGCACTTCGAGGACGCGCATGCCGAATTCGGGCAGCTCGTCCAGAAAGAGCACGCCGCGATGGGCGAGCGAGATCTCGCCCGGCCGCGGCCAGTTGCCGCCGCCCACCAACCCGGCGTTGGAGATGGTGTGATGCGGCGCGCGGAACGGGCGCACGTGGATCATGGGCGTCTCTTCGGGCAGCAGGTCGGCGACGGAGTAGATGCGCGTCACGTCCAGCGCTTCCTCCACGGTCATCTCGGGCAGGATCGAAGGCAGCGCCCGCGCCAGCAGCGTCTTCCCCGCGCCCGGCGGTCCCGCCATGAGCAGGTTGTGCCCGCCCGCGGCGGCGACTTCCAGGGCGCGCTTGGCATGTTCCTGCCCTTTAATATCTTGAAAATCAGGTCCGTCGTATACGCTTCCGTTGGGGCCGCGGGTGTTCGCGGCTGCCGGGATGGGCACCACGCCGGAGAGATGGTTGACCAGGGCGGTCAGCGATTCGACCGGCACCACCTCGATCTCGGGGATCAGGGCCGCCTCGGCGGCGTCCTCCTGCGGGACGAAGAGACGTCGAAAGCCCATCTCGCGCGCCAGCGCCGCCACGGGCAGCACGCCGCGGATGTGGCGCACGGAACCATCGAGCGAAAGCTCGCCCACGGCCAGAGCGCCATCCAGCCACTCCGGCGCGATCTGCTCCGAAGCGGCCAGCGTGCCGATGGCGATGGGCAGGTCGTAGGCCGGGCCTTCTTTGCGCAGCGCGGCCGGCGCCAGATTGACCGTCACGCGCTGGCGCGGGAAGATCAAACCGGCGTTTTTCACCGCCGCCTGCACACGTTCGCGGCTTTCCTGCACGGCGGTGTCCGGCAATCCGACGATCTTGAAGGAGGGGAGCCCGCGCGAGGTATCCACTTCCACTTCGACGATTGCCCCCTCCAGCCCGATGATGGCTGCGGCGTGGACTTTGGCGAGCACAGCTACAGTCTAGGGGAAATCGGCGAAAAGTTCAAACCACTGCATGAAACGCGTGTTGGATTACAACTGCTGCAGATACATTTCCGCCGACTCTTTAAAACGCCGGGCGCTGGGTCGGTCCCAATAAAGTTCGAGGAAAGTTCCAAACTCGGCGATCGCCAGATCCTCTTCACCCTGCTGCATGTAGCAAAGGCCCAGCGCGTAGTGGCTGACGTCGTACTTCGGATTGAGGCGCAGGCTTTCCAGCGCAGCCTGCATGGCTGCATCCACGTCGCCGAGTTCGTAGAAGGCGAGCGCCAGGTTTTTGTAGGCAGGAGCGTAGTAGGGATTCAAGTTCAACGCCTCCTGGGCTTCGATCAGCGCCTGTTCGTTGCGCTCCTGCTGCAGGTACAAGAAAGCCAGGTCGTTACGCACTTCCCAATCGTCCGCAGCGAGCGCCAAGGCCCCGGTCAACGCAGTTTCCGCCGCGTCCAGGTCGCCCTGTTCGATTCGTAAATATCCCTCGGAGAGCAATGAGTCCTTCGTTTCACCGGAAACGGCGCGGTATTGTTCGATTCCGGCAAGCGCGGCGTCGTACTTTTGCTCGGCGATGTAGACCTCGATCAGTGAAATCAGGAGTACGTCTTCATCCGGATCGATCTGGCGCGCTTCGAGGAGCAGCGCCTCCGCATCCGAAAATCTCAGCGCGTTGGAGAGCGCGGAGGCGGTGAAAAACATGCCGTAGGCGTCCTCGCCTCGAACTTCGAGCGCGTTCTGTAGGGCTTCATCCATCACGGCAGATTCATCTAGCATGTAAGCAGCGATGGCGCGCAGTGCGTAGATCGTCGACGAAGCCGGGAAACTGGCGATATACGCTTCCGATTGTTCGAGGGCTTTTTCGAACTCGGCGACTCTGAGATACTCAATGAGGACCAGGTTCCAGGCCCCGATGTGAGACGGATCGAGGGCAAGCGCCGATTCATAATTCTGAATGGCTTCGACCGGCTGAACCAATTCCGTCTGGCAGCGTCCGAGGCCAACGTAGGCCTGGACTGCGAGAGAGCCTTCCACGCCGGCGTCGAGCAGGCCCTGGAAGTTCTCCGCCGCCGCATCATAGTCCTCCACGGCGAGCAGGCTGAAGCTCATCCCGAACTGCGAGTCGATCAGCGCCGGATCGATGTCCAAAGCGCTGGAAAAGGCCTCCACGGCTTCCGGGTATTGGGCGTGAGAATAATAGTAAAAGCCCAGGTCGGAGTATAAATGCGCGTTATCGGGACTCAAGGAGACCGCCGTCTGCAGATCCCGCAATCCCTGCGCATCGTCTCCCACCCCGATGTGCACATCGCTCAATGCGGAGTACGCATTCGCCCGCACTTCGTCATCCGCGCTGTCTGCGATAAGAGCCTGCAGATATGAAAGCGCCTCGTCATAATTCCCTAATGCCGTCTCGGTCAGCGCATAGCCCATTCTGGCGTCCTCGTGATCCGGATCGTGCGCCAGGGCGTCCAGGAACAACGCTTCGGCCTTCACATACTCACCTTGTTGAATGTAAATCCATCCGAGATAGGTATAAGCCCAGGGATCTTCCGGATTCAACGCGATGGCTTCCTGGTAGGTGTGCACCGCTCCCGGAATATCTCCGGCGCTGTATAAAAGCTCTGCTCGTGCCAGAGCATCGATATAGTCGCTTCCCGGCCTCGTCCCGGGCGAAACGTCGGTGAAAAAGGCAAAGGAGACGACGATAGCCAGCGCGACGGCCAACAGGGCGCCCCAGCTAACGAGGGAGGTTTCGCCTTGAGGCGCAGCCGTCTGCGGACGCAGTTGTTCGAGCCGCTGCTTCCATTGGATCACACGATCTGCGACCGTTAGATTGGAGACCAGATAGAACGCAAACCCACAGGCGAGGATGACGACGTAGATCAAATCCACGCTCTCCCCACTGGCGAGCATGTCCCGCAGCAGCCACGCACCGCCGCGGACCAGCACCGAGCCCGTCTTCATCAAGGTCTCGCCGGTCGAGCCGAATCGGACGCCGGAGATGAGCGAGGCGACGTGTTCGCTGAGGCTGTATCCGCCGACCACACCGTAGACCGCCAGCAGCGCCGTAAATACGGCAAGCGCGGCCCCCAGCAGTCGTTGGCGCGCGTGCATGCGCCTCAAGACGAAATCCAGCAGCCTGGCAAAGAGTACGCCGCCGAGGAACAAAAGTCCGACCAGCGGCACCCAGCTGAAAACGACGATCCAGAAGTCCACGTTTCCGCTGAGGTTCAGAAATCGGGTAATGAGATCGTCGAGAACTCCGATCGCGCCGCCCATGATGGCCGCCGCGGCAAGAACGGCTAACGTGGGAAACAGATCGGAGATAGAGGAGTATGCCAGAGCTGTAGGAAATTTACGGTAGAGATCAGAAAGACGCCGTTGTGCATCTTCATCCTGCGCCTTAACGAACAAGGCCGACTCCAGGCATCGAGCGGCGGCCTGTGCATCTCCCTTTAGTATCTTTAAATTGGCGATCCGTTTCAGAAGCTGCGCATTGGCCTCTTCGGACACGACGCCGCCTTTGGCCAGTTTGAACAGCGTTCCCGGCGTAGCGATCAAACCGTATGGGATGCCGATCCAACCGAAAAAAGCACTCAAGAAAGCCGCCAGCGTCAGTTTTATTCCGCCGTGTTTCCGGCACCACACCCCTTGATACGCCCGATGGAAGGTTGCGATGAACAAACTGAACACGTATGGATAAGATGCGATGCGCAGCGTTTCATCCTGGCGGCCGCATTCGATGCAGGCAGAGACACCGGACGATGCCAAGGCGCTTTTGGGATCAGCATTCGGTACCGCCGGCGAAACCGGAGTCTGTTCGTCAGTCATGTCGTGTATTCTTTCTCATCCACGTAAGGACGGCACAATGTGGATCGTTCGAGTATGCAATTCGAGACATTTACGGCCACATCAGGCCGATCAACTCCCCGTCCGCGAAATGCGTGATGGCGCCGTCGAGCGTGAGCAGATAGGTCTTTACGACGTAGTTCTCCGTCCCCTGCACGACGAGTAAGTCTTCGGACGCCCAGGCAGTCTTTTGGAAGAAGCCATTGGCAATGGAAGTGACGACCGCAGGATTCACGCCGGGCGCAGTGCGTACGGCGATCCAGCCGTTTATATCGTCCGGATCCATGCCTCTGCTTCCAAAGGCGTAAGCCAGTTGGGTGCCGGAGGGCGAATACGAGACGCCACCGGTTTGCTGTTGGTCGGGCAGCAGCGGCAGCACCGTCTCGGCGGAAGTCGCCAGATTCCGCTCGCGCAATCCCTGGATCCCCGATCCCCCATCGCAAGTGCCGGTCAATAATGTGTCATCGGGTGAAATGGCGCTCCAACAAGGCATTCCACCACCAGTGGATGCCGGATAATAGGTCGAGTAGGTGTTCGTTGCGGGATCGTAGCCATACATGCTGGAGTAGCCGAAATAGAGCAGATCCCCGATGCCTGAAATTTGCCACACGTAGAAGAGACTGCCCGCCTGGCTCCAGCGATAGACTTCGAGCACGTAGAACTCGTCCATCCCGCTCGTTGGATCGAACTGCATGATAGTCTGCATGTTTGAACCGTCGATGTTTGCCGTCCACAGTTCGCTGTTCGCCCATTCCGCAGCAGCCCAGGCGATCATGCTCTCGTCTGCATTAACGGAGAAGGTAAGGATCTTCATGTTGGGAACGGCGGTGAAGGCCAGATTGTCGACGCCGCCAGGGGTCACGCGCTTTACCGAACCACTCATGCCGGTCCCGCCGCTGTCGACGTAATAGATCGTATCCCCGATGATCTGGTACGTATTGGGATGCGCCCAATTCGTCAACCCGGCTGCGGACCGCGTTTCGCTCAACGTGCCGTCCAGGTTGTAGATTTCGAAATTCCCGCCCGTGAAAATGACCACGCGCGGTTCCGCTGCGGGCTCTTCCGTCACCGTAGGCTCTTCCATGCCCTCGATAGTAGGTTCTTCCGTCGGGGTATCTTCCCCCGGCGGCGCCTCTGTGGTCGGCCCCGGCTGCGGCAGGTTGCACGCTAAAATTGCAAGCACGAGTATCAACGTCACGGCGAGTGGAATTCGATTACGCATGGGTCTCCCTCCTTATTAAGCTCTTTGCCTTAAGATTCCGTTTCCTGTTTCGAGCAACGGTGTATGCTAACTGCTGCTTATCTACATGGATTCTATTCCCACCTGAGCCCAGCGCGCACCAACCCCATGAATACGCACTTTACGATTTCGAGAGTCTGTGAAAATTCGGATGAGGATGAAAACGTTATAATTCGCTTCCATAACGCCGCTTGAGCGCTTTGAGCAGTTCAGGGACTCTACGACTCAACGGACCAAACGTGTCGTGTGGAGGAACCTCCGGTCCCAGACCGATCGAAAGCAAACGCTCTTTGCTGAGCGCGACGGTGAGCAGTTGTCGATCCGAACCGGCTACGCTGGTGTAGCGCAGATTACCGCCGGCGATCTCGTTCAGCACACGCTCGCCCATCATCACCGAGGCGGCCGTCATCGCCGAGAAGGCTTCCGGCTCTGCGGGCGGATCGGGCGGCACGCTGGCAACAACGAGTCCGTCGTTATCGACCAGCGCCACCCAGAGCGGGCTGGGGAGGTCTTCTGCAAGACTGCCCAGAACCCGGATCAATTCCGATTGACGTGTGACCATAGGAGTGTTCTCGATTCCGATACGGATTGTTCAGTGCGAACAACCTAAGAGTATATCGAGTGGCGCTATAAGGCAAGTATCCATTTGTCCCTCTCGAGCCGCGGCCAAAGCGGATTGCGCTGCACGGTTCAGGGTGAGGTCAGGGAAAAATTATCGAAGCGGAATTCCGCCGCCCCAGGATCGTACGTCGTGCCGATCAGGGCGACGTCCCCACTCGAAAAGCTCTCGTCCCGGGTTTCAGCCAGGCGAACGCCGTTGACGTAGAAGCTCAACCGCTCGCCGGCGCAGATCGCTTCCAGATCGTTCGACCCGCTGCCCCGGCGGACCGTGTCGGATTCCTTCCATCCAACGAGGAGCTGGCTGTCGCCGCCGATGTAACGGGCGACGGCGTAATAGCCGTCCCCGGCAACGAGAAAGGCGTAGCCTTCGAGTTCGCCGATATCTGGATCGTAGTTTACCCGGCACATCACGCCGTATCCAGTATCGTTGCTTTCCGGTCCGCCGGCCTGGCGAGCCGTCACTTCGATGGTCACGTCCCCAAACCATTCGAAGCGCTGCCCCCAGGTAAAAACATCCTCGTCTTCGACGCGGACGAAGTATTCCCCTTCGGCATAACCCACGCCGCCCACGCTGTATTCACCGATCTCCCAACCGCTCGTCGGGTCGCTGAAATCATCGAACAGACTCACCGGAGTCGTGTATTCCCTGGGCTGCGAAGTCCAATCCGGAACCGGTGTGGAAGTGCGCCGGATGACGGGATCCATGACCTGGCAAGCGGACAGCGTACCAAGTGCGAACGCAAGAAGCGGCATCCCATAGCGACTCCACCTGTGCATCGACGTCCTCCTCGTTGCCTGATCGGGATAGCATCGCGGATATCGCAAAACTACGCAAGCCGGGTGTCACCTGTGTAAGACCGATTTCTGCAGATGCCCGCTCTTTTTGGGCAAACGCATTCCACCTGCCCGGGTGCGAGCGCCGAGCAGAACGGGAGCATAAGACGCAGGGAAGCCGTTGTATGATGATCCTATGGATTAGTTCCGTCGAATAATCGACTAAGAGCCATACATAAACGACGGCAGGGAAAGGACGCGCATGCCCCCGCTTGCGTTTTTCTCCACATTGACCCAGAGGATATCGTCCCCGCTGGCATCCAATAATTGCGTCCCATCCGCCGCCGTGAAGGTGAGCAGAAAAATATAGCTTCCGTCATCGGACTTACCTTCGTAGAGCATCTCCTTCAACGACATGCTGCATGGCTCGGCGGCTTGGCCGCAGATGAACTCTAAAACGGATCGGCCGTCGCTGGAATCCAATCCCAGAGATCTGAAGTAGGCGATATCGTCTTCCGTCGGTTGGAATAACTCCGCCGCGGCCGCATAATCACCGTTCGCAAGAGCGGTCAGGAAATCCAGGACAGCCTGGCGAGCGGCCAGTGCATCCCCTTCCGGCAGACTCCAGCGGTAGATGAAGGGGGAATAGTCAAACAGGAATGAACGGCCATCGGCCGAGAACTGGATCCCGTACGGGGTCATGATGTTATAGATGACACCCAATGGTTTGCGAGCAGCGAAGTCCCAAACCCCCAGGCCCTCATAATATTTACCTTCGGGCGGCAGGCTGGAGACGAGCAGCAACCCCCCATCGGGCGAGAAAGCCAAAGTGTAGATCGAGTCGAAGGAGGCGCCCAAGGCGCCGGCCGGCGCTCCGGATTCGACATCCCAAATCAGAACCTCCGCTTGAGAACCCCACTCCGCCGTAACCAACCAATCTCCATCCGGTGAGAACAACGCGATCTCGGTTTGGCCGCCGGGCTGGAAGGAAGAGACTCTGCTCCAGTCGCCAGTATCGTAGACCATGATTTCGTTGCCATCGTCCCTGGTAAAGACGGCCAGCCGGCTCCCGTCAGCGCTGAATTGAGGCAGATAGCCGCCGCTGACGGCCGCGGGAATCTGCGCGAGCAGATCCCCTCCGGCAGTTTGCCAGACCAACAACGTGTCGGCGTACACTGCGGCGATCATGCTGTCATCGGGGCTGATTGCCACTTGCGGGTACAAATAGGTGACCTCATCCTTCCAAAGCGTGCGCTCCACTTCTTGCCTTGCGATGTCCCAGATTACGATGCGCACAGGATTGACCGCATAAACGAGTTTTTCACCATCGGAGGTGAAAACCAGGCTGGAGATCGAAACCTCCGTCTCGGGGATCGAAGCGATCACCTCGCCGGTCTGGGAATCCAGGATCATGAGGAAGGAGTCGCTCACAAAGTATTTCGACTGACAGTTTCCAGTCACATTTTCCGTACATCCTCCTATGGCAACGTACCGCCCATCGGAACTATACGCCGCGTCATCTACACGCATGGACAGCATATCCTTGCCAAGCACGGCTTCGATCGCCGCGCTGTATGCCTGGATCTGAACGAATTGAGAATACGTATCGAAACCAAATTCCTTGGGAGCTGCAGTCGTTGTGGGAGTCAACGAGGGCATCACAGCAGTCTCAGTGCTGGTTGAGAGATATCTTGTTGCAGTGACTGGCGGAATGGTGCGAGATGGTGACGTCGCTTCCTGTCTGAGTGGAGGCGCTGCGCACGCAGCCAACAAGTTAACCAGCAAAAAGGCGATAATCATCTGGGCCTTCATAAATTTACCTCGTGGGATGATCTTCTTCTCGGTAATGTAGATATCCACCCTAATATAACCTATTATATCTCCATTATCGTTTATTTGAAGTACGATCTGCTGCCTCCGATCTTCAAATTGGATTAGCGTGATTCTCTAGGGAAAAGAAAAGTTTGACGACCAAGGGACCATTTAAAGTGGGCAGTCCAGTTGGCGACGGAGGATGCGGCAGGTTGGCCAGGACATCCATTGACGACTCTCGATCCGACCCGACCGTGATTCTTGAAATAGCGATAGAACCGTCCTCCACGACGCGTTCAGCGAACATAAAACAGGCGTCCTGGATTTGGCCTCACTCCACCTTTGAGATACAATCACGGAGGCATGAACAGAATCCCGCTTCGGCGCCGAACCGGCTTCATCCTATTCCTGCTGCTCTGCGCGATCGGCTTACCGTACTACTTCTTACTCCGAGCCGCCGACGTACAAGCTGCTCCATCCGCACTGCTGCGCTTCTTCGGACTCTGGGGTGGCTTGTGCATTTCACTCACGTTCTGCGTCTTCACATTCTCCCTTACGTTCTCCGCTCTAGATTCGCGCCAATGGATCGCTACGATTCTCAGCCTGGCGCTCTTCGGCGGCTGTGCCGGATTGTTCCTCCTGGCCATCGTCGGCGAGACCTCACCCACAACGATCACCGCCGCGACGCATCTCGGAATCGCGCTGATCGTTCTCTTCACGACCGTCGCCATCAGCGCACAATTCGTGCTCCCCGTGCGTACAAATGCGGAGCGCTCAGCCAGCGTCCGCAGGCTGCTGGGTTTCTTGTTGGGCGAACGCGGCCCGGTCACTTTCCTGCGCAACGGAGAGGTCATCGAAGCGCACGACGAACGCAGCCGCAGCGGACCCGGCGTGCTGCTCATCGACTACGCCTCGGCGGCGGTCCTACGCACGGACGTCAAATTCACCCGCTCCGCCGGCCCCGGATTGGTCTTCACCGATGCGGGCGAACGCATCGAGGAAGCCGCCGATCTGCGCCGTCAAATCCGCGCCGTGGAGGGATTCATCCCGCCTGCCGGGGAAGCGGCTGCACTCGAATCGGTCAATTCACTCGCCGTGACGAAGGACGGCATTCCAGTCTCGACGGACATCTCCGTCGAATTCATGCTCGATCCGGGCGAGCACGTCGAGCCCCACGAAGGACGTTTCGCCCGCCGGCCGCCCTATCCCTGGAAATCCTCGGCCGTCGAAAAAGCCGTCTACGGACACGTGTACGGCGAAGCGGAAGACCTGCCCTGGACGGAACTGCCGCTGAGACTGACCATCGATCTGTGGCGTGAAATCGTGAAGGGCAAGAGCCTCAAAGAACTTACCAACTTCGATCCTAAAAGCGCGCAACCCCTTCAAACCGTACGGGACGACATCCTGCGCCGTCTGACCACTCCGAAAAGCAATACACAAGCTGATGACGACGACGACGGAAATGCTGCGCAGCGAGATTTGAATATCCTGCAGTCGCGCGGCATTCGCGTGCTCGACGTCGATCTCTCGCATCTCTACCTCCCCCGGGACATACAGCAGGAACGTATGGAAGCCTGGCGTCACGAATGGGCAAGCGACGTGCAAAATGCCCTCGCCGACGCGCAGGAACAGGCTGCCCGAGTCATCGAGCAAGGCCAGATGGAAGCCAGTGAAATCCTCTTCGATGCGCTGAGCGGTGTTATCTACGAGCAGATTCGAACGAATCCCACGCTCAACAGACAGGACACGATGCGCTGCATCCTCAAGGACGCCGTCGATCTGTGTTCACGCGACGAGGTGGTCGAAGAAAGCCCGGCCTTGAAAGCCGAGCTGCTCGACATCGCCCGGGAGCTGTCTACCCTCGACAAGGACTGCCGTGAGCCGGGAGGAGAAGCGTGAAACCATCCTTCTCCCCCTCGTTTTTCGAACGGCCCAAACGCTGGTTGATGCGTTTTCCGGCGATGGCTTATCTCGGCAGACTGAGCCGGCAGGCGCGTGCCCATTTTCTCGCCCGCAATCGCGGCGGCGCCTTCCTGCGCTTATTCGTCACGGCCGTTGCTTTCGCTTTGTATTGGTTCCTCATCGTCGTCGCCCAGGGATTTCCGGGAGAGCTCGATCCCGAACTGCAGAACGAGCTGGGACCCATCGGCTTCCTGCTGCTGAACATCCTCACCCCTTTCGTCCAGCCCGAGGTCCTGGCGTACATCCTGCCGGTCATCGCCGCGGCGGTACTCGGACTATACGTCGCGGCGCGCTACCTCGCCGATCTTTTCGACACCGAATCGGTCTGGACGGCATACCACTACCTCATTGGCGCAGTCCTTGGATTGAACTACCCGGTCCTGCGTATCGATCAAGGCAACCTGGAAACGCTCGAGGCGGAAAACGCGGAGAATCCCGTGATCCTCATCGGCGGGCCGGGCTACGTGGACGTGCATCTCGGTTTCGCAGCCGTGTTCGAATCGGAGAACGGATATCCCAGGGTACTCAGCGCCCAGCAGCGCAGCGATGCGGCGATCCCCGATGTGTTCGCGCGCGGCGATCGACACATCGAAGGCTTCACGCGCCTGCGCGACGTCGTCGATCTGCGCGATCGTCACAGCAAGCTGGACGAGATCATGGCGGTCACGCGCGATGGGATCGAAGTCTACGCGCGCGACGCCCAGGTGGTTTTCCGCGTGTACAGCGGCGAACAGAAACGCACACTCGAAAATCCTTATCCCTTCGACGAGCGCAGCGTGCGTCGTCTGGTATACGGCCAACCGGTGAACCGCAAGGGGACGAGCCGCTGGGAGAGCGTCCTCCCCTCCCTCGTCAAACGCGAGATCCGCGATTTTGTGGCGCAGCGCAAAGTCGAAGAGTTCCTCGCCTTACAGCCCTTCCGCATCCTCGAGGACGAAGCGCAAATTGCAGAAACGGACGTTGGTGAAGACGGCGCCGCGGACAATGCGGCCTCGCGCCGCGATCTCACCGAGCGCTTCCATACCGAGGAGCGCAAAGCCCGGCTGAGAGATCACGGCCTGGAGTCGACCTGGGTGGGTGTGGGCGCCTGGGAAGTGCGCGGTTCGCACCCGGGCGAGGACATTGGGCCGGGGAAAACGCTGCTCACTGCATGGCGCGATCTACAACTGGCGCGGCGTCTTAATTCAAAACGCTACCTCGAACGCAAAGGACACGAGG
>DAOUEE010000248.1:0-16272 GCA_034430695.1 Anaerolineales bacterium | reverse complement strand
AACCAGATATGGGATTCGTTTTGATTTTCTGGGCATATTTATTTCCAATTTCTGAATTCATAAGGATAATCGTAATAGATAATTGGGAATCCTTTGAACTATATTTATACAATATGTACCTCTCACCGCAAGGGTTCCAATAAGTGATCGCGTGCAAGCTCGTCTCCCACGCTTTCATGTTTCCGGAAAAATAAATCTTATCAAGCGGCGATTTACTGTTTAATCCTGAATATGTTTCTTGGAGCAGGAATTTTATTCAGTAATCCGAGTGGTTTCGAGATGGTCCTGCATCAAGTCGGCCAGGCGGTCTATCTCTTTTTTCTGTTCGACGAGCATAGTCATGAGCAATAAATCCAGGGGCGTCAAATGCGCGCTGGCCTTTCGGACCGGCCAGTGATGCTGCACGGAGGCGAGCAGCTTGTCGAGGACGGCTTGATCTTCGGGGGACATCGTGCGGCGGAAGCGGGCCAGCGTGCGCATGTCGCTGTCGGCGGCCAGCGTCTGCGGCTCGAGGGGATAGGCCAGAAAGCTTTCCATGGGGAGCTCCTTGCGATCGGGATACACCCACGATAACGCCTTTCACCTGCGCGCACATCCCCTTGGGGGGTGAAACGCGCAGGTGATTTTCAGGTCTACTCCCGGATCAGGCTTCCGGCTTCATAGCACTGATGCGGGCGCTGAAAGGCGGATTGAAATCC
The DNA here is from genome assembly GCA_034430695.1 of Anaerolineales bacterium. Classification (GTDB taxonomy): domain Bacteria; phylum Chloroflexota; class Anaerolineae; order Anaerolineales; family E44-bin32; genus WVZH01. Next base: position 15,574 of record DAOUEE010000248.1, on the reverse strand, counting down.
TCGAGGTCGAGTTCCACCGGTTTGCCATCGACCATGGCGATGGCGATACGCTTCTGCTCCCCGTCTTTGGGTTCGGGCAGCTCGATGCCGTATTTCTCAAGTTCTTCGGCAATGTCTGCCGGATCGAGTCCGATTTCCACACGCAATACCTGCACGTCGCTGAACCCGGTGGCTTCCAGAGCGGCGACGTAATCGCGATAGTCCAGCGCGCCGGCGACACAGCCGTACCAGGCAGCCAGATTCTCGCGGATGACTTCGGGCAGCGGTCCATCCGTGACGATGTCGGTTACGGCGAAACGCCCGCCCGGTTTGAGCACGCGGAACGTTTCACGGAACACGGCGGGCTTGTCGGGGCTGAGATTGATGACGCAGTTCGAGAGAATCACGTCCACGCTGTCGTCTGCGACGGGGAGGTGCTCGATTTCCCCCAGGCGGAATTCGACGTTTTCCGCCTCGATCTTGGCCTTGTTCGCCCGGGCTCTATCGAGCATCTCGGGGGTCATGTCCACACCGATCACCTTGCCGCTTTCGCCCACCTTCCGGGCGGCGAGGAAACAATCGATGCCGCCTCCCGAGCCGAGGTCGAGCACGGTTTCCCCGGGCCTTAACGACGCCAGCGTGACCGGATCCCCGCAGCCCGCCGAGATCCCCGTGACGTCGACGGGGAGGCTGTCGACATCCGGGGTTTCATAGATCGAAAGTTGAATCGATTCGTTGCCGGCGCTCGATCCGCAGCATCCTCCTGCACTCTGGGGATCGAACTTCACGGCAAAGTTGCAGTAATGTTCACGAACCTTGCTGCGGATGTTGCTCGTTTCGGACGTTTTCTGCTTGTTATTCATCGTACACTCTCCTTATCGACGTATTTACATATTTCGATGTTACATCCTAAAAAAATATGGATCACTCTTTCACCTCCACAGGATGCTCAGGGGCGAATGTGACTGCCACGACGCAGCACGCGTCGGCCAGACGCCCCTGGTTGAGTTCGTAGAACACCTGCTTGCCTTTGCGTCTGACGTTGACCAGGTTGGCGTTGCGCAGGATCGCCAGATGGTGTGAAACAGTAGGCTGGGTGACGTCGAGCGCCTCCACGATCTCGTTCACGCTTCTGGCCTGACAGCAGCAGAATGCCATGATCCGCTGGCGGGTTTCGTCCGCCAACGCTTTGGCAAAGGTTACGGTGTCCAATGAATCCGATTCTTTCGGCATCGTGTTTATTATATCGATAAACATCGATATGTCAAGCGGGTGAAATCCTGTTGGGGAACACGCCTTCTTATGGAAGCGGCATGGCCTCGGCGTACCCTGCCGCCAGTTCGCGCGTACGGGCCACCGTTTCGGCTTCGTCGATGGTCAGCAGCTCGCGCTGTCGCATGACTAGCCGACCGTGGATGATCACCGTGGACACGTCCTCGCGCCCCACGGCGTACACCAGGTGCGAGAACACGTCGTACATCGGTACGAGATGTTCGCTGCCGAGATCGATCAGGATCAGGTCGGCGTACTTGCCGGTTTCGAGCGAACCGAATCGGTCGCCGATGCCCAAGGCCGCTGCCGCCTGGCGTGTCGCACAAGCGACCACGTTCTCTGCGGAGTTGAAGGTGGGGTCGTGATTCACGCCGCGATGCAGAATGGCGGCGAGGCGCATCTGCTTCCACATGTCCAGATCGTTGCCCGTCGCCGCGCCGTCGGTGCCCAGCAGAACGGGGATGCCGGCGGCGTGCATCTTGGGCAGCGGAGCGATGCCGGAGCCCATTTTGAGATTGGAGATCGGGCAGTGGACGGCCGCAGCGCCGCGCTCGGCGATGAGCCGGATGTCGTCGTCGCTCAAGTGGACGCAGTGCGCCAGGCTGGTGCGCGGGCTTAAAAGTCCCAGGTGATCGAGATGCTGCGGAGGCGTCATCCCGTATCTCTCGCGCACCGTGCTGACTTCGTCCGCCGTCTCTGAAGCGTGGGTGTGGAAATGGGCATTGCAGTCAACAGCAAGTTCCCAGGCCTGCTTGAGAACGTCCGGCGAGACGGTGTAGGTGCCGTGCGGCAGGACGCAGGGCAGGATGAAGGGATTATCCACATAGCGCTGGAAAAACTCCCGTCCACGAGGTGCACGCTCGGCGGCGGGAATGCCGTCCGGGCCGTCGAAATCGACGAAAATTGGACCATTGATCAGACGAAAACCGGTTTCGCTGGCCACATCCGCCGAAGCCTCCGGAAACCAGTACATGTCCAGCGCCATGGTCGTGCCGCCGCGGATCATCTCGGCGAAGGCGAGGCGCGTGCCGATTGTCACCGTACCCGGGCGGATGAAGCGGCCTTCCGCCTCCCACACCCGCGCCAGGAACGGGTCGAGCGGCAGGTCGTCGGCGAAGCCGCGGAACAGCGTCATCGCCAGATGGGAATGGGCGTTGATCAATCCCGGCATGACGATGTGCTCACCGGCGTCGATTTCCGCCTTCGCCGCGTACCTGGCGTGCAGTTCGGATGTGGTTCCGACGTCGATGATTTCGGCCTCCCGGATGGCCACCGCGCCATCTTCGATGACCCGGTTGGCGTCATCCATGGTGACGATCAAACCGTTCTCGATCAGCAGATCGATGGATGGTTTCATTTTGCTTCCTTTCAAGCTGAGGCAGATATCATTTAGAGAAAGGCCTCGTCGAGCGCGTGGCGGCAGGCGCAGTCATAGGACTCGGGCAGCGAACGAACGACGCCTTCGAACAAACGGCCGATGGTATCCCCCAGACCTTGCAGATTCACCATCACTTCGCCGGCACTCAGGCTCGATCCCATACCCGCCGCCGGATTGCTGACGACGCCCAGGGTGGCGTAGCACATTGCCAGCTCGCGTGCGAGCACGCATTCGGGGTAGTTGGTTTGCCCGACCAGGTGGCCGTCCAGCCGGCGGACCATCTCGATTTCCGCCCGGGTCTCGAATCGCGGTCCGGAGAAGCAAGCGTACGTGGCGCCGTGCTGCAGGTCGATGTCGAGTTCCGCGGCTGATCCGGCCATGGCGTCGTGCAGGGTGGCGCAGTAGGGGTCGGTCACGTCGACGTGGGCCAACTTTCCGCCCAGCGGGTAGAAGCTGTCCGGGCGGCCTGTGGTGAAATTGAGGAACTGGTCGATCAACACCAGTGTGCCGGGCTGCCAGTCCGGAATCAGCGAACCGCAGACGCTGGTCGCAAGGATGCGTTCGACTCCGAGTTCGTGCAGGGCGTAGATGTTGGCGCGATAGTTGATTTCGTCCGGTGCAAGATGGTGTTTTACGCCGTGGCGGGGGAGGAAGGCGATCTCCTGTCCTTCCAGACCGGCGATTTGCACTTCGGCTTCGCCGAAAGGCGTGGCTACCTTCACGGTTTTTGACGTCTGGATATCCGGCAGCGTATAGAAGCCGGTACCGGTGATGAATCCCGTTCGAACTGTCACAGGCGCCTCCCCAAGAACCCTGTCTCTTTATACAACAGCTTGCATCTTGAACCAAGTGGAAAAGCTTTATTCGGTTTTCTGATCGAGCTTGCCAATCCGGATTTTGTGTTCTATTGTTGCGTATCCACGCAGCTTCTGCAAAGGAGCGGGATCAGATGAGAACGACGGTCAAACTGGGTTCGGCGTATCTGTTGATATTGATAACGTTGGTCGCATGCGGTCCTTCGCAAGCCGATCTCGACGCCACGGCAGCGAAGGTCTCGGCCGATGCCAACGCGACGCAAACGGCGGAGGCTACACCATCAGTCACTTCACAACCCACACGCACGGCTACACCGGAGCCAACGGCGATCCCAACCATCGATTTCAGCCTTGGTGATTACGAAGATATCGAACATGGGGGCTTCCGCTATCGCCAGGCCGAGGGATTCTATCGTGTGTATCAACCGGGGTCAGTAATGCTGTCGAGCGACGCTCCCGAAGTTTTCATCACCTTGGGGGGAGGCCCCCTGAAGCCCGATACGACGTTACGAAAGGCCATAAACGATTTGGCTTCGTATCTATCGGGGGAAATGGATTCGTTCAGTGCTTCGGATATTTATCCGTATCACATCGGGGATGAGCAGGGATTTGCGATCAATATTGCGGGCGAGATGTTTGGCGAGAAGATGATCGGTTTTATCGCCGTGGCCTATCACCATGGCGATACTTCCTTTGAGATCGTCGCCGCTGCGCCGCTTGAACGTTGGGCACTCGACGGGGAGCCCATCGCCGTTGAGATTCTCGAATCGGTCGAATTCTTCGAGCCGACGCCCATGGAAAACATGTGTCCCGTAAGCACGGATCCGACGTACGGTTACGCGAGGGACAACCCGATCGGTGTGGGGCGAGGGGATGTTTTTGAAGGACCGGCCCTGGAGCGAGCGTATCTGGATTTGCTTCTCGGACCTCAAGGTGAAGAAATCGAATATGTGCGGCGGGGTTCGTTCGATACCGGGGTAACGATCGTGGATGTGTACGAAATTACGATCGGGTATCAGACCGAAACCGTGGTTCTCTACCTGGACGAGTACGATCTCGATCCGTTCGTCATCCCGCAAGGCTTTGCTTGTGCCTGGTCGTTCGAGTGAAATAATTTCGATCTAGATACAGGCCATACGGGCCATTGAGAAAGCCGTATTCCTTGGCTACAATTCCGAAAAGCGGCATGGTATTCTCTGTGGAGTTGTGATGATCGTGGATACAGGTAAAAGGTCTCCAATGCGCGGGTTATTTTTCGTGCTCGTTTTGATCGCTCTCAGCCTGAGCGGGTGTGCTCAGGTGCAGCAGATTTTTGCCACGGATACACCCACCCCGACCCATACACCCACGAAGACCTTCACGCCGACGCCGACGCTGACCTACACACCGACGTACACGCCAACGATCACGCTCACGCCAACTCAAACGCTCACCCCGACGATCACGCCCACACCCACGATCACGCTCACACCGACCTTCGATTTCCCCAAGGTGACTGTGAACACCCAATCCCACTGCCGCTACGGACCTGCGACGGCATATTTACACGCCGGGGATTTCTACCCCGGGGACAAGGGCAGTCTCTGGAATCGTAACTACGATGGAAGCTGGCTCTGGGTGAGTTGGGAGAAACAGCACTGGGCTTGTTGGATTTCGGCCTCCGTGGTGGACGTGGATGGTGATATCTTCTCCGTTACGACCTACATGAATCTCCTGCCGAAATCCACGCTGTACGACCCGCCGGAGAAGGTAAGAGCCGAAAGGGACGGCGATACCGTGGTCATCTTCTGGACGCCCGTCAACATGACTCTGGACGATGATCGCGGCTACTTCATCAAAGCCCAGGTTTGCCTGCATGGGTATCTGGTCGATATGGTTTATCACACGGATACCAATTCTCTCACGATCACAGACGAACAGACTTGCGACCGGCCATCAAACGGCACCGTTCAGGCCGTCGAAAAGCACGGCTACACCGATCCGGTACCCATACCCTGGCCAAAATAATTCTCTCTGGATCGTTCTGACGAAAAGGACACCGCTGGATTTCCGCTGCTCCGGCGGTGTTTTTTATGGGTTGGAACTGGCTGGGATCAAACCGGGCGGATGTGATTCTCGCTTGCCCGTTCGAGGCCGGCGTACACGCCGCGATATTCGGAGGGCAGAAGCGCGGCCAGCCTATACATCATTTCGTCCAACATTTCCTGGCGAACGTCCTGCGAGACCCGCGTGGTGCCCACATTCAGGTAAAAGCGCTCCCCCACCGCCAGATGCAGCTCCGTCCTTCGCAGGTGACGCAGGTTGTCGCTGAAGCGTTCGTTGCCGTAGCACACGACCGGTTGGATCGGCGCGCCGCTGTGCAGCGCTAAAAGCACGCTGCCGGCGTGGGCGTCCTGCAGTCTGCCGTGTTCGCTGCGGGTGCCTTCCGGGGCGATAACCAGTATGGCGCCCCGCTTCAAACGTTCGAGCGCCTCCCGCATGGCAGACATGTCCGCCGTGCCGCGATGCAGTGGAATGGCGTCCACGGCGTTCAGCAGCCAGCGGAAGAAGGCGCTCTTCCAGCGATATGCGGCGACGAAGCCGGTGATCGGGCGTGGCTGCAAGCGGGTGTAGAGCACCGGTACTTCCACCAGGTTGATGTGGTTGATGATCAGGATCAAAGGACCGCGCGGCGGCACCTTGCGCAGCGGCGTGTCGTCGATGAGGCAGATGGCGCCGGTCAGAATCCTGAAGAAGGCAATGATCAATCTTCTGCTCAGCGTCATGCGACCTCGCTGGGGATCTTCACGGCTTGGGCCATTTGATCTTGACCGGTGCGCTGTATCCGCGTTTATCGAACACCCGGACCTGTCCGTATGAATCGCCGGAACAGCCGTCTTTATCCGTAAGCGTGATGGACGTGCTGGTTGTTGACTCGACCACGTCGATCAAATAGCTTCCGGTACAGATGCGTGCTTCGACGAGATACCCCAACCCGATGGCATCCGGCGCCGGGTTCCAGCTGATGGTAACACTGCTGCCGCTTCGGGTGGCTTTGACCCCGCTCGGATTTGAAACGGACGGATGGACGTAAATCACGGGGTAGACGACCGGCACGCTTTCGATGTCAACGGACGCCGTGACGGTCGAAGCGGCGACCCAACAGGTCCAATCCGTGTCGTGGGGTTGGACGTAGAGCCAGGTCCCTTCGTAGTTGCGTCCTTCCAGGGAGGCCGTGTCGTCTTCCGAAAGACCCCAGGCATACAGGTAGTCCGCATCCGGTCCATAGCGGCAGTTCACTTCACCGTTGGCCGTTACGTACGGAGCTTCTTCTGTGGGCGTGATCGTAAGCGTCGCAGTATCCGTTGGCGTCGGGGATAAAGTTGCCGTTGGCGTATTCGTCGGAGTCCGTGTGAGGGTCGCCGAGGGAGTCAATGTGATGGTCGCCGTCGGTGTTGCTGTTGATGGGATAGGCGAGGGAGTCGCTGTGGGTGGAGGCGCTGTCGCCTGTGCACAGGCACTTAACAGAATGAGAAGCACACTTGAGATCATGATCTTGTTCACGGCGATCCTCCTTGCAAATCCGCTCTTTTCAGGCGGAATGTAGACCAAGTTCATGTATTTCGCAATCGGGTGATGCGGTGAACCGCCATTTGGTGGCTTACTTGCCATGATGAATAGCTGGATTAGGTATGAATCGTCTTTTCCTATGGCTGCCAGGTTCAATGGGATCTCCCCTGTTTTTCCACAGTTCGTTCATGCTCTGTTCACAATCGTGGACCAGAATTCAGCGCAGAACAAATACCAAAGGAGGTATTTACAATGAAAAATCGGATTTTCTTTTCCGTCGTGGGGATTCTGGTGCTGGTCTGCGGTTTGATCGCCCTGGGTTTCTACGTATACAACCTGGGCGCTGCTTCCGCTGCGGATCAAAGCGTGGAACTGCCGGCGCATCCGTGGCACTACGGTTACTTCCCTCCGCTGCTGGGTGTTGCCCTCGCCGTAATCGGTTTTATGTTCCTGCTGAAGATTGCGATCCCCTTGATTCTGTTCCCGATCTTCGGGATCGGATTTTGGGGTGCGCGCAGGCATTGGCCTGGACATGGACCGAGATATTGGCGCCGCATGGATTGGGAAGATGGCGTTCCTCCCATGGTTCGTTCGTGGCACCGCCATCTGCATGAGATGGACGGAGGCGACGAAGCGCCTGCAGAGGAGTGATCTTCTGCCCTATAATGGACGCGTGGGGATATGCTTCATGCACATCCCCACGCGGAGGATTCTATCGTGAAAACGGTGCTGATCGTAGACGATGAACCCAAGATCGTGCAAATCGCTCGCGATTATCTCGAAAACGCGGGCTTTTCGGTCGTCGCGGCCTACGATGGTGAATCCGCCCTGGCAGCCGTCCGCAACCAAGCACCGGATCTCATCGTGCTCGATTTGGGTTTGCCGGACATGGATGGCCTCGACGTATGTCGAAAGGTGCGGCGGAACTCGAACGTGCCCATCGTGATGTTGACCGCCCGGGATGAGGAGGTGGACAAACTCGTCGGGTTGGAGCTGGGAGCCGACGACTATGTGACCAAGCCGTTCAGTCCCAAAGAACTCGTGGCGCGCATTCGGGCCGTCTTTCGTCGAGTGGAAGCCGTAGAAGAGACTCCTGAAGTCGTCCGGGCGCTCGACATCACCCTCGAAACTGGGAGCATGCGTCTGCGGGTCGGCGATCGAAACGTCGATCTTACCCCGACGGAATTTCAGCTGCTCGCCAAACTTGCCAGCCAGCCCGGCCGGATTTTCACGCGCGCTCAGCTGCTCGAGTCGATTCACGGCGTGGCGATCGAATCCTACGAGCGCGCCATCGACGCTCACATCAAGAACATCCGCCGCAAGATCGAGCCAAATCCCAGCGAACCGCATTACATCCTGACCGTTTACGGCGTAGGGTATCGATTTTGCGATGAAGCGCGATAAATATTCCCGGTCCGATTTCATGCGCATGCGCTATGCCCGGCGTTCCTATTGGGGCAGGCCGCCGTGGTGGCCCGAGGAGGAACCCTGGCCTCCGATTCACCGCATGATGCGGCGTAAACATCCGAGCCTTCTACCCAAGTTGATCATAGGCCTCATCGGGGCCTTCATTTTCACGTCGTTTGCTTGCTCGTTGGCAATCAACCTCATTACCGGTCTGGTGGATGGAATCGGTTGGCCAGACTTCAAACCGGTGGGGGTGCTCGTTGGAGGGATTGGAGCGTTGGTTGTCATTTTCTTCTTCGCAGGGCGTGCCTTGCTCCGTCTCGTGTCTCCCATCGATCAAATGGTTGCAGCATCAGACCGGATTGCAGAGGGGGATTATTCGGTGCGGATTTCGGAGCGAGGAAGCCCCGAGATGCGATCCCTGGCGCATGCGTTCAACGCCATGGCGACGCAGCTTCAGGAGCATGAATCGCAAAGGCGCGATTTATTGGCAAACGTCACACATGAATTACGCACGCCGCTCACGGTAATTCAAGGCCGCATCGAAGGTATGCTCGACGGCGTTTACCCTCGCCAGGACGCGGATTTCGAATCCATCCTGGAGGAAACGCGCCAGATGAGCCGCCTGATCGAAGATTTGCGAACTCTCGCTTTGGCGGAAAGCGGTGCGTTGGACTTGCGAAAAGAGCCGACGGATTTATCGGTTCTCATCGGCGAGACGATGGCGGCGCTGCGGCCGCAGGCGGAAGAGAAAGGAATCGCGTGCAGGACGGAAATCGGCGATGATCTGCCGCTGGTGAACCTCGATCCGCTGCGGATACGCACGGTGTTGGTCAATCTGGTCATGAACGCGATCCGGCATTCCTCGACCGGCGACACGATCCGGGCGACGTGCCGTATGCTGGATCAAGATCGACTCGAGATTGGCATTCACGACACGGGGGAGGGGATTTCCGCTCCAGATCTGCCCCACATTTTCGAGCGCTTCTACAAATCGACCGAATCCACCGGCAGCGGCCTGGGATTGGCCATAGCCAAAGAATTGGTCGAAGCACATCGTGGAATGATCGAAATCGAAAGCCAGCCCGGCGAAGGAACGAGCGTGCGCGTGGTGCTGCCGCTCGACGCGGATTAGATTTTTTCCGGATGCCTCTATTTCATTCCAGGACATGAGATAATGAATCCCCGGATGGATATCAAGCATGGATCAATCGCAGCCGTATTCACGAGTTGCAGGATTTTGATGGCCTGGCATGACCAAAGACTTGTCTTCTGATTTCACCCATCTGCGCGTTCATTCTCAATATTCCTTCCTGCGAGCCACGCCAAGCATCGAAGACCTGGTCGCTCGGGCTTCGGCAGAGGGTTTTTCATCGTTGGCACTGACGGACGTGAACGGCCTGTTCGGAGCCGTCCAATTCGTGAGCCAGTGCCGTGAGGCCGGAATAAGGCCTATCCTGGGAGTCACGTTTGATGTCGTCGGGCCTGAGGCGATTTCCCGTGGGGATCTCCAAGGTTACGGAAAACTCACGCTCCTGGCGACGAACCGGGCAGGGTACCGCTCATTGTGCCGGCTTTCTTCATCGTTGTTGGGGCATCCGCAATCGGCTGATAGGTCGAAGCATGTGCTCGCATGGGCACAGCTCGAAGCCTGCAATGAAGGGATTCTCTGTCTCGCAGGCGGCCGCAGCGGATGGTCAAACCGGTTGATCGCTGAAGGGCATGAAATTGCTGCGCAGCAGTACCTCACCCGGCTCAAGTCGGTCTTCAAAGAAGCGTGTTATCTGGGATTGGAAATTCATCCCGCCAGTGAGGGCGATTCATCCGATCGCATGCTGGCGCTTGCTGAGTGCGTGAGCCTGCCGTACGTGGCTGTGCAGCCGGTGTACACGATGCATCCCGAGGAGCGATCCCGAATGAGATTGCTGGCGGCGATCGATCGGAACTGCAATCTGGAAGTGCTGCCAGACGCAGCGCTTCCAGACGGAGGGGATGCCGGGGTCGATCTCCACTGGCTCACCCGGACGGAGGTGATGGCACGTCATGCCAGATATCCGCTGGCGCTAGAGTACGTATCCGAAATCGTTCATCGCTGTGAACCAGCTCTACCGCAAGGGACGGTCATCTGGCCTACGGTCGAAGTTCCCGAAGGGGAGACGAAGGATACGATGCTCGAATCCGCGGCTCGGAAGGGGATGTTCGAACGATATGGTGAAGCACCCTCCACCGGGGTACGCGAGCGGCTGCAGCATGAGCTGGATGTGATTCTGACGCGTGAGTACGCCGCGTTGTTTCTGATCGTGGCCGATATCGTTCGCTTTGCACACGCAGCGGAGATTCCCGTGAGCACGCGCGGCAGCGTGGCAAACTCGCTCGTTGCGTACTGCCTGGGCATCACCTCGGTTGACCCGATCGAACACGATCTGCTCTTCGAACGGTTTTTGAATCCGGAGCGGACGGATCTGCCCGACATCGACCTCGATTTCTGCAGCCGGCGCCGGGACGAAATTCTCGACTACGTGCGAAACCGTTTCGGCGCGGCACGCGTGGCGCTGGTTGCTACGATCAGCAGAATGCAGCCAAGATCCGCAATTGGCGAGACGGCGAAAGCGTTCGGGCTTGGCGAGAAGCGCATCAATCGTTTGAAGGCCATGCTCCCCCGCCGGTGGCATCCCGATCCGCGGAAGCGAGATCGCCGCGGTGTGGCCGATGTACTGGAGCGGCTGTCCGATCCACTCGAACGCGAAGTCGTCCAGAAGGGATATCAACTCGTCGGTCAGCCGCATCATCTCAGCGTTCATCCGGGCGGTGTGGTGATTACGCCCGGCCCGCTCACGGATTACCTCCCGGTGCAATGGGCTTCGAAGGGGTTTTTGATCACCCAGTTCAACAATGTGGATCTCGAGGCGATCGGTATGCCGAAGCTCGATTTGCTGGGTATCCGTGCACTTACGGTGCTCAATGATGCGGCCGAATTGGTGCGCCGCCACCATCGCCCGGATTTTGACCTGAATCAAATCCCCCTCGACGATGCCGCTGCCGGCGCGCTGTTGATGAACGGCAATACGATCGGCGTGTTTCAATGTGAATCGGCTGGCGCGCAGCGAACGCTGCGCCAGTTGAAAGCGCGAAACGTTAAAGATCTTGCGACGGCGAATGCCTTCTTCAAGCCCGGCCCTGCGATGGGCGGCATGGCGCGATCGTTCGTCCGGCGCTATCGGGGAGAGGAACCCGTCAGTTATCTGCACCCGGCACTCGAGCCGATTCTCCGGCACACGAAGGGCGTTCTGATCTTTCAGGAGCAGGTCTTGCGTCTCGCACGAGAGATCGCCGATTTGAGCTGGGAAGAAGCGGATCACCTCCGACGCGGCATGAGCAAGTTCCGACCCGAAGAGATGACCGCCATGCGCCAACGGTTCATTCGTGGATGTATGCGGCCAGAACCGGACGGACCCGGTTTATCGCAGCGCCAGGCAAATCAACTGTGGGACCAGGTCGATGCGTTCTCTGGATACGGGTTCAATCAAGGCCATGCGACAGCGTACGCGATGGTCAGCTATCGATCTGCGTATCTGAAAGCGCATTGGCCGGCTGCGTTTTTGTGCGCCCGCCTCGCCGGGCATGGGGGTTATCATCATCCGGCGATATACATCGCTGAAGCGCGGCGTTTGGGGATCCAGGTACGCCCGCCGCACGTTAATCACAGCGGACGACGTTTTACATTGGAGTTTGAAGGGGATGAAGGTAAATCGCGCGCTGCGGTATTGTGGATGGGCTTGGAGCAGGTCCGGGAATTACGCCGTCGATCGATTGCGTCCATCCGGAGGGAGCGATCCCTGGGGGAGTTCAGCGGCGTGCGCGATTTGATCGGCCGCGTTGAGCTGCAGCAAAAGGAAATCATGCACATCATCCAGGGCGGTGCACTCGATGGACTTGCGTCGAGCAGATCGAAAGCAATTGCGGAAGCGGAAGACGTTTTCCGTGCCGGGACGCCGCATCAGATTCCGTTCGAGTTTGGCGATCAGGGAACACCGCAGCAGGAATCTGCCGCAAAACGAATGGATTGGGAACGCTATATTCTGGGATTTCCGGTCAGCGTAAACCCACTGGAGCTAATCCCGGAAGATTTGAAAGAATCTCGCACTTTGCGTGGACTGCAGTCAGCGGAAGAAAGTTCGATTTCCTTGGTGGGATTCAAGTTGCCGGGACGAACAGGTGGATCGGGATTTTTCTTCGGAGATGGGGATGAATTTATCCGGGCGCAGTTTGACGAGGAAGCCAAGCATCCGCGGACAGCGATCCAAAGTTGGGCACCTGTTCGTTTGTATGGACGTTGGCGCGCGGATGATTGGGGAGGGGGCTGGTTTCAAATCGCTCGCGTGGAACGATTGACGCCCGCTGAAGGCGACTCGGGTGCGATTCATAAGCCGGTTTCATGAGAACATGAAGAGAAAGGACGATCCGATTAAGGATCGTCCTTTGAGCGTACTTTCGATTTGTATATACCGGCTGCTAATGCGCGTGGCACATACTCTGTCCGTATTGCGTTATTCCTTCGGCGATGTTCTTCGCCAATTCGATTTGTGAATGCGAGGCCTCAGGATCAAGCAAGATGTTTTCCGCATACTTGATCAATTCGGCGAACGATCCATCGCTCACGCCGTCGCCATCCCAATCGATGGCTTGGTTCCATTGGATCGACCCTTGGGCGAAGTTGAACCAGGCCGTCAGGAGATGCGCATTCGCCTTGGAGCGAAGATCGCTGTTCTCGAAACGCAAGATGTCATAGGCACGATCGAGAGACTTCAGTGAGACTTGCTCCGAGAACACGGAGGAGTAGGCATTGATGATGCCCAGGTAAGCCTTCAGCTTCGCGCCGTGTAACACATTCCGGTTGTATCTTCGATTGTATGCGGAAAGTTGATGTTTCCAGTATCCCAATCCCTGTGCACATGGAGCCTCTTGCAGCACGAACACCTTGATCTTTCGGGTGACGGTGCCGCCATCATCGTCGCTTACGGTGAGTGTGAGTCGATGCCAGCCCGGTTCATCGAAGACGAACGTCGCTTCGTCGTCGACGCTGAAGGGGAAAATACCCATCGAGCTGGCAGGAGGATCGGCCGAATTGCCGTTGTTGAAGTAGGTGACTTCCGTGCCGCTGCTCCAAGTGTAGGTGATATCGTCGGAGCCGGGGTCAACGACCGTCGTGGTGAAGACTTTCTCCTCGCCCACTCGTGCATAGGTTACGATGTCGTCGGAACAAACCCGCCACTTGAAATTGAAGTTGAAGAATTTATCGACGTATCGGCAGGACTTGAACGACGTGTGGCCGTGGAAATCCAGTTCCGGTGAAACGTTCTTGATGGTAATGACGACGGATTTTGAGGTCTCGTTGCCCTCATCATCACTGGCCGTAACTGTGAGATCGTACTCACCGTCATCGCCATAGACATGCTCGAGAACGAACTTCTCATTCGCTGTAACAGCGATTTCCTCGGGCTCGCTGCCATCACCATATTCGACATAGGCTTTCCAATCTGCGGACGGATTCCCGATCAAAGTGCTTGTGCTGGTAAAGATTTCGCCCTCGTTTACTATTGTTTCAGATGGTGAAATGATGATAATCGGCTCATCCGGGAAAGGTCCTGGACTTGGTTCAGAAGAACCGCAGAATTCTTCCCTATCCATTGCCGCTTCGACCGAAGTAATGAATTTATCTCCTGTATCCTTCCATTTCGACCCAGAACGGTATTGAATGGACCAAATATCTTCAATAGATGTATAGAGTGGACTGCCGTCTGCAGTTTCGTCAACTACTTCTCCAGTTGACAGCATCCACGGTCCGATTACGTCGTGTTGAGAAGAGAGCAGCCGATATAGCCCGGGCTTTCCCACGTTTGTAATCGTCAGTCGGAAACCGGTTCCTTGGTCCAAACAGGTTTTAACCAGGAGTCTCGCTGTAGAGGGATCATAATCCCCTGGGTCATCATCCGGAGTTTTTGTGGCAGTCGGTTCAATCGGTGTCGCCGTGGCCTCCGGCTCTGATTCGGGCGTGGGATTGGCTGTAGGCTCTTCCGTCGGTTCAGGTGTTGGTGTTGCGCTTGGTTCCGGATCCGGCGGTTCGGTCGGGTCACCGGGCTCTTGATTCGGGCACAATTTGAGTCCTGCCACTGCGCCGCTCGCTTCAATCTTGACCTTCAATTGAATCACGTTCTCGAACCCAAGCTGCATGATCTGGAAGCTGTTGTTGCCGAGAGCGGAGATCCATTCTCGCCCGACTACGTTGCCGTCGGCATCGTAGCCCGTGACGACGCCGTCACGTTCGCCCGTGTCGATATCGAGCATGTGAATTTCGAAGACGTCCGTCGGCTGGTCGAACTCGAAGATGAAGGTGCCTCCGCCGTAGTAATCATTGGGATTGTTCGGGTTGGCGTCCTGGGAAAGGATCAAAACGTTGCCCAAAGGTACGCTGTTCTCTCCCGGTGAGCCTTTCTCGCCGCCCTTGCCAACGCCTGGACCACCGAAGTCTTCGTTCGGGGTTCCGAGATCGTCGTCGTTGCCCGTCGGATTGCCGCTGTCGAAGATCATCGCGGGATGGGCTGAGGGATTGTTGGTCGTGATCGTGATTCCGAGTGAGGCCCATTCGTCGTCGATGAAAGTCCCGGCTTGCAGTGCTTCACCGTCTGCGTCGCTCTCGAAGTCCAGGAATATCGGGCATTTGCCTGGATCGGGCGGGACGGTCGGTTCGTCGGTCGGGAGAGGCGTATCCGTTGGGACCGCCGTGTCCGTGGGTGTATCGGTCGGCAGCGGCGTGTTGGTCGGCGTGTCGGTCGGAAGCGGTGTGTTGGTCGGCGTGTTGGTTGGCGTGTTGGTCGGAGCCGGCGTGTTGGTCGGCGTGTCGGTCGGAACCGGCGTGTTGGTCGGCGTGTCGGTGGGTACCGGCGTGTTGGTCGGCGTGTCGGTCGGAACCGGTGTGTTGGTCGGCGTGTCGGTCGGCAGCGGCGTGTTGGTCGGCGTGTCGGTGGGAACCGGTGTGTTGGTCGGCGTGTCGGTCGGAACCGGTGTGTTGGTCGGCGTGTCGGTCGGAACCGGCGTGTTGGTCGGCGTGTCGGTCGGAACCGGTGTGTTGGTCGGCGTGTCGGTCGGAACCGGTGTGTTGGTCGGCGTGTCGGTC
>DAOUEE010000247.1:0-9571 GCA_034430695.1 Anaerolineales bacterium | reverse complement strand
CAGGGATTATCCTCGATCAACCAGTTGATTACACTCTGCGACGTTGCCTTTTTACTTCCCCTCGAGTCTTCATTCATTGGGATTCGCCTTGGAGTTGGAATAAAGTACAAATCGCTGAGGAACAACCTTTTCTGTAACGACCCTCGAACCGATCCGGTGGTTGCATCTGGAACTTGATTATACGGCAAAGGCAACGTTGGTGTTACCCTGGCGACGACAATCGGCCGCCCGGCGGTCTTTCGTGCGGAGGCGGCCGATAACTGCTGCGATGGCGGCAACAGATTATGGATGCAAATCCATTACAGCATTGGATCAGATGGGATCAACGCAGCTTGCGGCCCACGTATAATCCATATCCGAAATACTCATCCAGTTCCGGGGGCACGATGCCCTCTTTACTTACGCGTTTGACGAATGCCCTGTAATCGCTGCTGCGTAGATACAGGCCGATGAGCCGTCGGTAGATGCGCAGCATACCAGAGCAGCCATAGCGTCCCAGCATGCCCCTGGCTTCCTCAGAGAGTTTGATGGGAGAGATGATACTCTGGATCTCCTGAAGACCGGCGTTTTCGAGCAGCGCCGTCCACGCATCTGGGGTAAGCGGCTCGACGTTCTCTCCCACATCCTGTGCGATCCAGGCCTCCATCTCCGGCGTCGGAGGATATTTGAGCCAGGTCGACTCGTTCAGTCCTATGCAGCCGCCGGGCCGGGTCACGCGCACGTACTCGTTGACGGCTTTTTGTTTGTCCTTTGGAAAGGCAGTCACCGATTCGGTCATCACGATGTCGAAGAAGTCGTCTTCGAAAGGTAAATCCTGGGCGTCGCCAACCCGGCATTCGACCAAATCCGAGACGCCGGCTCGAGCGGCGGCTTCGTTGGACCGCTCGACCATGCGCGCTTTGATGTCCACGCCGAACACACGGCAGCCGAATTCACGGGCGATGAAGGCCGGCGTGGCGCCCGCGCCGCAGCCGACATCGAGCACCGTCTTTGCATTCTCGATGTCGCATAAGGTGAGTAATTTTTTAGTTGCTTCGAGACTTCCGATGTGTTTCGTCAGGCCGACTTCGGCTGCAAAATCGAAGAATTCCGGTTTTGATTTCATTTTGGATTTCCTTTGCGGGATCTCTAACTCCCGGATGAGTTAGATGGTTGTTGACAGCTTAAACCTGGCTGAGCAGCATTGCCGGACAAGAGGAGGACAATCTACAGACATATTTTCGAAACGAGAGAGGTCACTCGGCGATGTTAAACCTGTGCACGTCCATCGCATGGGGAAAACGGATGGGTTTGGGATGGGATCGAACCAAGCGGTTTCTCACGAACCATCGTCGTGATCGATGAGCTGTTCCGTCAGCCGGCGCCGCTTTTCGTAGGCCTCGCGCGTGATGCGAATGTCCTCCAGGAAAGCAGGCAACTCATCCAGGTACAGCGCCTGCGGGCCGTCCACCAGGGCCGTGTGCGGTTCGGGATGAAAATCGACCAGGACGGCGTTGGCGCCGGCGATGATGCCTTGCGCCGTGGCGTGGAAGATCTCCAGCAAACCGTCCGGCGCTTTGTCGCGCACGCCAACCGAATGCGATGGGTCTATGCAAACGGGCATGCGGGTAAGGCGTTTCACTACGGGGACGTGGCTGAAGTCCACGAAGTTGCGGTGCGGATTGCCGAACGAGGTCTTCATGCCGCGCAGGCAGAAGATGACGTTGGCGTTGCCCTCGCTGGCAAGGTACTCTGCCGCGTTCAAAGATTCGCTCAGCGTGATACCGAAGCCGCGCTTCAACAACACCGGAAATTCATGCTGCCGTCCGATCTCCTTGAGCAGCTCGAAATTCTGGATGTTGCGCGTGCCGACCTGGAGTATCACGCCGGTTGGACAACCCGTTTCTTCCAGGCAGCCGCTGATTTCCTCGATCTGGCGTTCGTGGGTGACTTCCATGGCGATAATCTTGATACCGTGTTTCGCCGCCAGTTCGAAAATATAAGCCAAGCAGCTTTTTCCATGGCCTTGAAAGGAATAAGGATTGGTGCGCGGTTTGTAGGCGCCCATGCGCGTGCAGTACTGGCCATTTTCCTGCAGCGCTTTCATCATCTGCTCCGCGTGTTCTCTGTTGTCCACCGCACAAAGACCGGCGAAAACGTGCAGGTTGTCCTGATTGAATTGAACGCCTTTGTACTCAAACCCGACTGCGCGTTTGTTGTCGTGATGGCGGCCGAGAATGCGGTACCCCTCGGAAATTTTTATCACGCGTTCCACGGCGGGAAGCGCCGCGATCTGCTGTCGATCGACTCTGGATGTATCGCCGATGAGGTAGATTTCCGTGAGGGTCTGATGCTTTCCAGTGACGACGTGCTTTTTGAGTTTTATGTTCTGGAGATGGGACAAAAAATCCCAGGTCCGGATGAATTCGTCCGATTTTTCATTCGTGTTGGGGCGCAGGATGACGAGCATTAACGGACTCCAATTGGGTATTATCTCGTGGCAACTACTATTGAGAGGCAAAATTATGTGCTACGGTCATTGCCCTGGAAACGCACGAGCTTCGCCTGATTATAATCATCTTTCGGTTAAGATGCTTGAATCTCCACTGTGAACGTTGTATGCTGGTTCGAGATGTGACCGCAGAAGTAATGAAATAGTCACAAACAGCATGTCTAAAGGTGATTCACAATGACGGATGCACCCTACCTAACGTTTGCGGAACTTGAATCCGGATTGGATGAAATACGCCGATCACCCAAAGATGGCGGTGTGCTTGAAATGATTGTGCGGCGTCCGCAGATCGATGCACGCGAAGTGCTGCAGGAAGGTATGCTGGACCCGCACGAAGGCCTCGTAGGTGATAACTGGAGCACCCGCGGCAGTTTTCGGGCAGCAGAAGAGCCTCCCAATCCGGATGCACAACTTACTGTTATGAACGCACGCGCGATCGCGCTGATGGCTCAGGATCGAGGACGCTGGCCGTTGGCCGGCGATCAGTTGTATATTGACATGGACCTCAGTTCTGAAAACTTACCTCCGGGGAGCCGCCTTGCGCTGGGTACGGCCATCATAGAAGTGACTGCGATACCCCACACCGGCTGTAAAAAATTTGCGCAACGATTTGGTACGGATGCAACGAAGTTTGTTAACTCAACAGCAGGCAAGGAGCTGCATTTACGTGGCATTTGTGCAAAAGTGATCCGGGTTGGAGAAATTCGGGTCGGTGACAGCGTCAAGAAGATCTAACCCCGTCCGTTTCCTTTCCCGCAGTATGCACCACTTCTCTATCTATGAATTAGCGTCGACGGTCGCGCGGCGAGCGTGGCGAAAACTACGTAGCATGCAACTGCGTCGCAGCGGTTCGACTTCTCTGCTATTCCACCCGATGCAGCAGTGTGAAATTCGGGATGCCCATCGCGCCAATCGGAAAACTAGCTACCAGGACGACTTGATCACCCGGTTTGGTTAACCCTGAAGCCAGGCTGGATGTGCGCACGTGCTCGATCATCTCTTCCACCGAATTTGCCATGGGCATGAGGAACGGTTGCACGCCCCATAACAGTGCCATACGCTGATAGGTCGTCGAATCGGGGGTGAAAGCCCAGATGGGCACGCGCGGCCGCACGCTGGACATCAATTTCGCCGTGCGGCCCGAACGGGTGAAAACGGCGATGGCGGCCACGTCGCGGTCGTGCGCCAACATGCGCGCTGCATGCGTTGTGGCGACGGCGTCGTCGTCGGTTTCCAACGTGCTGTTGTAGAAGTCTTGTCCCCATTTGGACATGTGCGCTTCCGCGTCGAGGATAATGCGCGCCATGGTCTCGACGGCTTTGATGGGGTATTTGCCCACCGCGGTCTCACCGGAGAGCATCAGGGCATCGCTGCCGTCGAAAACCGCATTGGCTACATCCGAGGCTTCGGCACGCGTGGGATGGGGATTCTCCATCATCGATTCCAGCATCTGCGTGGCAGTGATCACGATACGGTGTTCTTCGTTGGCGCGTTGGATGATTTCTTTTTGAATCGAGGGTACGCGCTCCGGAGCGACTTCCACCCCCAGATCGCCGCGCGCCACCATTACGCCGTCGGCGGCTTCGAGGATGGGATCGAGGCGTGCGACCGCCTCAGGGCGTTCCAACTTGGCGATGATGGGCAAATCCTGACGCTCGGAACAGCACGCAGCAATGGCGCCGCGCAGCGTATGGATGTCTTCGGCTCGGCGCACGAAAGAAAGTGCCACAGCATCGACCCCTTGATCGATGCCGAAGGCGAGATCGTCGAGGTCCTGTTTTGAAAGCGCCGGCGCCGACAAGACGACACCCGGAAGATTTATACCCTTGTGGTTGCCAAGAATTCCACCGTTGACGATCTCCGTTTGCACTTCGTTTTCCGTCGTTTTTCGCACGGACAACTCGATACTGCCGTCGTCGAGCAGGATGTGATCTCCGGGTTTTACATCGGCGGGCAGGGCATCGTAGTCGACGAAAATCCGATCTTTTGTTCCAATGACAGGATCCGTCGTCAAGGTGAGTTTCTTTCCCGCTTCGAGCCGTACGGGTTCGTCATTTTCGAGTTTGCCCGTACGCAGCTTCGGACCGCTCAAGTCCTGCAGGATGGCGATGGCCTTGCCCGTCTCCTCGCTTACCTGACGCAGTTGGTGGATGGTTTCGGCGTGGAACTCGTGATCGCCGTGGGAAAAATTCAAGCGGGCGACGTCCATGCCGGCCGCGACGAGATGCTTGAGGCACTCCACGCCAACGGAAACGGGTCCAATGGTGGCGATGATTTTGGCACGCCGACTCATGGGAGCACCGAAAGTGTATGGGATCTTAATGGGAAGGCCGGCATCCGGCTGTTCGATTTCATCATCACTCACCAACTAGCTGCGATCAGCCAGCAGTTCGACCAGGATGGCTTTCTGGGCGTGCATGCGATTTTCGGCTTGTTGAAATATGCGTGATTGCTCGCCATCCATCACCTCATCGGTGATTTCCTGGCCGCGGTGAGCGGGCAAACAATGCAGCACGATGGCCTGCGGATCGGCTTCGGCCAAGAGTCTTTGGTCGACCTGGTAGGGCGGGAAGACCTCCTGGCGTTTTTTCGTTTCTTCTTCTTGCCCCATACTGACCCACGTGTCGGTGTAGATCACCTGAGCGCCTTTTACGGCTTCGTGTGGGTCTTCGAGTGCGCGGAACTCGAGTTTGGAGTTACCCGCCAGTGATCTCGCCTCGGAAAAAACGCTTCCCGGAAGGGAATATCCTTGCGGCGAGGCGATGGTGAAATTCATGTCCAACAAGGCGCAGGCGAAGATCAAGGAGACGGCCACGTTGTTGCCGTCACCGACGTAGGTCATGTTGATCCCTTCGAGCGATCCAAAATGTTCGAGAATGGTGAGTACGTCGGCCAGGGCCTGGCAAGGATGATTGTAATCGCTCAGCCCGTTGATCACCGGCACGCTGGCGTGGCGCGCCAATTCGAGTACGTGCTCGTGGGCGAAGACGCGGGCCATGATCCCGTCCACGTAGCCGGAGAGCACCCGGCTGACGTCGCGGATCGCCTCACGTTTTCCCAGGCCGATCTCATCAGGTGAGAGATAGAGCGCATTGCCGCTGAGGTGGCGCATGCCCATTTCGAAGGAGACGCGCGTGCGCAGGCTTGGTTTCTGGAAAACCATGGCCAGGTTCTTGCCGGCCAACACAGGCTTGTTTTCCCCCTCACGCCGCTCTTTCTTCAAGCGGACGGCGAGGCCGAGCAGCCCTTGAAGCTCTTCACTCGTGCAATCCGAAATGGCAAGGAAGTCTTTCATCGTACGTTCTCCGTGTCAGGCTTTGGTATCGGCAGGAGTATAGCACAGCCGCGGAATCCGAGGTTGGACGAAAGTCACCAATTATCTTCGAATACGGCAAATTTATGATATACACCTGTGAACGATCGTAAACAATATCGACAGTATAGCGCAGTGCGCTGTTGCGCAATAATTCTAATGCCAAACCTTTCCTGACAGAGGTGGATATCATGGAACTCGATCGACCGTACTCATATCACGAGGGAGCTTCTCAGAAAGAAGTCGATTTGCTATGGCAAGGAATCATCGAATACAACAAGACCAGCGGTCCAATGCTGGAGTATCCTCCCTACGAACCTTATCGCATCGTCCTGAAAGACGGGCAGGATCAGGTGGTGGCCGGAATTTTGACCAAGATCTACCTGCGCTGCATGGCAGTGGAACTCTTATGGATCGATAAGGAGTTGCGTAATCAAGGAATTGGATCTGAATTGCTGAACAGGGCAGAAGCTTACGCCAGAGAACTCGGGTGCACGTTTATCCATCTGGACACGTTCAGCTTTCAGGCGATTGAATTCTACAGGAAACACGGCTTTTCCGTTTTCGGAGTGATCGACGATTATCCCGGGAATGTGACGCGCTATTACTTGAAGAAGGAACTATGATCGCAGTCACAAGTGGACCCGAAACGCTGGAACGCTGAACGGACTGATGACTCTGTGTTCTCTCGTTAAGGATGGCTAAAGGAACAGCGTTTTCAGTTTTGTCCGGTGTACTCAGCGGTTCTGAATCGCTGAGGCGCTGATCAGACTGACGTACCGAATTGCTCAGTAACTGGATTATGCGATACTTAGGCGATGGTATTTCTCCACGATTGATAGGAGAAAGCGCATCCTGTTTATTCGTCACCAGTGCGTCCCCTCCAAGCAGCCTCGTTAAATGCACTGGTCTTCTTATACAGATCTGGGCCCAATTTCAAACGCTTCGATCAACGGAAGTCGGATGTGCGTCATCGGAAAACAGGGGAAAATCTGCTAAAGGAGTGGGAAATGAACGTTCATCAACTCAAGAAGTTCTGTTTCCTATGCATCACAATGGGATTGCTGGTTTCCAGCTGCAATTCTCCGTCGAGTAGAGCTGGCGGAGGTGGGCCTCCGTCCGGCCGAGCTCCGACCGGAGACTATGGCGATGCTCCCGAGGGCGGTCCGACGGGTTATCCGGCCGGTTTCGCGCAGACCGGCAGTTTCCCCACAACCTTTGCTTCGAATGGCGCTCGGACGTTGGATACGGGAGAAGCCACACTCGGCCCCGGCGTGAGCGCCGAGGAAGATGCTGATGACCCCAACGATCCTGACGGCGTACCTAACTTGACCAACACCGATCCGGACGATGGGTTGATCGACTTCTTCATCACGCTTACCGCTATCCCGCCGCCAACGACGCTCACCGTGCTTGTGAACGGTCCGCAAGGCAGCTCTGGCGGGACGTACTGGTTGAATGCAGTCATCGACCTCAACCTGGACGGCGAGTGGGGCGGACGCGGGATTAATGGTGAAATGGAGTGGGTAGTCCAGAACGAGATCGTTCAGGTCGCCCCAGGCGTGACAACGCCTTACACCACACAACCTTTCGCATTCTCTAACGGCAATACCCTGCCCGACGGCGCGTTCATGCGCATCGCGCTCACCAAGGAGATGGTGCCCCCGGATTGGGACGGCACCGGTGAGTTCAGCGCCGGCGAGATCGAGGACTATTTCATCCGCCTGCCGGATCTCGGCGGTGGGAAAACCGGCATCCTCATGGTGGATTGCGACGGTCCTTACCGTCCCGGCCAGATGGTTACCTGCAATGTTTTTGGAGGAAATGGTCGATTTACCTACGCCCTGGTTGGTCCATTCGGTGGCAATGTTCCTGTGTTTGCGGCGCGTTGTGTTCCTGCCCCTGCGGGTGGGCCGTTAGCCGCTCCTGCGGTGGTGATGTGCCCCTCGGGACCGGGCAAAACCCCGACAACTTGGAGGTTCGTCATCACATCCCGGGATCCTAAATCCATCTCGGTTGATGGCGGTATCATCACCGGATACACCGACGAGAGCTCATCGGAATTTAACTTTGAAGGCACTCCGAAGGACATGGACGTCTTCGTGTTGGCCATGGAGGGATCCTACGTACACTATTCGGGCTACAGTATGGTCTTGGTGGATGCATCAGTGTATGGCGACGATCCGGCCCCGATGGCGAATGCAAACATCGATCTCACCATGAAGGGGCCTGGTGGCTCTGAAACCCAAACTGTCACGACGGATGAAGATGGAACTGCGCACGCCGAGTTTACCATTTATACGTACGGCAATTACGAGGTCTCTGTGGATAACATCGAAGGGGAATACATGGTTTACGATCCATCCCTGAATGCCATGAACTCGGTGAAGGTGAGTGTTACCGCAGGCGAAAGTACCCCGGTGGGCGGCACGACGGAAATCGGTGACTTCGTGTTCGCCTTCAACAAAGCGTTCCAGACTGGAGACGCCGGGGCACTGTTCGATCTACTCCACCCGGCGGTGACCGACATCTACGGAGACGAAGCCTGCCATACTTACATCGGTTCGATCATCGAAACACCGACCCGGCTTGAAGTCCTCAATGTAAAAGAACTCGCTTCGTGGTTATGGGAGATGGACGGACATTCAACCAGCTTCGAGGAAGCATTTACAGTTGAAGTCAACTTCACTGCGGCGGACTCCACATCGCAGGTCGATTTCCACCTCGTTCAGCGTGAGGATGGCACGTTGGGTTGGTTCACCGACTGTGGGGAACCGCTGCAGTAGCAATCGATCGCTAGAAGAATCCTGAGGAGCGAGGGATAACTCGTCCCTCGTTCCTCATTTCACGTGGTTCGGAGTTGGATGTCCCCTCTCCATCCTCCGGAAACTCTTTGTAAGGGCGTCGCTACGAGTCGCACAGCGGCGAAACGGTCCCTCGAGAGTTGGAGATCGTTCGACACCGCCAACTCGGCCTCTCTGGAATGACTTCACTACTTAACTGCGACACGTTGGTACTAGGTTGGATCAGTCGTTCCGTCGAAACCTGGGACTGAACCAGCGCAGCCAGCCTCTAGAACGGAGCGGTGAGGCGATGGGGCTATCTGTACCGACCAAGATCAGGGCCGTCGTCAGCAGCAACGCGCCGAGCCATTGGTATAGGGTCAGGGATTCTCCGAGCCAGATATATGCCACACTGACCGTTACCAACACCTGTCCCAGCCCCAGCAGCGAGGTGCGCATGCCTCCGATCGATTTCACGCCAGAAAATAATGCCAGGCGTGAGAAAAAAGTGACCAGCGTCAGGCCGATGAGTGGAAGCAGGGCAGGCTCGGGAACGCTGAAAACTGTCGGCGAGAAAATCAACTCCGCAGGAACTACCACCATCGTCATGGCGAAAAGGGTGTACAGCGTGACCGTCGGCGGCGGCGCTTCATACAAGACGCGCTGGTTGATGGGAATGTGCAGCGCGTAGAACAGACCGGCCAGAAGAGGGTAAAGCGCGTCATGAAGATCGATTCCGACCGTTGAAGCCCGGGTCAGGAAATACACCGCGGGGATGCTGAACAGCAAAGCCAGGAGCGTGATCTTCGAATGCTTTAACCCATCCAGGAAAAGCAGAAAGGCAACGAAAAGCGGATACAGCGAAAAGAGCATCTGCGATAAACCGGCATCGACCCGGGCCAGGCCGAGATAGAAGAACAACGAGCCCAAGCCGTTCAGGCTGCCGGCGATCATACAGCCGACGAATCCGACCGGGAATATATA
>DAOUEE010000246.1:0-4651 GCA_034430695.1 Anaerolineales bacterium | reverse complement strand
AGTGGGCGGGCGGCCACGGCTGTGAGACCGTAGCGCTGTACTCCGGTATGCACAGGGACACGGCGCACTTGTTCTATCCCAATATCGGATACACGCGCATCAAATCGTCCTGGAAATACGAAAAGAAAATACCCGTTGAGTAAGGCGCTGGCGCCGGGCGAACGCACGAATCGCGTGAGAGGTTACGCTGGAACGTAGAGCAGCGCGCCGCCTCTTGGTGGCAGGTTTACGCGCAGCCCTTCGTCGGACACCCGGCGATTTTCCCTGCTGACGGCGTCGTAAACCTCGCCTCCTATTTCCCAGCCGATCGATTCGACGGCAAGCTGTACGCTGCGAGTTTCGTCGCTGATGTTCAACACGATGACGGCCGATTCACCCTGCAGCGATCGAACGTACGCGTACACCCCATTCGCGTCATCGACCAGATAAGTTCGATAATCGCCCCGCCGCAATACGGGCAGGCGATGCCGCAAATGGATCAGATCCCTGACGTAATCCCGCAGCGCATGGTTCCATCCAGCTTCGTCCGCAGGAAATGCGCCCCGGCACTGCGGATCCTTTCCGCCGGTCATGCCAATCTCGTCGCCGTAGTAAACTGCCGGAGCCCCGGGAAAACCCATCTGGAATAGAAACGCCTGCTGCACGACTCGATCGTCCTCGTGACACAAAGTGCGTAAGCGTTCGGTATCGTGGCTGCCGAGCAGAACGTATTGGGTAAAGTTATGTGCTTGCGGATAAGCCCGCAGGACATCCTCGACCCGGTTGGCGAATTCTGCCGGAGATAGAACCCTTCTCGCCACGAAGTCCAGCAGCGCATCCCGAACCGGGTAATTCATCAATCCATCGAAGTGGCGCTCCCCCACGAAGCGGGGATTCACCTCCCAGACCTCACCCAGCAGGTACGCGTCAGGATTGATCTGTTTGACCTGCGAGCGAAAGGCTTCCCAGAAGGAATCGTCGTCGATTTCGGTGGGCACGTCCAATCGCCAGCCATCGGCGCCCTGTTCGATCCAGTATCGCGCTACGGAGAAAAGATACTCGCGCACAGCGGGGCTTTCGGTGTTGAATTTCGGTAGGTTTCGATGCCCCCACCAGGCCAAATAATTGATTTTCTTATGCGGATCGTAGGCGTTCAGTGGAAAGCGCCGGATGTGGAACCAATCCCGGTACGGTGAATGTTCCTGGTTCGAAAGCACGTCATCGAAGGCGAAAAAGCCACGACCGCAATGATTGAAAACGCCGTCCAGAATGACTTTCACGTTATGCTGATGCGCCGTATCGATCAAGGCACGAAAGACGTTCAGATCTCCCAGCTTAGGCTCGATTTGGAAATAATCGATCGTGTCGTAGCGATGGTTGGAAGCCGAGAGGAAGATCGGATTGAGATAGATCGCGTTCACACCCAGATCGAGCAAGTAGTCGAAGCGATCGATCAATCCTTGTAGATCGCCGCCGTGAAATCCCCAAACGGTCGGTTCCTCGTTCCACGGGCGAACGTTGGGCGGATCGTTGGCAGGATCACCGTTGGCGAAACGATCCGGAAAAATCTGGTAGAAGACCGCATCCTGTACCCATTCAGGGACCGTCATCGACGTACTCCCACAATATTGACTTCCAGCCTCGGCCGATATACTTGCAGCACCGGCCCTCCGCCGCTCCATTCTCCTCAGGCCAGCTCCATCTATTCTGCGGCGCCGCTGTCCGATCCCAACAACTCGAGTTTGCTCAAAGCTACGTCGATCGCCAGATCGGGATCCGCACCTTGTACGGCCACCACGTCCACTGCACTTTCCAACGGCGTTCGGTAGACATCCAGATCCAGTAGAAGCGGTCGCGGAACACCCTGAAAGAGAGCAGCGGTGATCTCACGCTGCAGGATATCAGAAGACTCCAAACCTGTGAGAACCGAGAGATGATCCGCATTGGCTGCCTGGCTGAGCATCCCCTGCGCTTCTGGCGTTAAAAGAAAGCGCATGAAAGCCCAGGAGGCCTCCGCATCGAGGTCGGAGAGACCCTGCATCAAGTAGGAATTTTCCGTCCACACGAATCCCGCCAGGTGTCGATCCGTGGCATGGTACATCGGCCAGAGGTCCACCAGTAGATTCTGGATGCCGATCGCCTCTTCATACCGCCGCGCGTTCCACGTCCCATCGATGACCCAGCCCGCCTGGCCCGTCTCGAAGAGAGTCAAATCCTCGTCGGTGTTGGTCGTCACCCGGCTGGCCTGTCGGATGAAAGCCAGTAATTCAAGCCAGCAGCGGCCTTGCGGCGTGTCGATCGTGACTTCCCCCGACGCATTAAACAACGATCCGTCACAGGCATCGATTTGCGAAGCAGTGAATTCGAAACCGAGATCCAAAGCAATTCCTACCTTGCCTTCTTCCTTGAGCTGCAGCGCCGTGTTCAGCCAACCCTCTACGCTTTCCGGCGCCGTTCCAGCCAATGCACGGTTGCGGTACAAAACCACGCCCTGGAGTTCCAATGGCAAACCGATTCGGGCGCTCTCGTAGGACACCTGACTCCAGGCAAGTGGATGGACGTTGGAATCCAATTCCTCATCGACGCGACCGGTAACATCGGCGACCCAACCTTGCGACCACATCCACGGGCCCCACGATGATGGCGCGAATACGATGGACGGGCCAAGACTTCCGTCTTCTAGCGATTCGAGCGCCGGTTTGAGTTCATCTTCGGAAAAGTAGACGATGGAAAAATCCATCGCGGGGTTCTGCTCCAGGAAGCGATCGATGACCCGATGCAAGCCGTGTAATTCATCACTGCTCCAGCTCAACCAAATACGGACTTCGCCTTGCAAGGACGCACCTGGCGTCGTTTCCCGCGGAGTCTGCGAAGCAGAGAGCACGCTGGAAGGTAGAGTCGCTGAAGGAGATATGCTTTCCTGGGCGGTTGGCGAGCCCGGATTCCTTCGGCACGATGCCACCAAACTCGCAAAAATCAACCCAATTACGAGACTGCGTGCGCGTACATTTCGCTGCATTTTCCTGCCCAACTCGAATTTACGCCCATATTGCACAAGCCCGGCCGAAACAAATGTCTCCGATTCACAATCGCTCGTACTGCAAGCTCAGCGTTTCAGTCTACCACATTCCATTGGGTCCAAGTACACTGCGATTTTGGATCCATCCTGCCCGGGAAAACGAATCAGCGTCGAACGTCCGGCAAAGAGCGGACTTGTGTTATACAATGCCCGCATATGCTTCCCTTATAATTCGATTCACCTGGAGCGTTCAAACAATGTCTTGGCGCGGTCGCATGGCGGCAAAACGAAAAAGCATATTTCGGGGTTCACCAGTTTTGATCCAACGGGATGACGGAAATCGAAAATCGGTCCTCGAACTGCGCAGTTGGTACCCCATAGTCTTGCTCATCGGGATCCTCGTGTGGCACGTGCACGAGCTTGCCACGACGACGGCGATCGGTTTGGGAGCCCTCCTGGGCATCCTCTTCACCGCCTTCGTCTGGTCGCGCGCCATGCTCAACGAAGTCGTCGGGAAACGCACCCTGGTCTACCGGGCGATTCAGGTTGGCGACGAACTCGAGGAAACCGTCGAAGTATTCAACGAATCCGGGCTTCCCGTTCTATGGGCCGAGTTCGTCGACAACAGCGACCTTCCCGGCTATACCATTTCGAGCGTGCGCGGTTTGAATCCAAACATGCTTACCCAATGGCGCGCCGGTGCGATTTGTAATCGCAGAGGCCTGTTCCATCTCGGTCCCTGGGAATTACGCATGGGGGATCCGTTTGGCATTTTCAACGTGCGCCACATATTCCATGAGCCGGAGGAAATATTGGTTTTTCCTCCTCTGGCCAAGTTGCCCTCGGGATTGATGCCGCGAGGTGGTTCGCAGGGCGAATTTCTGCTCGTCCCGCAGCCACTGCACGCAGACACCGTAAATGCATCCTTCGTGCGCCCATACGTCCCCGGCGATCCCCTGCGTCAAATCCATTGGCCGACGACGGCCAGGCGATTCGAACCGTACGTCAAAGGGTTCGAACCCGAAGGCACGTCCACGATCTGGATCGTCCTGGATATGGATGGTGAGGCTCATTTTGGGGAGGGACAGAATTCAAGCGAGGAGGTCATGATCATGCTTGCGGCCTCGCTCGCGCGTGAATACCTGCAGACGGGATTGTCCGTGGGCCTTTTCGCTCACGGCGCCAAACGAGTCATCATTCCGCCGCAAAGAAGCCGAACCCATTTCTGGACGCTGCTGCGAGGACTGGCTCCATTACGGGCCACCGCCTCCCGTCCGCTGGTAGAAACGATCGTAGACGCCTCAGCGGTTCAATCCTCCCGCCATCTTTCGGTGGTGATTACGCCATCTCCAAATACCGAGTGGTCGGCGAAGATCAATCCCTTTGCCAGCAGCAGCCACGGCGGCGTGATGGCAATCTTGTTGGATTCGGGTGATCCAAATCAAGCAGGAAAGACGGAAGCCGCAGTTCTCGAATTGTCGAAAATCGGGATCCGGACGCGCGTCGTGATCCCGGCTTCAGTCAAGCCCATCTACGCCGCCTACGGAGAGCTACATCGTTGGGAATTCACGCAGCTCGGCACCGGCGCCGTCGTCACACGCTCACGACCCCGTGCTACGATGGACCTCTCGATGAGGACAGACAAATGATCGG
>DAOUEE010000245.1:0-5790 GCA_034430695.1 Anaerolineales bacterium | reverse complement strand
CCAAAAGAATCCATGATGTACAGCGTTGCCGTATTGAAGAAATCCTTGGTGTACACGATCCACTGTCCATCCGCTGACCAGGTGTAGGGCGCCTGACCCCAACTGTTGGACAGTTTTCCGACGCCTTGCCCGTCGGCGTCCATGATGTATACCGACTCCGTGAGTGCATCGCCGGGTTGGTGCCGGTTCGAACCGAAGACGATCTTGGTGCCGTCGGGCGACCATTCCGGGTAGTAATCCCAGCCGTACGTGCTGCTGTCGGTCAGGCGCGTGAGACTCCCGCCATCGGGATCCATCGTATAAATTCCCTCATCGAGACGACTGAAGGCAATGCGGCTGCCGTCTGGCGACCAGGAGGCCGTATATCCGTTCGTAAGACGCCTCGACTGACTTCCGTCTGCATTCATGACGTAAATCGACCAGCCCGCAGCTTCGCGCGCGGTATAGACGATCTGTGTGCCGTCGGGGGACCAGTCCGGATCGTTTTCCGGGATCGAGTTGTTCGTCAATTGGGTTACCTGACTTCCGTCCGCCTGCATCGTGTATATGTCATAATCGCCGTCGCGGTCCGAATCGAAAACGAGGTGCTGGCCGTCCGGCGACCACGAAAAATGAAGGATTTCGCTGGAGCTGTCCGTGATTTTCTGGCGCGAGCCGTCCTCGAGATTCATGAGAAAGATATCCGATACATCGGAATCGCTTTCGCTGAAGGCGATGAAACCGATTTGTCCCGTCAGCGTTTCGAGCGATCCGCCCTCAGCCCCGCTTTCGGAGGAGGCTTGGTATTCGGCTGGCGCGGCGATGAGTTCGGGTTTAATCTCCGAAAAGTTGGCGCAGCCGTCTGAGGTCTTTACCAGGGCGATTTCTTCACCGGACCGCGCAACTACCCAGGCGAGGTTCTCACCGACGAACGAAAACTGGCCGCTCCAATTGACGTCTTTCACGTGGCTCCAGGTTTTCCCCGCGTTGCGGGAGCGGTAGATTTCACGATCGAGCGCGTAGGCAACGTCCTCATTGACGAATTGGAGGTCACCTCCCGGATAATCGTAGCGGCTCCAGGTCTGTCCACTGTCGGAAGTCGAGAACAGGTAATCCGTGAGAACCTTGTTGTTATTATTGTCATAGGTCGTACAGCGCACGATCAGTGCGCCTTCGCTGCGAGAAAAAAGGTGTGGGTTGTACATGGCGCAGTATTCGTCGGTGAATTTATTCGGCTCGTCCGGGGGCGGCGGCAGGGAAACTTCTTTCCAGGAACTACCGCCGTCCGAAGTCACATCGACGAAGGCGCCCGGTTGCACGCCGTAGCTGTCACGCGTGACCCAACCGACGTCGGCATCGATAAAGACCATGCCGGTCTTTGTAAAACTCTGTAAATCGGAACTGGTGTAGGGATCGAAAACGGTCTCCCAGTACGCGCCGCCGGAAGTGGTCCGGGACATGGAGCTGTAGACGTGGCTCATTCCAGCATCGATATACTTCATGACCCAACCGTAGGTCTCATCCGCGAAATAGAAATCAACCCCAAGATTGCCGGTGTATTCCGTGCGCGCCGGTTGCCAGGTAATCCCTGCGTCTGCGGTGCGCCAGACGATTTCGTACTGCGAAAAGCTGACCCAGGCATGATCGCTGTCCAGGAAAAATGCTGCGGCCTGCAGATGGGAATCGCCGGTCGGCGCGGTCTCCGGCGGCGTGACGTCCCACCAGGATTCGCCGCCGTCGTTCGTGCGCAGGATGTGATCGCTCGGGTCGTTCGCCTGGGCGATTGCCCAGCCTTGTTTCGTATCGACCATGGTGATCTCGGTGATTTCGATTGCCGTGCCTGCGTTCAGATGGGGGATGGCGTGCTCGTAATCGATCGGCGGCGGTGGCGACGTCGCTGGGGAAGCTTCCAGGGTTGCCGTAGGCACGTCGGGGAAAAGCACACGAGTCGCTTCTTCGCTCTTGGTACTGGTAGGCGCGGCTTGTGGAAGGGTGGCAGATGGTGTGGGTCGACCCGCTGGCGCGGTTGTCGATGGCGAACACCCGGCTAGCCAGACGAGCAGAATCAATAAAATGATCGATGACAATCGGTTCGTAAGCATCTCTCCCTCCTTCAACTGGCTTCAATATTCGATCCAATACGCGAAATTCGTGTAAGCACTTATGAATCCGGGCAAGTTCTCTGTCACGAGGACGGGGATGTAATTTGGTGCTTCGGCGATAAACAGACTCGTGCCGTCGATGTAGAGTAATCGATCTCCCGTACGATCCCATACGATCGGGAGCGAGGTCAAATCGGTGTCGATTTCGACAGAAGGCAGGGTTAGAGGTGGCCCGACGGACAATTCAAGTCGATCCTCACGGATTCGAAGATAAGCCCATAGGGAACCATCGGGCGACACCGCCGGGATTGCCGGAACGGTGCGCAGGATTTCTCCGTCGGATGAAATTTCGTAGATTTCCATCAAACGGGCGAAAAATCGGTGGGCGTTCGGAGAATAATGCAGTTCACTCGCCTCTTTGTCCAGCAGCGTTCTGGGTTCATCGGATTGTGGATCTATGAACACGAGCCCCGATAAGCCGCTCGGGTTGCAGATCGGATCGTCGACGATGTACGGATCGATGGCCACGAGCATACCGCCCGTTTCCGGATTCCAGGCGAATTGCATATACCCGCCGGGCCAGAAGTCGATCACCTCGCCCGTTTCGATGTCGACACTACGGATCTTGTTGAAACCGCAAAGGGCGTTGAAATTCGATACCATGATCGCAGAATTGGACGTCCATCCGTGAAAAAGGACGTCGCCTTGCAAACCCGAAACGTCGATTTCCCTGACGCCAGAACCGTCTGCGCGGGCGGCCCACACGCCTGCCATGCTGTAGCCGGCTCCCGTCCCGAAACTGGTTACGCCTGCATGAAGGATGTATCTGCCATCCGGAGACCAGGAGAGACGGTAACCATGACTCGGTCCGTCCGTCAGTCGAGTGATCTCGCCGCTCTCTGGCGCGTACGTGTAGAGGTCGGAAGATGGGCCGTCGATCATGCCCATGAAAGCCAACAGCTTGCCGTCCGGAGACCATGCGAAGGAATCGCGCGAGTTGATCGCCGTCAAAGCCTGCATGGCCTCGAATCCGATGGAACCAGGTCCATCGGAGGGCGAGAATTCGATCCCCGCTTCAAGCAAGGTTGCGATGGTTTGAAAACCGCCCTGAGGCAGCGTAAGCAGATTCAACCGCAAGCCTGATTCCAAATTCGAGCCCGAAAGCAACGCGATGCGACCGCCGGAAGATGCGACGGCGATCCTGCCGGGACTGATGTCTTCGTGTGGCAGTTCCACGGTGATCTCGGATAGACCGGAACCGTCGGGGTTCATAATCCAGATCCCTTGAGCCGTCACGACCATCCACCAGGGACCATTCGGGAGTAGGGGGCGATCCGCATCAGCAGTGTCAATGGCATCCGGAATGGCTGCCGTCGGAGATACCTGTGTGGTGTGGATGGACGTGGGAGTCGCCGTCGGTATGACCCTTGATTCGGGCGTGAATGTGGGGCTTGGTGTGATAGACACGGCACATGCACCCAGTATCATGGTCCATGCGACCTGAAGGACCTGCGCATATCGCGTTCGTTGTCTCATGTCTGACGCTCCGTAATGATCCGCGCGTGAGTGGGCATTGCCGCCTTCATGGTGCAGCCCAGATTAGGTTGTCCCCAAAACCGGTGGGGGGAATGATTAACTCAGCAGAGACGAGTGTGGGTGTGAATTCAGGCGCCACTGAGATGAAAAACATGTCCTCCTCCGCCAGGAAGAAGAACGCATCACCGTCCGGACTCCAAGCAACTGCTTCCACATCTCCTGCATACATGCTCGTCAGATCCCCGGCGTCGTTTCCCATCCAGAGACGGCCTTGCTTGTCGACGAACAACCATCGGCTTCCATCTGGAGAGATCGTTGGAGGATCGTAGCCGCGTTCGGGTGCAGGATATCGTTCGATCTGGCCATCTGCCTGGATAGTAAGCAAATCTTCCGTCGTTTGGATGAAGAAGCGGCCGGGCTTGGGTGCGTATTGGATGTCGGCGCCCGTGTCGAGGTCGATTTCGAGGAATTGGTTGCTACCTTCTTCGAGGTCGATGAGATAAAGCCCCGGTGTAGCGGTCACCTCACATTCGGGGAGAATGGGAAGATTGTTCTCCAGGATCGAGATCAACACAGTGTCGGTCGCCGGATCGAAGGCGCGCAGAATGTATCCGTCCGGCCAATGGATTTTCGTCTCGCCTGTTTCCACGTCGATCGTACGCAGATTTGTATAAGGACAGAAGGACTCGAGTGTGTCCATCAGAACGATCGTGTCGGATGTCCAGCCCAATACGTTCTCGTCCCCCCATATTTCACTCGTGAAGAGCTGCTTCACACCGGAGCCATCGGCGCGCACGGCCCAGACTGCGTCCATCCCGCGCCCATATCCTGACATCTCCCAGCTCGTCTCAGCCGCGCCGCCTTGTACGATCGTATTCCCATCGGGCGACCATGCGGGTTCCAGCGCCTGTGTCGGTCCACTGGTCAGCCGCGTTCGTGTGCCGCTCTCGACGTCGTAAACGTATAAATCGGAGGAGTCGCCGTCGATCGCCGCGTTAAAAGCCAGCTTGCTGCCATCCGGCGACCATTCCGGACGGTTGTAGGGGCCGACGGTGGCGAAGATATCCTTAGCTTGCCAATAGCTCTCGCTGTCGCTGAGTGCCGATTCGAGCGAATCCGAGAGCAGCCGGGTCGAATAGACGACTTCTCCCGAAGGAAGTGAAACCAATGTCAATACCGGAAAGTTGAAGAGCGTGGTGTCGAAAGCAAGCACGGCCGTGATCGGTTCCTGGGGATTGGGCGCCAGAAAAATCGAGTAATTGGGAAAACCTTCTGCGGCCCAATCGACGATTTTCGTCAATCCGGAGCCGTCCGCGTTGAGTGCCCAAATTCCACTGAATTCATAGACCAGAAGCCAGGGGCCTGATTGGGATAATGGGCGCTCGGGGATGGTATAGGCGGCGCTCGAAACAGGCGTATCAGTGGCGGCGGCCACGGGAGCGGTTGTCGGAGAAGGTGAAGGACTTGGCGTACTACTTTCGGTTCTGGTCTCCTCGGTCAGCATATTCGCTGAACAGGAAGCAATGATGACGAGGATCCCCATTATGAGTACCGCAGTGAATGCACGCTTCTTCATGGGCTGCCCTCCAGTTCCGGCTCCGTGTTTCGTCCCATCTCTACCGCTGCAGGAGATCGTTCATCGATATCCAGGAGTTCAGGGCACCCACCCCGAAAATCCATTCTGATTGTCGAGCCCCTCGGCGACAAGAATCGGCAGGTATTCCGGCTTTTGGGCTACGTATAGTCCCGAATCGCTGAAGAAGAGCACGTATTCGCCCTGCGGATCCCAGGTGGCGTTGTAGGTTCTTTGGTTGAAGATTTTTATTGGCGGATTTTCGATGGAACCCAGCAGTGGGCCGACCCACAAGCCTTCCCCGGTCCAGGCCAGATCCCGCGTGCTCGGTGCTGCGGCGGGGAAGGAACGTGACCCGACCGGAACGTCGAGATCGATGTACTGCCCCAGCGAATCGACGGCGACGATGCCGAATTCCGAATCGGCCAGGAAGAGGTTGGCTTCCTGCGACCAGATCACCCGGAATATGTCCTCGTCGAGGACTTTGAAAGGTGGAGTACCATCGCTGGGGACCAGGAAGAGACCCAGCTTCTGCTCTGGATTGCACCCTTCATAGTCGTCGTTCACACCCAACAGCGCCACGGCTTCCGTCGGATGGAA
>DAOUEE010000244.1:0-21388 GCA_034430695.1 Anaerolineales bacterium | reverse complement strand
GTTGCAGCGCAATCCTTCCTGCACGACCGCCCCGTTCAGCCACTCCACTTCACTTCGCCCCTTGCCGATGTCGTAATGCAAGGACGGCAATTTCTCCCCCCGGCCTTTTACAACGACTTTCCCCAGCATGGGACGGATGATCCCTACCGGCAGGAAGATCGCCCGCCCGAGCAGCTCCACAGGCACGCCGGGCAGATTTTGCGGGCTGATCCCCAGGCCTCGCATCACGCGCACCGTCTCGCGCAGGGCTTCGATCTCCAGCCTGGCCAGTCCGGGGTGGGCAAATATGCGTTCGGGCGACCATCCCAAAATGGCTGAACTGGCATTGGCGACGATGTTGGTCAGCAATTTGGACCATTTCATGCGTGTACGATTTTGGTAGAGCCGGACGTCGAAGCCGGCCTGGCGCAGTTCCGCTGCAACGCTCGGTGCGCTCGCTCGATCCTGCACCAGCCCTACGCCGCGTTCCCGTTCGACGCGGATCAGGCCCGGCTCCAGATGCTGCACCGCGGTGGTCAGGGTGCCTGAAAGAACTCGATTCTCGCCGAGTACCGCGGCCAGCATCTGCTCGTTGCCAACGCCGTTGAGCATCGAAAGAATGGGGATTCGGGCCGTGGTGGCGGCCTGGATGTCCTGCGCTGCGGAGCGGCAGTCGTACGCTTTAACGGTGAGGACGATCAGGTCCGCTGGACGATCAGGAAAAGCGGCGCGCAGCTCCGTTATAGCTTCGGGACGTTCCAGGTGGGTGCGATTGCCGCGTGCCAGTATGGTCAGCCCGTTTGCACGCAGCGCTTCGGCGACGTGCGGACGCGCCAGGAACGTAACACGTTGGCCGGACACTGCAAGCCGGCCGCCGATCAAACCGCCGACCGCTCCCGTGCCGTAGATGATGTAGTGCATGCGTAACGCCTATGAAGACCCCAGCAAGTATTCGATGAGGGCGTTCAATTCTTCGTCGGAGTAAAAGTGGATGATGATCCTGCCGCTGCCTTTGCTTTGCTGCAGGCTCACTTTAGTGCCCAGCGCCTGGCGCAGTTGATCTTCGAGGGCGGTTTCCTCGGGCGTTTTCTTCTTCGCCGGCGCCGTTTGCTTCTTTTCCCCCGTCAGCCGGCGCACCAAAGCCTCCGCCTGACGAACGCTGAAGTCATTTTGAACGATCGTTTGCAGCGCGGCGGATTGCGCCTGCGCGCTGGAGAGACCCAGCAATGCACGGGCATGGCCCTCGTGTATCGTTCCATCGAGCAGCGCTTTGCGTACGGCGGGAGAGAGTTTGACCAGCCGCAAGGTGTTGCTGATCGCCGTGCGGCTCTTGCCCACACGTTTTGCGATCTGTTCGTGCGAAAGCCCGAAGTCGTTGGCCAGTTGCTCGTACCCCTGCGCCGCCTCGAGCGGATTCAGGTCCGTTCGCTGCAGATTTTCGACGAGCGCCCATTCCAGACTTTGCTGATCGTCTGCATGGCGGACGATGACCGGCACCGTCGCCAGGCCGGCGATTCGCGCCGCTTGCAGCCGCCGCTCACCGGCGATCAGCACGTAGCCTTCCGCCTCGGATCCTCTCGCGACCATTAGAGGCTGAAGGACGCCGTGTTCCCGGATCGAGTCTGCCAGGGATTGCAAGCCTTCTTCATCGAAGTTCGCTCTCGGCTGACGTGGATTGGGAACGATGTCGTCGATAGGAACCTGGAGCACGCCGCCTTCGACTTCCGGCTGCTCTTCGCCCGTCGGAATGAGAGCGTCCAGACCTTTTCCAAGACCTCGCTTGCGGCTCATATCAGGCCTCACACTTTTTTGCTGACTTTACGCAGGTCCAAGCCGTCACCTTGCAGGATTTCCTGCGCCAGGGATTGGTAGGCGGCCGCTCCGGGAGAGCCCGGGTCGTAGGCGAGGATCGGCACCCCGTGAGACGGCGCTTCTGCCAAACGTATGCTGCGGGGAATGATCGTACGGAAAACTCTGCCGGGGAAGTGCTGACGCACTTCATCGACGACGTCCTTTGAGAGGTTGGTCCGGCTGTCGTACATCGTCAGCAGCATACCTCGAATTGCCAGTGCGGGAAAGAGACTGCTGCGCACGCGTTGTAGCGTCTTCATGAGCTGGGTCAGTCCTTCGAGGGCAAGATACTCGCATTGGATGGGTATGATCACGCCATGCGAGGCAGCCATCAGCCCATTGACCGTCAGCAGTCCCAACGACGGCGGACAATCGATCAAGATGTAGTCGTATTGACCCGTGATCGACGCCAGGGCTTCCTGCAGCAGTTTTTCCCGGCCGTCGATTCCCACCAACTCGACTTGTGCACCCGCCAGCGCAGAGGAGGAGGGCATCAAGGACATTTTCAATTTCGGGTTGATCAAGATGCTTTCTGCGGCCGGTTTGCGTCCGATGAGAACGTCGTACGTGCCGACCTTGATCTCGGCGTGGTTGATGCCCAGGCAGGACGTGGCGTTGGCTTGCGGATCGAGATCCACGAGCAGCACTTTTTGTTCCATTTTCGCCAGGTAAGAACCGAGGTTGATCGCCGTCGTCGTCTTGCCCACGCCGCCTTTCTGGTTGACCAGAGTGTAAATACGCGTCATCAACGCACCTCTGCCTGCATAGCTTGCACTTCTTCCCTCGACGGTGCGCTTGCGATGCCCGTTCGAGTGACGGACTTTGAAGCCAGTTCCGTCGCCAGACGAGCCGCTTCCCACGGATCTCGATGGCGTTGAACGTGGATGAAAAATGCGGCGGCGAAGATGTCCCCGGCGCCGGTCGGATCCACTTCCTCCATCCGAGGGGCAGGGAAATGCCGCCGTTGACCTTCGAAATGCACCCATGCTCCGTTCGGTCCATCGGTTACCACGAGCAGCCGGCAGTCTTCCGCCACAGTGGGGACAGTTCGGGGGACGTTATCGAGATCTTCCAGGCTGAGAACGACCGCATCGGCCAAGGGCAGGATGTCTCGAACGATCTCCCAATTCAAGAGATGGATTTTTCCGTCCTCGTTCCATCTGCGCAGCCAACCCTGCGGCGTCATGCCGATAAACGCGTCCGCAAAGCATCCGATCAACTCCGGGTTCACTTCGTTGGCGATCGGACCGAGATGCACGAGCGGCGTTTGCTGCCATTTCTCAGGGACGACAGCGGCGTGAATCGGTTCAGCGCGGCTGCGCAAGAACTGTTCGCGCCCCTGGGCAGTGTAATGATTTTCGAAGGTCGTCGTGGCTGTGGATGAAACGTTGTGGATATCCATGCCGTTTAAGGGACTCAGATTGACATCCCCGGCGCACGAGGTAAGTACGCCGACGGACAAACCGTGTGCTTGCGCCGTCCGGCCGGCATACGCCGCAGTACCCCCGATCGCATCTCCCTCCGGGAACTGGTCCTTTGCGATGTGGCCGATAACGAGGTAGTCGATGGGAGTGGGTTTGCTCGAACGATGAATCTCCGGAAGAGATGTCATGGTCTGCCGGGTTCTCTACCGGACCGGCACGATGGTGACTTTTCGGCGATCCCCTTCACCGATGCTGACGGTCTTGACGTTCGGGTCGTCGCGCAGTTCGATGTGGATGATGCGTCGCTCGTTCGGCGCCATCGGTTCGAGGGTCATGGTGCGGCCGGTTTCCAGCGCTTGCTGTGCCATACGGCGCGCAAGCCTGCGCAGTTGTTTTTCCTTGCGAGCGCGATAGCCCTCGACGTCGATCACTACGGCGACCGGACGTTTGAGTTCCTTGCCCAGAATCAAGCGGGTGATGTACTGCAGCGCATAAAGCGTCTTGCCGCGGCGGCCGATCAGGACGTTCAAATCATCGCCGTGGATGTCGACGAGAAGTGGGCGGATTCTTCCTTCTTCGTCCGTCTCTCCCCAGCTTGCTTCGACGTCTCCACGGATGCCCATGCGCTGCAGCAGCTCTGCGACCGTCTCGCGTGCGATCTGCACGACTTCGGCATCCTCCTCTTCCATTTGGGGTGCCGAACCGGGAGTTTCCAGAGGCCGCTGCTCGTCCCGCGTTTGCTGCGACGCGGCGGCGCGTATCGTAAGCCGTACTCTTACTTGCCGGTTTCCCAATCCAAACAAGCCGCGCCCACCCTCGTCGATGACCTCGACGTCGAAGGCTTCGGGAGGCAGGCCGAGTTCGTTCGCCCCTCGGGCAATCGCTTCTTCGACGTTGGGAGCGATGACTTCAAGGCTGGTTCTCATCTCTGACATCATCTGTCCTCATGGTGTAACAAACCAACGACAGGATTATCCCGCCGCGGCATTCTCGCGTAATCTGCGAATGACAACACCCTGGATAATCCCCAATATGTTGGAGACGACTAGGTAGATCGCAAGGCCCGAAGAAAAAGTGAAGGCCAGGTAGCCCATGATGAGCGGCATGTAAATGGTCATCATCTGCATCATCCCGCTGCCTTGCTGATCCGAACTCGTCGTGGGCGTCGTCAACTTGGATTGGAAGTACGACGTAACTGCAACCACGATTGCCAACAGCGGGATTCCCCCCTGCAGGAAGCTAATTCCGTTGAGGAAGGGAAGGACCAAGCGTTCCGGCTGTCCCAGGTTCATGTAGAAAAAGGTGCTGTTCAGCGGGATCAAGGAAGTTGGAGTGAACGGATAGATCAGTTTGGAAAGATCGAGCAATTGAACGGGCGTGGCCGCCATCGTGCGGATGATCGCCTGGTACAACCCAAGGATGATCGGCAGGTTGAGCAGGGTAGGCAGGCATCCGCTGAAGGGATTGTAGCCTTTTTCCTGGTAGAGCTTCATCTGCTCTTCAGCAAGCTTCTGTCTGTCGTCCTTGTATTTTTCCTGGAGCTTCTTCCACTTTTTAGAACCTTGCAGCTCCTGCATGATCATCGAGCTTTTCATCGATTGATAGGTGAACGGCAGGGTGATCAAACGTACGAGGACGGTGAAAATAATAATGGCCCATCCGAAAGTGTTCGGCCCGGTGCCCAATAACTTATAAATGAGCAGCAGGGCGTTGATCATCGGTTTAAGAATGAGTGAATTCCACATCGTAGGCGTATCCCTATTGTTCCGCAGGCGAGAAGAAGCATCCCGACCTGCCGGAATCGATATCGACGGCGTAAACGACGCAATCTTGCACGATCGCTCCCAGGAACAGTTGCCCGTTGTACAAGATTGGATCGGACAGCAATTTTGCTTCGAGATTTGCATCGTTCGGCCAAACCGCGCCACCGGAGGATGGGTCGGCTGCGTGTACGACTCCGGTTTCAGTGACGAAGTAAACGCCGTTCTCGTCGACGGCAGGGGAAGCCCCGATGGAACCGTCGATCGTCTTCTGCCATAGTTCGTTGCCATTTTCAGCTTCGACGGCGTAGGCGATGCCGGTGGTGTCGCCGAAGTAGGCAACGCCGTCGAAAACCACCGGGCTGCTCCAAACCCAGCCGGCGGTCTCATACGTCCATTGAACCGAGCCGTCCAGCGTGTCAATGGCGACCAGTGATTCACCGAAGGTTCCCACCAGGATCAGGCCGTCGCTGAGCGTCGGCGAGTCGGAAATCGCACCGCCGAGATCCACCGTCCGCCATATTTCATCCCCTGTGGAAAGATCGATGGCGTAGACATGATGATCGAGAGATGCCAGGTAGATGGTTTGCTCATCGACGATCGGGGACGACCAAAGCGGTCCCGGGACTTCGGACGCCTGGAACGGTTTTTCCCAGACCGGTTCGCCGGAATCAACGTCGAGGGCGTATAACCTGCCGTCTGCCGATGGCACCAGCACCCAATTGCCTACGACCAGCGGAGATCCGATGATGCGGTCTTTGGCATCCTGGAATGCGGAAGCCCATGAAGGAGCGCCCGTATCCGCGTCGAGGGCATACACCCCATTGTCGTAGCCTCCGACAATCACCAAACCACCTTCGGTCACTGCAGGAGGCGCGTAGAAGCTGAGCATGCGGTCCGGTTCGGCCGGAAAGCGCCAGAGTTCGTTACCGCTCTCCACATCGATGGCATAGACTGCAGGGCCGTAGGCGACGTAGAGCGTCGATCCTTCGATCGTCGGGCCGGGCCAACTGGACGCCGCGAAAACGCTTCCACCACAACCCGTCAACAGAAGCGGTGCGATGAGCAGCAGGCCGAGAATTGATGCAACGTAGAACTTTTTACGAGATAATTTCGACATTTAACACCTATGGCACCGGGTCAAATCCACCCGGGTTAAGAGGATTGCAGCGCATGATGCGGCGGATCGCCATCCAGCCGCCCTTGAACAGACCGTATTTGACGATCGCCTGGTACCCGTAGTGCGAGCACGTCGGTTGGAAGCGGCACACTTCAACGGGGATCAACCGGGCAAACGTATTCTGGTAAAGGCGAATGAGCGCGAGTGCGGGCAAGCGAGGCAGATTCCGCAAGGTGAATGGAATTTCCGCAAGGTCTGGTTCGTGTTCTGTTCCGGGTACTTTTTTATATTCACTGTCCATCATCATCCACCAACATTCCCGCCCGGATAAGCAGTTCTCTCACCGCGGTGTGGACCGCGGTCCACTCTGCTTCGTTCAGCGGAGGACGGGCGATTAAGATCGCGTCCCATCCAGGTTGAAGGCCGGGCAGGTACTTCTGAATTGCACTGCGCAACTTACGCTTGGCGCGATTGCGCCGTACGGCGTTTCCCACCGATTTGCCGGCCTGCACGCCGAAACGGATCGCTGCGCGATCGTTCGAGCAGGCGACCAGAATAGCGAGCGGGTGGGCATAGGATTTCCCATTACGCCGCACCCGCTTGAAATCGGACGTACTTTTGAGCCGATATTTCCGGTTCATCCATCTGGTCTGAATAGCGTATCTGTCGGGTAGGCAACCGTCTCTCGTATGATCGCTTGGCTAAGCTTTCCAGTTGACCTTTTTAACGTGCTGATTCATCCGGACGGAAAGACGGTGCCGGCCTTTCTGGCGTCGTGCTTTGAGAACATCACGACCACCGCGTGTCTTCATTCGACTGCGGAATCCGTGAACCCGTAACCGGCGGCGTTTTTTCGGTTGATACGTTCGCTTCGGCATTTGATCCTATCCAAACATGCATTTGTTGTCATATCGAGCTGCGTTAACAGCGCCGGAGGATTATACCGTAAGGGTCGTTCGTGGTCAATTGGCAGTGAAATCGTCGTGGGGCAGCCGGGCTCTCTCGTTGGCGTTTGTATTGCTTGGCCGACATGCGTGCACTATACTCACGCTCATGGGACGCGTGATCGTGGTGGCGAATCAGAAAGGCGGCGTCGGAAAGACGACCACCGTCATCAATCTGGGCGCGGCGCTGGCCGAGCGTGATCGACACGTCCTGTTGATCGACATCGATCCGCAGGCCGGATTGACAGCCAGTTTCGGAGTAGATCCCTATCAACTCAAGACCTCGACCTATGCATTGTTGATGAACGACGATGTGAGCCTCGATCGAGTCGTCCAGCCGGTCGAAGAGCGGCTGTGGCTCGCACCGGCGGGGGTCGACCTGGCTGCGGCGGATTATTCGCTGACCCGCTTCGAGCATTCCACACAACGGCTGCGCCAGGCGATCGGGGATAAATCCGACGCGGTGGACTTCGTGCTAATCGATACACCTCCCAGCCTGGGCTTGTTGACCGTCAACGGCCTGGTGGCCGCGGACGAACTCCTGGTTCCCGTAGGTTGCCAATACCTGGCGATGCGCGGCATCCGGGCGCTGCTGGAGACGGTGTGGCTGGTGCAGAAACGGGTGCATCCGAACCTGGATTTGCTCGGGATCTTGCCGACCATGTTCCGGCGCGATTCAGACCATTCCCGGCAGGTGGTGACGGAATTGCGTGCCGTCTTTCAGGAGAGAGTCTTTCAGACCGTGATCGAAGTGGATGAAGCGGTCATGGCCGCGCCGGCGGCGAGGAAGTCCGTGCTGGCTTACAGACCCCACAGTTCCATCGCAGACGCCTACCGCAGTTTGGCGGAGGAAGTCATCCGTACCGATTCGCTCACCCAGACGAACTGAGTCATCTAGATAGTAGCTCAACGCTCTTCTGAGAATCGACGAAAACAAGCCCTCAGTCGAAGTTTGAAGTTCTACTGCTGCGAATCAGTCCTCCAGGCGTTGAATGTGGCCGCCCAGGGAACGCAGCTTTTCGTCGATCCGTTCGTATCCCCGTTCGATCTGGCTGATGTTGCGAATGTGTGAGGTGCCCTTGGCAGCGAGAGCTGCGAGGGTCAGCGCCAATCCGGCGCGGATGTCGGGACTCTCCAGCGTTTCTCCAACGAGGGGACTCGGGCCCTGCACGATGCAGCGATGGGGGTCGCAAAGGATGATGCGTGCCCCCATGGAAACCAATTTGTCGGTGAAGAACATGCGCGTCTCGAACATCCAATCGTGGAAGAGCACGGTTCCGTTGGACTGCGAGGCGATGATGATGGCGACGCTCATCAAATCGGTGGGAAAAGCTGGCCAGGGCATGACGTTGATTTGGGGGATTTTTCCACCCACGTCTTGTTCGATGGTCAGATCTTGTTCGGCCGGCACATAGATATCCTCGCCAACGACGTCCCAGTGAACTCCGAGACGTCCCAGCACGAGGCGCGCCATGCCCAGATGTTGTGGGGCGGCTTTACGAATGGTCACCTCTCCGCCGGTTACGATCGCCGCGCCGATGAAACTGGCGACTTCGAGGTAATCGGGGCCGATGCTGAATTCACCGCCGTGCAATCGATCGACACCATGGATCAGCAGGGTGTTCGATCCGATGTTTTCGATCTTTGCGCCGAGCGCGTTGAGGAAGTTACACAAGTCTTGCACGTGTGGTTCGGAGGCAGCGTTGCGAATGACTGTGTCGCCTGCAGCGGTGACGGCAGCCATGATCGTGTTTTCCGTGGCGGTCACGCTCGCTTCGTCCAACAAGACTTCGTTGCCCTGTAACCTGCCGGACGTCGAAAGTTTGATCTCTCTGTCGTGATATTCGACTTCTGCCCCGAGCGCTTGCAGGGCCAGCAAATGGGTATCGACTCTCCGCCTTCCGATCACATCTCCTCCTGGCGGCG
The DNA here is from genome assembly GCA_034430695.1 of Anaerolineales bacterium. GTDB lineage: Bacteria > Chloroflexota > Anaerolineae > Anaerolineales > E44-bin32 > WVZH01. Next base: position 12,384 of record DAOUEE010000244.1, on the reverse strand, counting down.
GCATGTCGATGCTTTTCGTTCGTGCCAGCATCGGACCGGCCAGCAAGATGGAGGCGCGGATGCTGCGGCAGAGATCCGGATCCAGATCGGCGAGGCGCACTTGTTGGGCCTGAAGTCTCCAGGAATTGGGGCCGAGCAGTTCGATCTTGAGCCCCAGACTCTCCAAAAGCAGGCGCATGGTGCTCACGTCCCCGATGGAGGGCACGTTGTGCAGCGTGACGGCTTCGTCGGTGAGCAGGCACGCGGTCAACAGGGGAAGCGCGGCGTTCTTGTTGCCGGAAGGGGTTACCTCGCCTTGAAGCGGATGACGGCCTTCGATTAGAAAACTGGGCATGACGCTCCTCTCAGTGGAGTAATACTCGCTGTTCGGGAGATAGTTTAAGCGTATCGGCTGCGTTTCCGGCGTTGATGGCGATTTCCAACAGACCCGAGCTGCCGATGTAGGCCACGGGGCGGCCCTCCGGGACTTCCATGAACGTCGAATGAATCGGAAGCGGATAATGATTCTTCAGATAGACGTGCGGCTCTCCTGTGAAAGTGATGCAGGGCAGCTCGGGCAGCCAGGGGTCGAAAGTGAGTGTTTTCCCCTCGCGCTTCAGATAGCCGATGCTGGTGATGAGATTACCGAAGCGATCGGCGTGCATGATCGCGCCGCGAATCGTCGGTCCTCGTTCGACCTGGAGCAAAGGCATGGGGAAACGGACGGGATGCTCGATCGGTTTGCCTACGTCTTTGAATCGCACGCCGCTGGAGAGATGCGCCGCGACAGGAGCGAAAATATCCCGACCGTGGAAAGTCTGGCTGGTGGGTTCGAGATGATAGGCCGTGTTCGTCAGTTCAACGGCGGCGAGTGGGTTTTCGTGAACGTAGAGAAAGGAGAAGACGCCGTTATCCGGGCCGACGGCGGCGAAGGTGGACCACCTGACTGCGATGGATCGCCGCAATGTTCCCACGCCGGGGTCGACGACGGTGAGATAGATGCTGTCCTTGGGAAAGTAGTTGACAGCTCGCCACAATTCAAAAGCGGCGCGATGGATGTCGCCGGGTGGGATGCTGTGCGTAAGATCGATCAAGCGCGCCTGCGCATCGATCCCGGCGATTACGCCTTTCATGATGCCGACATATGCGTCCTGGGTTCCAAAATCCGTCAACAAAACGATTGTTTTCGGCAATCGATGCTCCCGTGCAATCATTCTAATGGAGTCGTGCTGACCGGTCAATCGGGGCATGGGGCAGCGTGGTTCAATAGGTGGTGAATCGTCGATTTTTACTCGCAAACGCACCGCAGCAGTACGGCGCGATACGGGGTTGTATGGTAGAATCCGGTTTCGTGAACAGTCCCGTGAACGACCGACAATCGAGACCGATTGGTGTGTTTTCTTCCATTGTGACGGGTTTCGATCGGGTGGCCGCTAAACCACAATTGATTCTTCCCATTCTGCTGCTGGACTTATTTCTATGGTTCGGTCCGCACGTTTCGATCGAACCGCTGATCCCTCAAGATCTGGCTTTGATCGACGCTTCGGCGGCTGATTTTACGAGCGCTGACGATGCAGCATTGAGCTTCGATGAGATCAGCCGAGGGCTTAACATTCTGAGTGGGTTGAGTGTGTTCCCATTGGGGCTGCCTTTCAACCTTTTGGTCGGCCTGGGCAGTCTTTCACCGGGCATTCCAAGTCTGATGGCTTCCCTGTTTCCGATGGAGACGCCCATCGGAAAACCCGCGGTGGTAACCGTCGATAATGCTGGCGCCGCGCTCTTGATCTGGGTGGCCTGCCTGGTTGTTGGTATGTATTTCGGCGTCTTTTTCCACCGAAAAGTAGCCGGCCAGGTCGTGCCGGATTCGGAATTTGGATCGAGTTGGGTAACCTGGGGACGTTCGCTCGTTCTCGGATTGGGTGCCTTCATCGCCGCCCTGCTGTTTGCTTTGATCACGTCGTTATTGATCGCTTTCGCGGGTTTCGTTTTCGGTGGACAAATCGGTGAGATTCTCGGTATAACGCTCATGATCAGTTATTTGAGCATCAGCTCGTGGCTTGCGATCTACTTGTTTTTTTCCATCCACGGGATTGTGCTCAAAGGTTTTGGTCTGGTGCGTTCCATGTTGGAGAGCGTGTATTTTGTGCGCATGAACTTCGTGAGCACCGTGCTGTTCCTTTTTATGGTGTGCGGGATCACTCTGGCTGCTCGACGGTATGTCTGGAGTCTGCCCGAGAACGAATCCTGGTTGATGGCAATGGCGGTCTTCGGTCATGCGTTCGTGGCCGCGACGTTCCTCGCAGCCAGCTACGTTTTCTATCAGGAGCGCCGAGAGTGGCTGGCGGCGTTGATGGCTTCATCCCTGGAGGGACTTTCAATGCCAGATGATGCCGCCGGACGTTCTTCGGAGTAGCGTCAGGGACGATGCATGCAGCACCTCGTGCCGCAATCAGACCGGCGGTGTTGGCAAGGTTTCGACGTTCGCAAGAGGAGTAGATAGTGACCAAGCGCAAGCAAGATGTCAGCAGTTACGCAGCGAAAGACATCCAGGTCCTCGAAGGCCTGGAAGCTGTTCGGCGCAGGCCGGGGATGTACGTCGGTGGCACGGACATCAAGGCGCTGCATCACCTGGTGTACGAGGTGGTGGACAATTCGATCGACGAAGCTCTCGCCGGCGTGTGCGAAAACATCGACGTCTATCTGCATGAGGACGGCAGCGTAACCGTCGAGGACGATGGGCGCGGTATTCCGGTTGATATCCATCCGCAGAAGAAAAAACCGGCCCTGGAAATCGTGATGACGGTCCTCCACTCCGGGGCGAAATTCGGCGGCGGGATCTACAAGGTTTCGGGTGGCCTGCACGGTGTGGGGGTGTCGGCTGTGAACGCCCTGTCGGAATGGTGTGAGGTCGAAGTCAAGCTGGATGGGAAGATCCACGCACAGCGTTACGAACGGGGCGCGCCCACCGGTCCCGTGGAAGTCATCGGGAAAGCGCCGAAAAATGCTCATGGGACGAAAGTGCATTTTCGTTACGACCGCGAAATCTTCAAAGGCGATCCCGAGTATCGTTTCGAAACCCTGCTCCAGCGCTTCCGCGAGATGGCGTTCGTCACGCGCGGGGTCACGATCAATCTGGTCGATGAGCGCAGCGTCCGCAGGATGACCTTCTATTTCGAGGGCGGGATCACCTCCTTCGTGCGCTACCTCAATCGAAACCGCAGCACACTGCATCCCATCGTGCACGTCGAGAAGGAAATCGAGGACACGGTAATCGACGTCGCGCTGCAGTATACCGATGCCTATGCGGAGTCGGTGTATTCCTTCGCCAATACGATCAACACGGTGGACGGCGGCACGCACCTGACCGGATTGCGTGCGGCGATCACGCGCACGATCAACGATTATGCGCGTAAAAACGGGCTGCTCAAGGACACGGATCAAAACTTTTCCGGCGATGACACCCGGGAAGGCCTCACGGCCATCGTGAGCATCAAACATCCGGATCCCCAGTTCGAAAGCCAGACGAAGGTGAAATTGATGAACGCCGAGGTTCAAACCCAGGTGCAGCAGGTGCTGGGCGAAGCGTTCACGGCCTTCCTGGAAGAGAATCCCAGAGCCGCGAAATCGATCGTTCAGAAATGCCTCACCTCGGCCCGGGCCAGAGATGCAGCGCGTAAGGCGCGCGATCTGGTCATTCGCAAGAGCGCCCTGGAGAGCCTCACCCTCCCAGGAAAACTCGCCGACTGCTCGGAACGTGATCCGAACAAATGCGAGTTGTACATCGTCGAGGGCGACTCGGCGGGTGGTTCCGCCAAGCAAGGTCGCGACCGCCACTTCCAGGCCATTCTTCCGCTGCGAGGTAAGATCCTCAACACCGAGCGCGCCCGGCTGGATAAGATCCTTTCCAACAACGAAGTCAAGGCGCTGATCTCGGCTCTGGGCACCAGCATCGGGGAAAGTTTCGATCTTTCCGGCTTACGCTACGGCCGCGTGATCATCATGACCGATGCGGACGTGGATGGCTCGCATATTCGTACGCTGCTGCTCACATTTTTCTTCCGCTACATGCCGGAACTGATTGATGAGGGTCACCTCTTCATTGCGCAGCCTCCGTTGTATCGTATCGGCCACAAGAAAACGGTCCAGTATGCCTACACCGAAGCGCAGCGCGAAAAGATGATGAAGGAAATGGGTGCCAAATCCAAGTCGGCGTCTTTGCAGCGCTATAAGGGTCTTGGCGAGATGAACCCGAATCAGCTCTGGGAGACGACCATGGATCCTTCGAATCGGACACTGCTACAGGTTTCGATCGAGGACGCAGCGGTTGCGGATCGCACTTTTGACATGTTGATGGGTTCTGCGGTACCGCCGCGGCGGCGTTTCATTCAAACCCACGCACGCGAAGTGCGCAACCTGGACGTCTGAGGGAAACCCATAAAGCCCGAACTCGTTCTTGCTCAACACGGCTGAATAAATGCAAAGATGCTGTCTATAAGATCATCAGACAGCTCCAATGAAACCGGACGCTGGTTGCGGACGTACGTCCGCAGCCGATGTTGGGCAGATGTTTATCTGCCAGACTCTACATCGATGTCTAGCCAGGTGGGGAGGCTGGCATGGTCCGATCCATCGCCTGCTCGAATTCGTGTCCAAATGCGGCGGATTAGAATTCGCTAAATATCGGCGCCGGATACATGTCGGGCGTCGGCGGAATTTGCTGCTGAGGCCGCCTGATGTTTTTGGACTGCCTCAGTGATATCGGTGTCGCCCTTTGCAGACAATCTCTTTTCTTTCATCCTTCAAACGAACGGCTAACATTAATTCCATGTCGTGTAATCGAGCGACGTTCGATCTACAAAAACGAATCCATCTTCGTTTTTCACAACGGACAGCATCGCGGAGCGGCATTGGCATGCCCGACCGATTTCCTAAGGTAAACATAAGATCGAGTTAATATTAAATTAATATAAATTAATATAAAATTAATTTACTTTATTCCAAAATCATGATAATATCGGGAAAGATTAGGGGGATTGCGGAGAGTTAAGCTTATGCTCAGAAGGTTTTTCTTGAGAGAAATGAGAGCAAATCATGAGAATTATAGATAAAGAAGATTCATTGGCAGAAAGCGATTTCAATATCGAAGAAAGTCCGGATGACGGAGAGCTTTCTTCGGACCCACAGAGCGAGAAGGATATAGATGTGATAAAGAATTTTCCCGCCTTGATCGACATCGAGGATTTGCGGCGAACCTATCTGGATGACATCACACAAACGCCGCTGCTCACGGCGGAGGAAGAAGTATCCCTGACGCGCAGCCTGCAGCGTGCACGCAAGGCGCGCAAGGAACTGTTGCAGGGAGACGTCAGTCAAAAGCGAAAAGTGGAATTGAACGCCATCATCGAGGCCGGTTCGGCGGCCCGGGAGCGATTGCTCATGGCGAACACGCGCCTCGTCGTCAGTGTAGCCAAGAAATATCGTTCGCGTGGAATGCCGTTCATCGATCTCGTGCAGGAAGGCATCATCGGGCTGATCCGTGCGACGAAGAAGTACGATCCCGATCGGGGCACGCGCTTCAGCACCTACGCCACCTGGTGGATTCGCCAGGCGATCACGCGCACGATCGACAACCACGCCCGCACGATTCGTCTTCCGGTTCATAAAAAGACCGAGATCAATCGGCTCAATTATGCCAGGCACGAACTCGCGCAGGATTTAGGCCGGGAACCTACGGTCGAAGAGCTGGCGCAAAATCTGGACAGAACGCCGGAGGAAGTCCGCGACACGATCAAGATCGCGCAGCATCCACTCTCACTCGAGACACCCCAAGATGATGAGGATGGCCGACTTCTGGGTGACATGCTGCCGGATGACGACGCGGAATCTCCCGAAGAAGCCGCTGAGACGAGTCTGACTCACGACCGCGTTCGCGAAGTGTTGGAGGATTTATCGCCGCGCGAAGCCAAAGTGATCATGCTCCGTTATGGTCTGCAAGATGGGCAAACCTATGCACTTCAGCAAGTGGGCGATCGCATGGGAATCACGCGCGAGCGTGTTCGACAAATCGAATCCCAGGCGCTTTCCCGCTTGCGCAACAACGCCAAGAAGCTCCGCTGAATGGTGGGTATGCGAACGAGTGAAGAGGTACTTGAAGCGTATGAGGAGGGTGCCATGTTAAATGGGTATAAAGGAGATCGAGGTTTAGAACTCATCGAGCGCTACGCAAACGGCGAAGCTTTGAGTGACGATGAATGCCAGTCGATGCGTGCCATGATGTACCTCATCTCGCGCTATCTTCAACCCCCGCGTTTGTGGACGGATTTTCACTGGCGTGGTCCGAAATACTTCGTGGAGGAACTGTGGCCTAAGATCAAGGATAGGCCGGAGTTGCTCAACGGTCAGTTCGGGCACGGCGCAGTAAGCCCGTAAACATCTCGTAACGAATAAAACCGCCCGAAGGTAAGTGTTCCTTCGGGCGGTTTTCCTTTTAACAAAAGCGCCGTATTAGCCCCGGTAGTAGGGATTCTTACCTTCGGCGTGATCCGTCGTGTCCAGCACTTGCTTGATCTGCGGGACCTCTTCGAGGATTGTCGCTTCGACTCCACCCTTGAGAGTCGCATCGACCATCCGGCATCCCTGGCAGCCGCCGCCGAATTGAATGTAGGCGGTGGAATCTTTGACATCCAGGAGAATCACGAAACCGCCGTGGGCGGCGATGCCCGGATTGACCTTGTTGTCGATCACGTCTTGGACGGATTGCGCCACGGGGTCTGTCCAAAGCGGGTTGGGGTTGTCGATCTTGAAACCGCCGCGAAAGTTATCTTCGACGAAATCCAAAGTCGAATCCTGTAATTTCGGGGCGCTCTCTGCATCGATCAATACTTGCAGGTCATCGAGATCGACGACGGAATCATCCGGATTGCGGTCTTCCGGCGACACGAGCCCCAGCGTATAATGAAATCCAAAGGGGCCTCTGCCGTCAACGGCAAGTCGAAGCGCCATGCCTTCGCCGCCCTCTGCCTTCATCGTTTCCAAGATTTTTTCTTTGGCGATCTTCGTTACCGATATCACGCTGCTTCTTCCTTTCTTATCCCTGCTTCGACAAAGAAACAGATCACTCGTTTGATCGTCGATTGCAATCGACGTCATTACGAATTATAACCCAGCGGCTCCAGCGGCGTAGGCGGCAGCCTGGGCGATGAGCCGGATCGTATTTTCAGCAGCATAGACATTCGGGGATGTCACGCCAGGCCGGCAAGATCGTGTCTTTTCATACGCGATTCGTTCTTTGCTGCTTCCGAGACGCGTGCTAAACAGGCGAACTCAGGGCTGCCAGTGGAGGAAGACGTGCAGGATTTCGAGGTTGACTTTCAAGTCGGCATCGCGGTGATTGGCAAGTTCGATATCGATCGCGGCGATGCCTCGCGTCGAAGCCCAATCAATCAATTGACCCGTGAACTGACATCCCGTGTCGACGGGTGGATAGGGGTAATCACTCACCGCTGCAACCGCTTCCGCCAGACTGATCGATGCTGCATCGGGCGGCTGACCGCCGGGAAAGATTCCCAACGCTGCGCTGTGGTAGTTGATCAACGCGAAGATGTCCTCGTCGGTCAAGAACTGCATCAACGCCAGGGTTTCCGGTTCGGAGGCCGGATAAGGGCCGCCGGTGACGGGAAGGTAGCGCCAGCAGCCGTCTATGGGCCACTCCAGCTTCCACTGCGCCGGAAAGTTGCGGTTCAAATCGACTCCGTTTTCGTTCGTACGCCCATGAATGCCTTGCGCGCGGGCTTCCCCATCGGGGTTAAAGGAGCGAAGTATGAACAAAGTAGCATCTTCCGGGATCCACTCCGGGCGGCCTCGTACAAGCGCTATCAATTGTTCCGTGAGTGCGATGGTGTTGTACTCGTAGCCTCCGTGGATGCCCCCGATGATCAACAGCTTTCTGGGTCCGTTTCCGAAGCGATAGACTTCGATCGGTCGGCCGGCGACGGATTCTCCGATGACGATCGGACCGTCCCAGAAAGCAACCGGTGAGGGCGTGCCGCTGGGCTGCGATGTGGCGGTCGAGCTCGGCGAGGGGATCTGGGTCGGTTTGCTCGTGGAGCTCAGCATAGTCGGGGCGTTGGGTGCAGCATTTTGCACGTCGCCCACCTGCACGACGTTCGAATTGGGCTGGAACGAAGCCAGGGTCGCACACGCAGAGATAAACAACGTGACCGATGCGATGACGCTCGAGAAGAGCATCGTCGCTCGACTCTGTATCCCAATTGGTCTCATCCAACTCATGCTTTCCCCGCGTCCCCGTTCCGCATGCTCGTCCGGGTTATAACTTTACTTGCGGCTGCTGTTTCTGCCAAGTCCAATCCGAATCGAGGTATTGGAAGATGAAATCAGGCGAACCGCCGAACCTTATTCGAGCGTTCCTGGATGTCGAAACAACTCGATGAGCTCACGCTTGTCCCCCAGCGGAAATAGGATCGGCAATTTACTACGGAGTTCGACCTTCCAATCTCTTTACAAAACACGATTCTGATCGATACTCGGTAGTCAAAACTTTCACCATCGGCTACAATACGCTTGAAGCTTGGGAATTTGTATATTGATTTTGAGTAATAATTGAGATCTACATGGCCCTCGAAATTGGATCACTACTTCGAAGTCGCTATCGAATCGACGGCGTTCTTGGACAAGGGGGGATGGGTGCCGTCTATAAAGCCTTTGATCTGAATTTGGGCGTCGAAGTCGCCGTAAAAGAGAATCTATTCACGACCGAAGAATTCGAACGGCAATTCGAACGGGAAGCTCAAATCCTCGCACGGCTACGACATCCCAATTTACCTCGCGTATCGGATCACTTCGTGATTGAGGGCGAAGGCCAGTATCTGGTCATGGATTTCATCCAGGGGGTCGATATCCGCGAACGTCTCGAAAAAGATGGTCCCATCTCAGAGAAAGAGGCGCTGCCCTGGTTCCTCGAGATCAGTGACGCTCTCTCCTATCTCCACTGCCAAGAGCCACCGATTCTGCATCGGGATATCAAGCCCGGCAACATCAAGATCATGCCCAACGGAAAAGCGATCCTGGTCGATTTCGGCTTGGCCAAGTTCTTCGAAAAGGGAGGCGCCACGACGACGGGCGCCAAAGCGATGACGCCCGGATTTTCCCCGCCCGAACAATACGGCACGGGTGGGACGGATCCACGTACGGATGTCTATTCTTTAGGTGCAACGATGTATGCCGCGTTGACGGCGACCATTCCCGAGGATGCCATCGAGCGGGCGATGGGGCACACGAATCTAACGCCGATCCGGAAGATCAACCCCAATATTACACCTTCCGTCGCCAGAGTTATCGAAAAAGCACTGGAGGTAAAGCCTCGAAACCGTTATCAATCGGTGGCCGCGTTTGCATCCGCGCTAAGCGGGTCGGGAACGGCAAACCACGCCACGGTGGTACGGCCGTTCCAGCGTATTGAAGACACCGTTCGTAGTTCGGATACCTCCCGACTCATGGACGACACGTTGAACTCCCTGCGCACCACGCGGGAAAAGCCCAGCCGCTTACCGATAACGATCCTGCTCGGTTCCGTAGCCGTGATCATGGTTGCGGGCTTGCTCTATATGGGCGCCAACTTCGGCGAGTTGTTCAATGGAAATGGAACGCAGTCCGTGGTTACGAACGCGCTGGGCACGGTGATCGATCCCTCGCAGACAGACGAAAGCGGCGAGGCTGTGCCGTCTTTGGAACCATCTCCGACCGTCGAGGAGACGGGCTCGCTTTCCAGCGCGGATGCGACCCGCGTTGCGGAAACTGAAACCGCCTTGCTGACGGCGACACCAACAGGCGGCGGTGTCGGACAAATCGCATACGCCTCCGACAAGTCGGGCGTACCGCAGATCTATTTACTCAATCTCGATGGAACCGACGAACACCAATTGACCGATCTCGAGGGAGGGACTTGCCAGCCGGCCTGGGATCCGGGCGGCACGCAGTTGGCTTTCATCACTCCCTGCCTGAAGAATCGAGACGACTACCCCGGTTCGAATATCTGGCTAATTCGCCTCGATGTGTCGGGAAACGCCGGCGCACCGGAACCGCTGCTGCTGGGCCCGGCGGGAAATTTCGATCCTGCCTGGTCGCCGGACGGAAACCGCATCGCTTTTACGTCCCTTCGAGACGGCCGGGCTCAGATCTACGTCACCGAACTCGACAGCGGACATCTGTTGAACGTAAACGATGATCTGGGCTACAACTATCAACCGACCTGGTCACCTACGGGTGAAGAGATCATGTTTAAATCCGAACGCGGGGGTGAGAGTTCGATTTGGTTCGTCCCGGCTACCGGCGGTGAGGTGCGTGTATTCAGCCGCGGGGAGTACAAGGATGATTCCGACCCCGATTGGTCCAGGGATGGTCAATTCATCCTGTTTGTACGGCGTAACCCGGATTCTCCGCCCTATCTCGTCGCCGCACGCTACGAAGACCTTGGTTTCGCAGATTCACGCATCTGTGTCGAAGGAAAGTTGAGCGGTTCACCGATGGCGGAACCGCAGTGGTCTCCCGATGGGAATTGGATTGTGTTCGAAACGTGGCCGGATGGAGCCAATCACAACATCGCTCTGATCTCATCCAGCTGCAGTGGTTATGCGGAGATCACGACCGATCCGGCCTACGATTTCGACGCCAGCTGGCGCCCGGTCCCGTAGCCCGCGCACCCTCCGGCGCATATCCCTCGTAAACGAAATCACAGCGGTCGGCCTTGATGACGCCGTATAGCTGTCCGAAGCCTTTTGTATCAGACGCCTCTGATTCCGATCCAAGATCGTAGAAGTACGGCGTAAAACGGGGATGATCTCGCCTTTTGCCGGATCAGGAAGGGTGTCAGGTAGGTTCTGGAACTCTGTTCTTGAAGTCCCGGCAGGCTTGGGGCATAATCTCATTGTTGCTGGCCGATGATGGGTTCCCGCGCAGGAGCCTTTTCGATGTGAGATCGAAACCGAGCATCTCGGAATTCAAGACCGAAATGGGAGAAAAAGATGACAGCAAAGATCATAGACGGCAAGGCAATCGCAGCCGCGCTACGCCAGGAAGTCGCTGATGGCGTAAAGGCGCTTGTCGCTTCGGGGGCGACCAAGCCCGGTTTGGCGACGGTGCTCGTGGGAGAAGATCCTGCTTCACAAACCTACGTGCGCATGAAACGAAAGGCTTGTGAGGAATTGGGCATCGAGTCCTTTGGGTATACGTTACCCGCAGACGTGTCGCAAGAGGAAGTCGAGAAGCTGGTTAAGGATCTGAATGCCAATCCCGAAGTGCACGGGATCTTGGTGCAGTTGCCGCTTCCGGCGGGTTTGGATGAGGAAGCGATATTACGGGCCATCAGCCTCGAGAAGGACGTGGATGGTTTCCATCCGATCAACATCGGCCGACTGGCGCAGAAAGGACGTGAGCCCTTGTTCGTTCCCTGTACACCGGCCGGCTGCATTACCCTGCTCAAGAAGGCAGGGGCGAAGCTGGAGGGCGCTGAGGCCGTGGTCGTCGGCCGCTCGAACATCGTGGGTATGCCGGCAGCGCTGCTACTCGTCAAGGAAAACGCCACGGTTACCATCTGCCATTCCCGCACGCAGAACTTGCCAGACGTGTGCCGGCGCGCGGACGTACTCATTGCGGCGATCGGACGCCCGGAGATGATCAGGGGTGATTGGATCAAAAAGGGCGCCTATGTGATCGATGTGGGCGTCAACCGCGTGGATGACCCCAGTGCGAAACGCGGTTACCGCCTCGTCGGGGACGTGGCGTTCGACGAAGCCAAAGAGGTCGCCGGCGCGATCACCCCCGTCCCGGGCGGTGTGGGACCCATGACCATCGCCGGATTGTTGCACAACACGCTGCGTTCCGCGCAGCGAAGCGCCGCCTGATCGCGGCAAGTTTTTTATAAAACGCCGCCGATATCGCGCGGCGTTTTCTTATTCAACAGGGGCGCGAAACGAGTATTCCTCGATTCTCGTAGAAATTCTAGAGCCCTGTTTGATTGTCTGACAATTGACCCAATGCGCCAAGAATGTTAGACTCGATGTGTCGGGAATGAGGAGGTTGCATGGCAACGCTGCTCGTGAAAAACGCCGCAGTACTTGTGACCATGGATGACCAGCGGCGCGAGATTCCTCAAGGCGCCATCTTCGTTCGCGACGGCTGGATCGAAGAGGTCGGACCAAGCGCGGCGCAAACGCAAGAAGCGGATGAAGTGCTCGACCTGCACGGCCATCTCGTCCTTCCCGGTTTGATCAACACCCACCACCATTTCTATCAAACCCTGACTCGCGCGATCCCCGCCGCACAGGATGCGGACCTTTTCCAATGGCTCAAGACGCTTTATCCGATTTGGGCCGGTTTGACGCCGGAGGA
>DAOUEE010000243.1:0-17283 GCA_034430695.1 Anaerolineales bacterium | reverse complement strand
TGTACAGTGGAAGAATGATCGCCTCGACGGCCAACATGAACAGCAGGTTACTCATCGCTTTCCCAAAATACAGGGCGCTGCGATCGATCGGCGCCAGGAGCAGGCCATCCAGGCAGCCGCGGTCTTTTTCCATGGCGATGGAGCGATTCAATCCCAACGTCCCCGCAAAAGCAAAGGTAACCCACAAGACGCCGGCGGTTACAGTCTCACGGGTACGAACATCGAGTTCGAGGGCAAAGTTGAAAATGAGCACCACGAGCAGGGCAAACACCAGCATGGCGCTCATCATCTCCCGGCTGCGCAGTTCCGCAGCGAGATCCTTCCAGACGATGGCACGGATGACACGCAGATACCCGCGCACGGTCGATTTTTCCCCGGTCCGGGCAGCCGGGGAACCGGATTCCGCGCTTCTATTCACGCGTCACCGACCGGTACGTTTCCAGCAAGCGCTGCGGATCGATGTCCCCGCGTTGGAACGATGCCGCGATCTTGCCTTTCGATAGAATATCCACCCGGGTTGCGAGATCGGAAGCCCGCTGTAAATCATGGGAGGTCATCACGATCGTGCGCCCGCGCTGGGCGACTTCCCGCAGCAAATCGTCCAACATCGCCGCCGCATCGGGATCGAGCCCCGTGTGCGGCTCGTCGAAAAGGAGTAACGCCGGCTCGTGCAGCGTGGCCCGTGCGATAGCCAAACGCTGCTGCATGCCGCGTGAGAAGCTGCGCACGAGATCACGGCGGCGGCGGTGCAATCCGACCAGGTGCAGGGTTTCGCCGATCCGGCCTTCCAGGTCTTGGACGGCGTACATCTTCCCGTAAAAGCGCAGGTTTTCTTCCGCCGTCAGATCCCCGTAGAGTAGTGGTTGGTGTGATAACACGCCGATCGACCGCCGCACGGCAGCAGCTTGCGCCGGCAACACGAATCCGGCCACACGCAGTTCCCCAAGATTGGGTCTGGCCAGCGAAGCGAGGATGCGTAAGAACGTCGTCTTACCTGCGCCGTTCGGTCCAACGAGGGCGACGAATTCGCCGCGTTCGACATGAAAATCGACGCCGCGCAGAACGGGCTTGAGCCCAAATCGTTTAACGATCTTCCTGGCTTCAATCATCTTCCGCCTGCATGAGATGCAGCGCTTGATTTTTGAGCTTCTCGCGGCTACGCCGATAGGCGTCCTCGGACAGTTCCCCCGCTTCGAAGGCGTCATCCAGAGCCGCGATCGCCTTGAACAGCGCCTGTTGATCGTCGTATGCTTCCTGCGGGTTCGGTTCGTCAGCCTGCGTTCTCTTTCCTCCCCGGAGGCGGCGAACGAACACGAAAAGCGATACAGCAGCCAGAAGCAGCGCAGCAGCAATGAGTGCGATGCGAAGATCGTCATTTCGAAGCATGGCGGCGCTCGAGTGAAGCTGCAGTTCGAGCACATCGCCGCTTTCCAAAGCCGGAACGCTGTAGCTGCGCACGGGGGTGCCGGCCATGTCGATCTGCCCCAAATCTTCCAGTCCATCGGCCCGGACGGAAATCTCCTCACTGGCAAGCAGAACCACGACCGCGTCCACCGCATATTTCACCGGCTGCGAATAATCGAGCGTCGAGTCGTACGGCAGCGTAAAACCGAAAACCAGCTCTACGGGAGCTTCCGGCTGGACGGGCGCTCGATCGATGAAACCCGTATCACTGAGCAGGTAGCGGCCTTCCGGGCTGGTTGGATCGTCGATGCCCAAATTGGAAAACCCGTCCGGTAGATAGACATCGACGACGCCGATGCCGTCTCCTTCTGTGACCGTACGGTCTTCGAGCCCGTTGATGATCCAGACCTGTGTGACACCGAGCATGCCTTCCCCGACCAGTTGGAAAACCAGATGCAGCCGGTTGACTCGCAATCTTGAATCGTCGTCCGTGGATTCGAAAATGCGCACAGAGAGATCGAGGACGTCGTCGCCCTCGGGAAAATGGAGCGCGTCCGACACGTAGCGCACGTCCTGGTAATCCACGTAAGCGAGGTAAATACTCCCTGGAACGATATCGACATCATCGAAAGCAAACGCACCGTTCTCATCCGCCGTCGTACTCATCGACACGACGAGCGCCTGATCGTCGGAGGCGACCAGATTCACTTCCAGATTGCCCGGAACCGAACCGCCCGGCGTGCCGTTTTCGATTACCCCGAGGATGTTTCCCTTCGAAGACAGCGAGGGCTGTGCCTGCGGGGTTTGCGGCGTCGGAATGGCGGCATCCGTTTGCTGTTCAACTCCCTCAACGGTCGGCGCGGCAGCACGCACAGCCTGGGCCGTGGCGACGTTTGCCGGCGGCGTGATATCACCCGCCAAAGAGCAACCTGTCAGCACGAGCGAAATCAGCAGCCCCAGTGTACGAGTTTTCAAGCTCGGTCCTCCTGCGCAGAGAGCTTCGCGCCACAGACGACGCAGAATCGATCCCCGACCAGGATCTTCGCTCCACACTGACCGCAGAACTCCTGTCCCGGCTGCGGCTGCGCAGTGCGAAATTTGGCTACGGAGGCTTCGAGTTCGTCCTCGAGGCTGTGCATTTTCTGCGTTTCTTCAGCTGCGATTGCAGTATCCGCCCGCAATTCATCCATCAGCTTTATATTTTCGGCTCCCTGCTGCATCAGGCGGGAATACTGCATTTGATAGTCCTCATCGAGGACCTTTCCGATGGCATGATCCATCTCCAAATCCTCGATCAGGTCCAGGATACGATCTTGTTCGGCCCGCATCGACGAGAGTTCTCGATCCTCTTCTCGGTATCCCCCAGGGCGGTCTTCAGTGAGCGGGCGCAGGATGAAAGCCCCCGCGGATATCGCGATGGCCGTACCTATCAATATGGCGACAAGATCCATTTTGCCTCTCCAAGCGATGAACGGGTGAAATGCCCGGGACAACGCCCGGTCCGATAGATCACCCGACTAAAATTCCAAAGCCAGTTCGATCGAGCGCACGATCTCGTCCAACGATGCGTAGGCGCCGATCTGCATGCTCGCAAGCAGGCCATCCGGCCCGATAATGAAAGTCTCCGGCACGCCTCTAACACGATAATCCTTGTAAATCTGACCGCCAAGATCAGGTCCATTGGGATAGGTAATGCCGAATCGCTGCAGATATTCGTGCGCCTTCGTTTCCGTGTCCGACCAATCCACACCCAGAAACACCACGCCCTGGTCGCGATACATTTGATAGGCCCGTTCCAGATCCTCGGCTTCGTACACGCAGGTAGTGCACCAGGAAGCCCAGACGTTGACCAGGATCACCTGGCCGCGCAGGGTACTTGTGTCGATTTGATCGCCGTCGAAAGTATGCAGTACAAAATCCAGTGCCGGTTCACCAATTTTCATCGGACCACGGTTTGCATCGAGCAGTCCAAATGCGAGTAAAGCCAGGATACCGATGATGAGGGCCCATGCGATGAAGACACCCCAACCCCTTGCACCCGATTGCTTTTCTTGATTCTGCATCGTTTCTTCCGTCATATTTTCCACGCCCTTTAAACTACGTACAACGGATTCCAGCGGAAATTTATGCGTCTTCCTGACGCCTGCGTAATTGTTCTTCCATACGCTCCATGTAGGGATCTCTTTCTACCTGCGGTGCTGCGAACTGCTCTTCGGCCGGTTTGCGCCAGGTTCGAGATGCCTTAACCAGTATCCAGACCCCCACCAGGAAAATGGCCACCGGAAGGATGTAGACGAGAAGGTTGAAGCCTTCGGCCGGCGGCTCAGGTAAAACCTGCGCCCCGTGTTGTTCGACGAAGTACTGGATGATCTGATCTTCACTCCAACCCTCGGACAGCTTCAGCCGAATTTCTGCCCGCCAGTCGATACACGCCTGCGTCCCGCAAACATCGAGCGGTGTGTTTTCACAAACCGGGCAGTACAGCTTCTTGGCGATCGCATTGACTTCGTCGTCCGTAGGCTGCTCTTCCTGTGCACCTACAGCAAGCGTAGATTGCAGCATCATCAAAATGAGAAAAGCCAACAGCCCTGCTAGAATCCGCTTTCGCACTGCTCCCTCCCCAGGTCAAATACCCGCCGCAGCCATACGCGCTGCAGTCTTGCGCGGCAGGAATTCTTCATCCTTTTCCGGCCATGCGGCGATGGCGGTTCCCAGGATGAACACCACCGCTCCCAACCAGAGGAAATTCACCAATGGGTTGAGGTAAACCTTGAACGTGGCGGCTTCGAGCCCAATCGACTCCCAGCCGACCAGCAGTACATACAGGTCTGCATCCATCATCGAACGCAGCCCCGGAATGGTCATCGATTGTTGTGCGTCGGGGAAGAAATCCTGCCGCGGATACAGTTCGCCGACGAACTTCCCGTCCTGAAAAACGGAAACGACCGCGCGTGTGACCTGCTGCCTTCCGGGGACCTGGAACTGCGTCAGCGAATCGTAGCGCAGCGAATAGCGGTCCATGTTTAGGCTTTCCCCTACGGCCAACGTCGCTTGTGTCTCCGATTGGAACATCTCGATGCCGATGATCCCCATCGCCATGAGCACGACTCCGAGGTGAATGACGTAACCGCCGTAGCGGCGCCGATTTCGGCGGAAGAGGTTCAGCAGACTGCGCAAGATGTTTTCGCTGTGCCGCCGTTGCCTCGCCCGGGCAGCCCGCCAGAACTCGTACAAAGTAACGGCGACGACAAAGGCAAGCGACCAGGCGCCCGCATATGCAGCAAAATTGCGCATCCCGCGAACGGCCAATATTATGGGAACCACGAGCGATAAGGACAGCGGAACCCAGATCGATCGTCCCAGTGCCCTGGCAGAATGACGGCCGTATGCGGAAAGCGGCGCAATGCCCATCAAGATCAAGAGCGCGATCCACAGCGGCGCCGTGATGCGTTCGTACCACGGCGGCCCGACGGTGACCTTCATTCCCGTGAACAGCTCGGAGGCGATGGGGAACAACACCCCCAGAAGGCAAACCGCGGCGATCACGATGAAGAGGAAATTGTTCAGCAGAAATAAAACCTCACGTGAGAACCAGGATGGGATCTCGTTTTCCCCTCTGAGATCGTTCCAACGCGAGATCAACAGAGTCCCCGAACCGATGAACATTATCCCGATGAAAACGAAAAACATCGGTCCGATCGCCGACTGCGCAAACGCATGGACCGACGAGAGCACACCGGAGCGGGTCAGGAAAGTGCCCAGGATGACCAGGATGTAGGTCAGCACGATCAAGATCACGTTCCACTGTTTGAACATGCCGCGCTTCTCCTGCACCATGACCGAGTGAAGGAAAGCCGTTCCTGTAAGCCAGGGCATGAAAGCCGCAATTTCTACCGGATCCCAACCCCAGTAACCGCCCCAGCCAAGGACGTCGTACGCCCAGCGGGCGCCCAGCACCAGACCCAGGGAAAGGAAAAGCCAGGCGACAAGCGTCCAGCGGCGTGTGATGCGGATCCAACGATCGTCGCTGCGCCCCGTGATCAGCGCAGCAATGGCGAACGCATACGGAATGACGAACGAGACGAAACCCAAGTACAGCATGGGAGGATGGATGATCATACCCGGATGCCGCAGCAGCGGGTTCAACCCGCGTCCATCGGCGGGGATCAGAGGCATCGTACCCGCGGGCTGCAGCATGGAGGTCACCTGCTCACCGAGGGACGTCATCCATAATCGGCGAAACGGGTTTTCGAAGAACACGATCAGGGAGAGGAAGAACAGCAGCGTGACCATAGCCACGAACACGACCCAAGGCAGGAACTCCCGGTCCCGGTCCCATTTGCGCACAGAGACCGCAAAGGCGAACGCGGACATCAGCCAGGCCCAAAACAGCAGAGATCCCTCCTGCCCACCCCATAATGCTGTTATTTTGAGGTAGGTAGGCATGGAATTGCTCGTCACGGATGCCACATATTGAATCTGGAACTGTCCATCGACGAGCAGCCAGACTAGCGCCACCGTCGAGAGGCTGAGTAGCGGCCAGGTAAGCAGCATGGCATGGCGAGCGCTCTCAATGAATCTTGGCTCATCACGCCGCGCACCATACACAGCTGCAACGGCACTGTAGAGCGCCGTGAATAATGCGATGATGAGAGAAATGTAGCCGATATCCGCAATCAAGGTACGCTCCTCCACTTGGCCCGCGCGCCTCGATCGTGCGCTGCGCGCTGCTTAACTGTCCCAGAAAATTGTATCGCCGTTTTCACCCGGGGATGCTTTCAAATTGCAGTGACCGGGAATCAGCCTTCTCCGGCTTGCAGCGGCACCTCGTCCTCATAACGCGTCGGGCATTTCAGCAGCAATTCATCTGCGTAAAAAACACCGTCATCCCCGATGTGTCCGGTGACGATTGCCTGCGCCTCATCACGCAGTAAATCGGGTTTCGGGCCATAGTATTCCACCTGCAATCGGGTGGCCGTCGGATCGTTGACGGCCCGATAGAGGACTTCCGCAAGACCGCCGGCCTGCTCGATTTCGTCCAGGTCCGCGGGAATGTTGACCAGTGTGAACTGCAGCGTGAGTGTCTCAGCATCGTAGCGTATCGTATCTCCATCGACCGCGCCGGAGATCTTGAGATTGCGATCCCGTACTTCCTCGCCCTTGGTGATGAGTTCATCGATGGTGAGATAGTATTGCGCTGCGGCGCTGGTGGAAGCCACGATCAAATAGATCAACGCCGCCAGGATCATCAACCCACCGATGATGAATTTTCCCCGACTTACGGATGAATGTTCGATGTTGGTACGCTCGGATTGGGTCATATCGTTGGCCTCCAGTGGAACAGGCGATTTGGACGAATTCACTGACTTTCGGGGCGCTGCGTCTTCCTGCCCTCGAATTATCCGCGAAGTCGTCGCCGCATGACAATCTTCACACAAACAGATTAACGCAAAATGAACGCCGGGCGGGGAAATGAAACTCCCGAAATCCATTGTGAGATCATGGGAATTATAAGACAAATTGGAGCTATATTGACGGATGACAGACGTCATGCCCCACACAGACCATTCATCCATTTCAACTTGTGATATATTGCGCAAAGTGATGATGTGGGGTAAATTACCCATAGATAGATGGGGGTTTTGCCCCATCACTCCCTTTGACACTTCTATACCACAACCGTCGTGTCATTCCTGGGGATTCTATGTTGGCGAACGGAAAGCTGTTCTCATCACCATCGAACCCTTATCATTAATCTGGCGAATCAGCAGGAGTTGTATGCATGTGGTTCAAGCGTCGATCTGTCATTTTAATCCTGGCCAGTATCCCGCTTCTCGCGATCGCGTTTAGCTTGACTTTTACCCCGACGCAAGCGACGGAGTCACCCACAAATCGTACGCCACAAATAGCCGACAACGATGCGTGTTTTGCATGTCACGCTACGCCGGGCCTGCAAATTACACTTCCGTCCGGGGAAGAATTGTATCTTACCGTCGACCGCGATACTTACAATGCGTCTGTCCACGGCCAGGGCGGTTACGCATGCATTCAATGCCACACGGATGTTTCCGAATACCCTCATCCGCAGATCGAAGCCGAAACTCGCAGGGATTTCACGCTCCAGCTCTACACGGTTTGCATCACCTGCCATCAAGACAAATACGACGAAACGCTGGACAGCGTTCATCAGCAGGCGCTCGCGGGCGGCAATCAAAACGCGGCCGTCTGCACGGATTGCCACGGCGCCCACGACACGCAGCCTCCTGGCGTGCCGCGCAGCGCCATACCAAAAACCTGTGATCGCTGCCATTCACAGATCTATGACCTTTATAAAAACAGCGTCCACGGCGCGGCGCTGATTGAAGACGGAAATCCGGACGTACCGACTTGTACGGATTGTCACGGCGTGCACGACGTGGAAGGCCCTTCTAACAGCCCGTTCCGCCTCTTCTCACCACAGATTTGCGCCAAATGCCACTCCGATCCGCAGATGATGGACAAATACGGCATCAGCACCAACGTGTTCAATACGTATGTGTCCGATTTCCACGGCACGACGGTCGTGCTGTTCGAAAAACTCGCCCCGAACCAGCAGACCAACAAGCCGGTTTGCATCGACTGCCACGGCGTACACGACATGCAGCAGGTCGATGCACCGGAAAGCTCCGTGATGAAGCAGAATCTGCTTGCCACGTGTCGGAAATGCCACCCCGACGCTTCCGCCAATTTCCCCAGCAGCTGGTTGAGCCATTACGTTCCCAGTCCGACCAGGGATCGCATGGTGTACTACGTCGGACTGTTCTACAAGATCCTCATTCCCACGGTCGTCGGCGGCATGTTGATTTTCGTAATCTCGGACGCTATTAATCGAATTCGAAGTCGCCGCAAGGAGCGCCGCAATGCCTGAGAAGCAAGCCAAACACTTGCGTTTCCCCCTGCCCGTGCGGATCGAGCACTGGGCGCTGTTCGCGAGTTTTTCGACCCTGGCGCTGACGGGCTTGGTCCAGAAATTCGCTGAGGGAATCATTGCTGACCGGATCATCGGCTTGCTCGGCGGGATCGAGACGGTACGCCTGATCCACCATTTCGCCGCCGTCGTCCTCATGCTCTTGGCGGTTTATCACATCGGCAGCGTCTCTTATAAGCTGTTCGTCCGCCGCGTACGACCCAGTATGCTGCCCACGCTCACTGACGTTCGCACCGCGATCCAGGCCTTTCGCTACAACCTTCGCCTGGGGAAAGTCAAGAAACCACAACAGGGGCGCTACACGTTCGAGGAAAAAATCGAATATTGGGCCGTGATATGGGGCACGATGATAATGGCGATCACCGGGTTCATGATGTGGAATCCGATCGCGACGACGCGTTTCCTGCCGGGAGAGGTCATTCCCGCGGCGAAGGCCGCCCACGGCGGAGAAGCCCTGCTGGCCGTTCTGGCCATCATCGTTTGGCACCTGTATCACGTGCATATCCGCCAATTCAATAAAAGTATGTTCACCGGCAGTCTCAGCGAAGAGGAAATGCTCGAAGATCACCCGCTCGAACTCGCCGATCGCAAGGCCGGCGTCGCCGAACGCCCCGTCGATCCAAAGGCTTTTGCACGCAGACGGCGGATTTTCATGCCGGTCTATGCCGTTTTTGCGGCCGTCATGATTTTGGGCATCGCCGCATTCGTATCGTTAGAAAAGACGGCCATCTCGACCTATCCCCCGGCCGAGAACGTCGTCGTGTATACGCCGCTTACGGCGACTCCTTTGCCCACGCCACTGCCCACAGTACCCGTTCTGCCTTCGGCGCCGTCCACTTGGGAGGGTTTTGCTGCAATCTTCCAAGATAAATGCGTCATGTGTCACTCGGGAGAATCGGCAAGGAATGGCCTCGATCTGACTTCGTATCAATCACTTTTAAAGGGTGGCGTCACCGGCCCCGCCCTCATCCTCGGAGATGCGGAAAACAGCCTTATCGTCATTCTGCAATCCACCGGCAATCATCCCGGCCAGCTCAGTGGGGAGGAGTTGGCGGCCCTGCGGAAATGGATCGACGAAGGCGCGCCAGAGAACTGAGGCCCCGCTGCGCCATGGAGAAACGATGAGCATCCGATCACGACTGCACGATTTTTTCTTTCCGCCCCAACAAAGCAGCCGTTGGAGACGCATCCTGCCGTATGCTTCATTGGGCGTGCTGACCTTCATCGTGCTGCTCGGCTTCACCTACGCCTGGGATTACACCAATTCCCCCGAGTTTTGCGGCGAGGTGTGTCACACCATGCCGCCGGAGTTCTCCGCCTATCTCGCTTCCCCCCATGCGCGTGTCGACTGCGTGGAGTGCCACATCGGCCGCGGATTCATCACCACACGCATCACACGTAAGGCCGGCGACGTCAGGCACATCATTTCGCTGGCCTTCAAGACCTATGAATTCCCCATTCGCGCCGATGAAATGCGGCCCGCACGCGAAACCTGTGAGAAATGCCATTACCCGGAGAAATTCTCGGACGACAGCTTGCGGGAAATCCGGCATTATCAGGATGATCCAAACAATACGGCGGTAAGCACCTATCTCACACTCAAAACGGGCGGCGGCACCAAGCGGGAAGGGCTCGGACGGGGCATACACTGGCACATCGAAAACGAGGTGTATTACCTGGCGGAGGATCTCGAGGAACAATCCATCCCCTACGTCCGCGTGGTTGAAGATGGTGAAATTGTGGACGAATTCGTCGAGCTGGGCTCCGGCGTCGATCCCGCATCCATCGACGAAACGGATCTCAAACGAATGGACTGCATCACCTGCCACAACCGCATCACCCATCTCATTCTGACGCCGGAAGATTCTCTGGATCAGTTGATGATGCGCGGCCTGGTCTCACCGGCCATCCCGGAAATCCACCGCAAGGCTCTCGAAGTATTGAGCGCCACCTACGCATCCAAACAGGAAGCGCTGGACGGCATCGAAGCGCTGCAAAGTTGGTACGCCAGCAGCTATCCCGAGTTCGCAGAAGCGAATCGAGAAACGATCGAAACGGCGGTTCGCGCCATTCGAGATTATTACGATCAATCAGTATTCCCCGAGCAGAAAGCCGACTGGAACACCCACTCCAACAACATCGGCCATCAGGATTCACCGGGATGTTTCCGCTGCCACGATGGTGAACACATCAACCGGGAACAAACGGCGATCCGCCTGGAATGCAACCTCTGCCACTCCATCCCCGTCGTCGCCGGACCGGCGGATTTCACGGCCGAAATCGAAATCAGCCGCGGCCCGGAACCCGAATCCCACCTACATTCCAGTTGGATCAACTTGCATCACGATGCCTTCGACGATTCGTGTGCCGCCTGCCATACCACCGACGACCCGGGCGGCACCTCCAACACATCCTTCTGCTCCAACAGCGCCTGTCATGGAAACGTCTTTCAATATGCGGGGTTCGACGCGCCCGCTCTGCGCGAAATTCTGCGCGAGCAGTTCCCGGATGAGACAGAGCCCACCGAGATCACGCTCGAAGAGGGACCGCCCACGTATGATGGTGTCATCGGTCCGATACTCCAGGCGAACTGCAGCGCCTGCCACAGTGAGGGTGGTATGCGCGGTCTCAACCTGACGACCTACGCGACGGCGCTCGAAGGCAGTGAAAACGGTGCGGTCATCGTGCCTGGCGATCCACAGGCGAGTCGCATCCTGCAAATCCTGACCGCCGAACAACCCCATTTCGCACAGCTCACTGCGGAAGAACTGCAGCTGTTGATCGAATGGATTGCGGACGGAGCACCGGAAAACTAAATTCAAACTCGAACCGAGACAGCAAACAGGACGAACACGATGAGTAGCGATGAAGTTGTGATCGATCGAAGGAAATTCTTGAGCCTGGCCACCTGGGCCATCGGTGTGCTGATCGGCGCCGGAATGGGCATTCCGGCCATCGCTTTCATCATCGGTCCCGCACTGCAAAGCGAAGAAGAACAGGTGTGGATCCGGCTGGGTTCGGTTTCAAAGGTCGCCTTGGGTGTGCCGACCCTTTTCAAAACCACGATCGAGCGCAAGACCGGGTGGATCGTCAATGAAGAGCAACGATCCGTCTACGTTCTGACCGAAGACGGACGGGATTTCGTCGCAATGTCCAACGTTTGTACCCATCTGGGTTGCCGCGTACGCTGGATCGAAGATCGCGAGGAATTCTTCTGCCCGTGTCACAACGGCGTGTTCGACAAGCAGGGCAGCGTGGTGGACGGCCCACCTCCGCGTCCGCTCGACCGATATGAAGTCAAAGTAGAAGACGACCTGCTGTACATCCTGGGAGGTTGATATGGCGGCGCGTATTGGTGATTGGCTCGATCAGCGCTTCGGCTGGCGCTCCGTTTGGCAGGCCGTTTTTCTCCGCAAGATACCGAAGGTGAATTGGTGGTACACGTTGGGCAGCGCCACGCTCTTCGTCGCCATCAACCAGGGGGTTACCGGCATCCTTTTGACCACCTATTACGTCCCGACTCCGGACCACGCTTACGAAAGCATCCAATACATCACCACGCAAGTGCCGGCGGGATGGCTCATCCGTGGTTTACATCACTGGGGAGCAAGCGCCATGGTGATGCTCACCGTGCTGCACATGCTGCGCGTGATCGTCGCCGGCGCTTACAAATTCCCGCGCGAGATGACCTGGTTTACGGGGGTTTTGCTGTTGATCGTGGTGCTGGGATTTGGTTTCACGGGGTATCTCCTCCCGTGGGACCAGAAGGCGTATTGGGCCACGACCGTTGGAACCCGCATTGCTGGGGTCACGCCTTTCATCGGCGATTGGATACTCAAGATCATGCGCGGCGGGGAAGGCCTGTCCGCGGTGACTCTGGCGCGCTTCTTCGGAACACACGTCTGGATCTTACCCCTGACGCTCATCCTTCTACTCGGGACCCATCTCTACCTCATCGTTCGCATCGGTATCAGTTCCGTTCCCAAGAAGGGGGAATAGCCGATGAACGAGCAAGAAAAACGGGCCTATCTGGAAAACTACGAACGGGAAAAGAAAAAAGGCGTCCCCTTCTTTCCGGACATCCTCTTCAAAGACGCCGCCGTATCCCTGCTGATCTTCATCGCGCTTGTCGGCTTGGCGTACTTCATCGGCGCCCCGCTGGAAGCACGCGCCAACCCGGCCGACAGCGGCTACACGCCGCGACCGGAATGGTATTTCCTCTTCCTGTTTCAATTGCTGAAGTACTTCCCGGGTTCATTGGAAGTGATCGGGGTCATCGTCATTCCCGCCTTGGTGATACTCATCCTGTTCGCGCTACCGTATCTCGATCGAAGCGCGAAGCGCCACTACACCAGCAGACTCCCCATCGTCGGCGCGACGGTGCTGGTCTTTTTCGGCGTGATCGCCCTTTCGATTCAAGCCTATCGAGAAACACCGCCGCCCACGGAAAGCGCGAAGGGAGATCCCATCGCCGCACGCTACACCGAAAACTGCGCGCCGTGCCACGGACCCGGAATTTCGGTCCAGACGGGAACGAATCTGCACGAGATCATCGCCCAGGGAAAACATGAAGGTATGCCGGCCTGGAATGGAGATCTATCCAGCGACGAGATCGACGCCCTGGTAGGTTTCATCCTCTCCCCCGTCGGTGATCAGCTTTTCCGGGCACAATGCGCCGCATGCCACGATGTCGAGGAATTGGTCGCCAGTGACCCGATCCAGCTGAAGGACGCCCTCGAAGAGGGACCCAACTTCAGCGAACACGCCAGAGTCGACGTTCCCACCTGGACGGATCTGCTGTCGCCCGAAGAACGCATCAGCCTGTTGAATTTCCTCATCGCACCGGACGGCCAACGGCTGTTCGACACAAATTGTGCCGCCTGCCACGGCCGCGCTATTGCCTTCTCCGGCAGCGAGACGGAATTGGAATCCATCATCCGCCAGGGAGGCCAGCACCTGGAAATGCCCCCATGGCGGGAGACGTTGAGTGAAGCCGAGCTGGAGACGTTGGCCGCTTACGTCGTCGACCCGGGTTCCAATCCGGGGGGAAGCGCACTCTTCGAAGCGCACTGTTCGACGTGTCACGGAGAACGTATCCCGGCCGCGGACAATGTCGAAACCGCATACGAAACGATTGCCGGCGGCGGGGCGCACGAAATCATGCCCGTTTGGGGAGACATACTCACACCCGAACAAATCGACGCGCTGGTTGAATATACCTACAGCACGGCCGTCGGGCCACCGTTGGAGTTGGGGCAGCAGCTCTTCGATCAGAATTGTGCCTCCTGCCACGGCGATTTTGGCGAAGGCGGCCCCAATCCAACTCGCCAGGGAGACGTGATCGCTCCCATTAGTTCTGCGGAGTATTTGAACACCCGCGATGACGCCACGCTGAGAGCGGTGATCGCACAGGGACAGCCGAATTTCGGCATGGCGCCTTTCGGGATCGCCAACGGCGGTCCACTTGACGATGAAGATATCGATGCCATCGTCGCCTTCATCCGCAGCTGGGAAAGCAACCCTCCCGTCGAAGTGCCGCCGGAGGTCGCCGTAAGCGAATTGCCGCTGAGCAGCGCCGAACTCTACCAAAGCGTTTGCGCCCAGTGTCATGGAACGAAGGGTGAAGGCCTGATTGGTCCTTCACTGCGCGATCCGAAATTCCAAGCCGCGAACAGCGACCAAGAAATCTTCGACACGATCAACCTGGGCCACCCGGCAACTCCGATGATCGCCTGGGGTGAGGTGCTTACCTCCTCACAAATTCAACAATTGATCCAATACATCCGTGGATTCGAAGAAGGTGCGCCGAGCGAGGCGGGGGTCGGCGGCGAGAGTCCCTCGTTCGCCAATGACGTCATGCCCATCCTCAACGAACATTGTGCTGCATGCCACGGCACTTTTGGCGGATGGGACGCCTCCAGCTACGACAGCGTAATGACCACGGGAGACAATGCTCCGGTGGTCATTCCGGAGGACATCGAAAACAGTCTGCTCGCACAGAAGATATCAGGGACCCAGTCCGAAGGCGCGAAGATGCCTCCCACCGGTCTAATGATGGATGAAGAGATCCAAATCATCCTGGACTGGATCGAAGCCGGTGCCCTCGATAATTAGGGACGCTGATCCGTTGGGTGCCAAGATCTCAGCCCGTTTCGGTCCACTGCGAAACAGCCTGCGCGCCCGTGTTGCGCTGGGCGTCGCACTGCCTGTCTTCTTGGCGCTACTGCTGCTATCGCTCACCTATTATTTGCGTGAGCGCCGGTCGATCGAAGAACAGATCCAATTCGCAGCCTTTCAAGTGGGCGAAGTGACCCTGGGAAGCCTGCAGCACGTCATGCTGGAAAACGACGCCCAGCTCATGTCCACTGTAATTGAGGATGTGGCAGGCATGACCAACATCGAACGCGTACAGGTTCTGGACGCCGCGGGCCGTGTCGCCTCCGACAGTTCCAATCAGGACGTCGGCGTTGTCCGGCACGTGCAGGAAGCCGGCTGTCAGGAATGCCACGCACAAGCCCCGGATCCACGCCCGCGCACGATCCTGCTCTTGACCGCCAATGACACGCTGCGCATCTCGACGCCGATCGAGAACGAACCGGAATGCGGTGCGTGTCACTCGAACGAAACGGGGCACCTGGGTGTTCTCCTGCTCGACGTGTCGCTGCGCGAGTCAAACTTGCTGATCCTCAAGGACCTGCGAATCGAGTTGGCCATCGCCGCCATCAGCACGCTGCTCATCACTGCCGGCGTGTACCTTCTCATCCATCGACTCGTGGTCCGGCGCGTCGAGCATTTTCGCCAACCACTGGCAGCCCTGGCGCGCGGCGAATTCGACCGCCGTCCTCCAAATCCGGCAAATCCCAAAGATGAACTGGATGAACTATCCCTCGGTTTCAATCACATGACGGATGAACTGCAGCGCCTCCAATGCGAACGGCAAACCAGGAGCGAGCTTCGCTGGCAAGCCATCATCGAAGAGCGAGAGCGCATCGCCCGTGAGATTCATGACGGCGTGGCGCAGCTCATGGGGTACGTCAACACGAAGACCGCCGCCGTCCGCCTATTAATCGAGAAGCAGGAGTTAACGCAAGCCGAAGAGCAGCTCAAGCAGCTATCGGACGCCTCGAGCGAAGCCTTCCTCGAAGTCCGCTCCGACATTCTCGGTTTGCGCAACAGTACAATGAAAGCCGGTGAGTTGTATACGACGCTGAAGGAATTCACCGACAAGTTCAGTGAGTTGAGTGGGCTGACGATCGATCTTCACCTCCCGAACGGAAATTGCGAATACAACTTTCCCCCGGAGAGTGAACTGCATTTGCTGCGCATTACCCAGGAAGCGCTGACCAACGTATACAAACACGCAAAATGCGATCGATCCTGGGTGCAGCTCGATTGTGACTCTCGCCAATTGAAATTGACCGTCAGCGACGATGGCATCGGTTTCGACCCCGACAGCCCCCCCGCTGACCGTAAACCGCATTTCGGTCTGGCCACGATGCGCGAGCGTGCGGAGGCCATGGGCGCGGTCTTTAAAGTCGAGTCCCAAACAGGATTTGGAACGCAGATAAGCGTATGTCTGCCGTTGGAGGAGCAACCATGCGCATCGTAGTCGCCGACGATCATTCCCTCTTCCGCGACGGCTTGGTCAGTTTACTTGAAGCCGCGGGACACGAAATCGTCGGTCAGGCTGGCGACGGACGGGCTGCCGTCGACATGGTTCTCGAGACCCGCCCCGACATCGTCCTGCTCGATCTCGCAATGCCCATACTCGACGGCCACGAGGCGTTGAGACAAATCCATGCCGCCGCCCCGGAAGTGAAAATCGTCGTTCTGACCGTTTCCGATGAAGACGCGGATTTGCGGCGCGCCGTCCAGGCCGGTGCGCAAGGATACCTGTTGAAAAGCCTCAACGCAGATCAGTTCCTCGAACTACTCGCCGGTTTACAGAAGGGTGAAGCGGCGATCACACGCAAAATGACCGCCCGGCTGATGGCACAGTGGGCCGACATCGCGGACGATCAAGAGCCTGCACCCGATCAGCTCACGGAGCGCGAACTTCAGTTGCTGCAGCTCGTCAGCCTGGGATTGTCCAACCGGGCAATCGCGCAGAGACTCTCCATCAGCCACAACACCGTAAAATACCATCTCAAGAACATCCTTCAGAAATTGGACGTTCAAAATCGTACCGAAGCCGTAGCCATCGCCATACGAGACGGCCTCTTGGACCAGAAAGGAGCGGACACGTCGGAGAGAATGTAGGTTTTCACTCATATCTGGCGCTAAGTCATAGACATCTGGCTAAGTCATAGATAACTGGCCAAGAATTATAGAAAAGTCATTTTCCAGGAAGCAAATATAGTAAATAAATATAAAAGGTGATTATTTAGTTACTTTGATAGCGGACAGCATATCGTTGAATGTAATCTTATAGGCTATGCATCAAAGTGCAACTTAATGGGGCAATAATTCTCATTCCGAATATCGGATTCTTCACAGCTACTTCCCCTTAAGTGATACGCTGGAATATGCCCGAAATTCAGCCGGATTTATCTCGAGTTGGGGAGCGAGCGCTGTTGAGTACGGACCACTCAACTTGCAACCGTTAGGTGCACATAAAATAGGTGTGAAATGAATGAGCTAGTCGAATTGCTTGAAGGAATAAAGAACTGCAGAGCTTGTAGTCTCATGTCGGAAAACAATGAATTGGGAATACCATATATACCGATTCTTCCTAAACCAGAGGCAAAGATCGTCTTTATTGGACGGGATCCAAATCCACGCTCAGCGGATATTGTGGGAGTGAATGAGGGGGACTCGATCTTCATCAAAGAGATATTTCAATTATCGAATGATGCTGGAATTGATGATAAGTATTTGTATATTACCGACCTATGTAAATGTCACTGGCGAAC
>DAOUEE010000242.1:0-2729 GCA_034430695.1 Anaerolineales bacterium | reverse complement strand
ATTTTAGTCGTTAGGTGAAGATTTAGGCTGCAGAGGTATCAAGGCTTCTTTGGCGTGGTGGTTAAAGAAGCGCCAGTACTACTGCAGCTAACATCTTGGTACAAGCATACAAGGTGGATTTCGGAGTTGTATTTACGCATTTAAGCAAGGGAAAAAGCCAATTTTCGGATTTATTTAGTTCGATTTAGAGTAAGTATTTTCAATCGACTTCGCTTCGGAGGACCGAAGCGTTTATACCGTATACGGACAGAATTGGCAGCTCAATAGATTCAAAGATCCGGATTAGAAATCGGCGCGCTGCACCATCCCCTCGACTTGCCGCCGCATGCCGAGGTTCAATACGTCGATCGTTTACCCACCCCTGATTTACATTCTCATTACCCCGAACTCGATCCAGATTCAATCGTCCAGGTCGACATCGTCGACGATGGCGAGAAATTAGCGTCCATCCCCGACGCCTCGCAAGATTTTGTGATCGCCAATCATTTGCTGGAACATTGCCAGAATCCGATCGGAGCGCTTGAGAACTGGCTGCGGGTCGTACACAAAGGCGAGGTGCTATTTTTATCCATCCCAGATAAGCGTTATACTTTCGATTGCACGCGCCCGATCACAGAATTGGATCACGTTGTCCGAGATTGGCGTGAGGGGCCGGCGTGGTCGCGAAAGCAGCACTTCGAAGAATGGGCACGACTCGTCGAATGAATTTCTGTGGAACAGATTCAACGGCGGGCGGATACACTCGCTCAATCCAACGTCTCGATTCATTTTCATGTTTGGACGGCGAAGGCGATTCGAGAGTTACTCGATTTTTACCAACGAAATCTGCGTTTTGATTTCGAGATTGTACTTCTTATGCGGAACAGGATCGAAAATGTCGCCGTCCTGAAGCGATTGGGGAGAGAGACGGTAAGATGACCTACCGTTGTTCATATATGGGTTCATCTTTCAAGAAACCTAATGGATTATCTGCGTGAGTGATCGCCGTTTAGAAATCATTGAAGAAATTCAATCCCACACCAATCCTCCCCGACTGGTTTGGGTGATGCGGCTGTTGAGGTGGTGCGTTCCAGCTTCCTCGCGGCGGGATAGAATCTATCGCTGGCTGGTCTATCGGTTTAAACGGGCATTGTTTGGGCTGAGAAATGTCTGCCCCGGTTCTGCTGAAAGGCGCTACGCACGCTGGCGAGCAGAATTCGAAACCGGGATGGATCTACCAAATGGAGATATTGAGAAATCGGATTCCCAAGGGATGAAATATAAATTTTCAATCATCTTGATACCGTTTGGGGAAGACTTCGCTGCCGCAAAGACCAGCATCGATGCTATTGATTCACAAACATATCCACACTGGGAACTCTGGATTTTATGGCAGGACACTCACCGTGAAACTGCAGCGCAATGGATTGATAGCTTTTCTATTAACCACACGAGGATTCGAAGCGTGTTTCTGGGTGAAAACAGGGAGGGATTCCCTAAAATCATCGATCGGGTTAGCGGGGATTTTTGCATTATGCTTCCTCCAGGCGATACACTCTCTCCGAGTGCTTTATGGGAGATTGCTTCAACGCTTAATACGGTATCCGACGCGGATGTGCTTTACAGCGATGAGGATAAGTTCGACATCCAGCAGGGGCACCGCCTGCAGCCGTGGTTCAAACCGGACTGGTCGCCCGAATTATTGCTGTCAGTAAATTACCTGCAACCTCTGATCGTGCGGAGATCCATCCTGGAAGAATCAATCGATAGCGATTGGCCGCCTGATGAGGTACCGAATCTCTGGGATCTGGCGCTGCGTTGTTCAGAGAGCGCAAGTAAGGTTGTCCATATTCCCAAAGTTCTCTGTCACAGGAACGCTTCCCATCTCAAAGTTGATTGGTTGCAAACTGAGGGTGAAAATGCCGTCATTTCCCACCTCCGACGGAGAGGAATTGCAGATCCCCATGCCAAGAAATTGGATGGGGAAGCATTGCAGTTCGATTGGTCCATCCAGGATACGCTGGTTTCGATCGTCATTCCGACAAGAGACAACCATCCATTTCTACAAAAGTGTCTTGAAGGGGTCTTGAACCGCACATCTTATCGGAATCTGGAAGTCATCGTCGTTGATAACGGCAGTGTAAAAACGGAAACTATTTCGTATTACGATCAACTTCGAATGGATCATCGTATTCGCATCATTGCATATGATGAACCATTTAATTTCTCAAGAGCCAACAACATCGGTATGAAATACGCCAATGGAGGACATTTGCTATTCCTTAACGATGACATCGAAGTGCTGGACTCGGACTGGTTGGAGGAAATGGTGCGCTGGTCGCAGCAACCCGATATTGGAGCCGTAGGCGCCAAACTTCTCTTTCCAAATGGACGCGTGCAGCATGCCGGAATAGTGCTCGGTCTTGGCGGGCATGCCGGGCATATTTTTCGTGGTCTACCGGCAGGGGAAGTCGGACTGTTTGGCTCGACAGAATGGTATCGGAATTACCTCGCCGTTACGGGAGCCTGCCTGATGATAGAGCGAAGTGTGTATAACGAAGTCGGTGGATTCGATGAAGCCTACCAACTGGCATTCGGGGACGTCGAAATGTGTCTTCGGATCGTACAGCATGGTTACCGGGTCATGTATACGCCCTTCGCTCGTTTAATTCATCACGAAAGTGTATCCCGAGGTAGATATATCCCCACAAACGACTTGATCGAAGGGTATGCAGATTTTAAGGCACAGA
>DAOUEE010000241.1:0-8259 GCA_034430695.1 Anaerolineales bacterium | reverse complement strand
GCCCGCTGCGGCTATCTGCCCGGTGAACTGCAAATCGACCCCAACCGTACGGCGCGAGGGGCGTTGCGTTATTTCAACGCGCTGCGCGGCAACAGCGTCGATTGGAACTACGTCAACGAGTTGAGCGAGCGCCTGCAGTTGGATCTCAAAACTACGATCAAAAATATGTCGCACGGCAACAAGCAGAAGATCGGGATCGTGCAGGCCTTGATGCACAAGCCGGACCTGCTGCTTCTGGACGAGCCCACGCTGGGATTGGATCCGTTGATTCAGCGAGAAGTGCTGCGCCTGATTTTGGACGCCAAAGCGCAAGGGACCTCGGTTTTCTTCTCCTCGCACATCATGAGCGAGGTGGAGGCCGTGGCAGATCGTGTGGCCATTATCCGCAAAGGCGTGGTCGTCGAGGAAGCCGAGCCTTCGTCGCTGATCAACCGCGCTTTTCGCCGCGCCAGCGTGCGCTTCAAACAGGCGGTCGACGTCGATCTCCTGGACGAGGTGCCCGGCGTGACCGTGCTGTCCAGAGACGACGGCACCAGCGTATTGCTGCAGGTGGAAGGTGAGATGGAGAATCTGCTGAAAGCCCTGGCCGCATTGCCGGTGATCGATCTCGAGACCGAACGTCCTTCGCTGGAGGAAATCTTTCTGGCCTACTACGAGGACGAGGAGCAGGAGGCATAACATGCTTACCGTATTTCGCTACACACTGCGGCGCTACCGCGGCCAGATCATCGGCTGGGGCATTGGCCTGGGCCTTGTAGGTGTGTTACTCGTGTCGATGTTCGACTCTATTGGAACGCAGACGGAAGCGTTGAATGAATATCTCTCCGTGTTTCCCGAAGAATTCATCGCCTTCTTTGGTGACTTTACCGATTTTGGAACGCCGGAAGGTTTCCTCGGTGTGGAATTCTTCTCCTACATGCCCATCATTATCGGGATTTTCGCCGTCTTGATCGGCAGCGGTTTGCTGGTCAGTGACGAGGAAAACGGCACCCTCGATCTGATCCTGGCCTACCCCGTCAGCCGCACGGCGCTCTTCGCGGGACGTGTTTTGGCCTTTATCGTCACCTCGGTGGCCATTTTAGGGCTTGCCTGGCTCGGTTTGGCGCTGCCCATGAGTTGGTCGTCGCTGAAAATCGACCCGGATGTATTGGCGCTGCCATTTGTTTCCTTGCTGGCGCAAATATTGATCTTCGGAGCGCTGTCGCTGCTGTGCAGCATGCTGCTGCCCTCGAGGGGGATGGCATCCATGGTAGGAGGCGTATTTTTAGTGGCAAGCTTTTTCATCACCGGGCTGGCGAAGATCAACGATAAATTAGAGGCCGTCGCCAAGTTCTCTCCGTTGAATTACTACCAGGCCCGTGAAGCCTTCGACGGCTTGAACGGCACCTGGGTTGCGGGACTGCTTGGCGTTACGCTCGTTTTCATCGTCCTGGCGTGGTGGTTATTCCGGCAACGCGACATCCGCGTCGGCGGAGAGGGCGGCTGGCGATTATCGCTGCCGCCGCTGCACCGCGGGGCGAAAATCGAAGGAAGAGCGTAATCTCTAACTTATACTTTCGACACGTGCACGGTTTGGTCTCTGTAGATCATCCCGTGCACGATGCGTTTAAATCACAGTTCACAGCGTATCATCTCGGTGTAAGATTAATGGTATGGCAAACCAAAACATACTCTTACCGTACTTTTTAGCTGAACCGCTGCCGCAACTGCAGGATCTCGTCGAACCGGATTGGCAGGTCGTGAATCCCAGATTGCCGGCGGGCGAGGAACTCGAACGTATGGCTGCGCTTTACGAAGCTCTGGCCGTAAAGGTGGCCGAGATTCTGGTCGCCGGCGACCGACCGGTGACCGTCGCGGGAGATTGTGTGTCCTCGATCGGCGTCACGGCGGGAATTCAGCGTGCCGGACTCGATGCTTGGCTGATCTGGTTCGATGCGCACGGCGATTTCAACACCCGGGAGACTTCACCGAGCGGCTTCCTCGGCGGCATGCCGTTGGCCATGCTCGTGGGACGCGGCGAGCAGACCCTGCTTGAATCCCTGGCTGTGAAGCCCATCCGGGAGGACCACGTGATTCTCAGCGATGGGCGCGATCTGGATCCGGGCGAACGGGAAGCGCTTCGCCTATCGAAAGTCGCGCACTTGACCGACGTGACTCAATTGCTGGATGCCTCGCTGCCCGAGGCGCCGCTGCACGTACACTTCGACGTGGACGTGATCGATCCGGCCGAAGCTCCGGCGATGAGTTATTCCGCTCCGGGAGGGCCGAGTGCAGAGGAATTGACCCGCGTCTTTCGCCATCTCGCCGCGACGGGCAGGGTCAGGGTGGTTTCTCTTTCTTCGTGGAATCCTGCGCTGGACTCGGATACCCAAACGCAGCGGCTCTGTATGCAAGTTCTGCAGGCGTTGATCGACGCTTGATTTTCCGAAAAACGACACCGTCAGCACAACAATGGCAGTTGTTCTCCAAGGCGCTGGCCTGTAGAATCTGGGTCTGAGTTCGAGGCGCGTTCATTGAAAATCGGATCGTCTCTGACGCGCTCGATCCGTCAACGTATAACAAGGAGCAGGGAAATGCCGGCAAGCATCGTTGGGATCATCGTAGTTGGCGCCTGGATATGTCTTTCGCTCGTAATTGGTTACGTCTTTTCGGAGATCGTTTTGTATGCACGACGCCAGCCGATCGTACGAACTCCCGGGGAATACGGCCTGGATTACGAATCGGTCGAGTTCAAAGCCACCGACGGTGTTTTACTTCAGGGATGGTATATACCGGCCGGGAAACTCCCTTTCACCGCCGAACCCAAGCAGGTGGTCATTCTCACGCATCCTATGACCTTCAACCGTCACGGGTTCGTCGTGGAGAATCAGGGATTCCCGCCCATTGCCAAAACGGCGGTCGATTTGCTGAAGACGGCTCGCGCCCTGAACGCAGCCGGCTATCCCGTGTTGATGTTCGATTTTCGGAATCACGGCGAGAGTGAAGGGGGCTTGAGCGGCGTGGGTCTGACTGAGTACCAGGGTGTTATCGGCGCCATCGCCTACGTGAACAACCGCTGGCTCTCCGCTCCGGCGATCGGTTTCGTGAGTTTCTGTATGGGAGCGAACGCGACCACGGTCGCCCTGAGCAAAGCGAAAGACCAGCTGCGCGACATCAAATTCTTGATCGCCGTTCAGCCCGTTTCGGCCGAGGTGTTCATCCGATCATACTTGCGAAACGTCTACACACCGCTCAGCTTGTACCTGCTTCCCATCATCGATCGGATCGTTCGTTGGCGCGGCGGTTTCGCCCTGAAAGAAATGTCGCCGTTGCGATACGCCCGCGATGTGGAAATCCCCACACTCGTCATCCAGGCCCGGGATGATCCCTGGACGGAATTGACCGATACGCAGGCTTACTACCAGACCCTCTCGGGACAGAAGGAGCTCTGGTTGATCGACGGCATTCAACGGCGTTTCGAGACCTACAACTACGTCGGCGACCATCCCGATAAGATCGTAAAGTTCATCCGGCAGCATTTTTCGGCGGGGTAAGGAAGGCCGAGCACGTTATGCGGGCCGGGTAGGGAGGCGCGTTCTGGATTTCGAAAGCACGCAGATCGAACTTGCGAACGAGTTGGACGCACAAGACGCGCTGGCGTCTTTTCGTGACGAATTCATCATCGCGGATCCCGATCTGATTTACCTGGACGGCAACTCGCTTGGGCGTTTGCCGAAACGCACCATCGCTTTCATGCGCAGCGCCATCGAGGAACAATGGGGCGAACGCCTCATCCGTATCTGGAACGACGGCTGGATGCAAACCCCCACACGGTTGGGGGCGAAGATCGCGCATTTGATCGGCGCCGGGGAAGATGAAGTCGTTGTGACCGATGCGACGACGGTGAATCTATTCAAGTTGGCCGTGGCGGCCCTGCGAGCGCGGCCGCAGCGCCGCAAGATCGTAAGTGACGTGCTCAATTTCCCTTCGGATCTGTACGTCTTGCAGGGCATCATCGAACTGCTCGGCGGCGAACACGATCTCGTCCTGGTCCCTTCCAGAGACGGCATTTCGATCGCGCCGGGAGATCTCGAAGCTGCGATCGATTCGCAAACCGCGCTGGTCAGTTTGACGCACGTCGCTTTCAAGAGCGCCTTCATGTACGACATGGCTCGCGTGACGGCTTCGGCGCACCAGGCAGGCGCGTTCATGCTCTGGGACTTGAGTCATTCCGTCGGTGCGGTGCCCATCGATCTCAACAGTTCTAACGTCGATCTGGCCGTCGGTTGCACGTATAAATATCTCAACGGGGGACCGGGTTCTCCTGCGTTCCTCTACGCGCGCAAGGACCTGCAGACGCAGTTGAAGCCGCCTATCTGGGGTTGGCTGGCTGCAGATAATCCGTTCGCCTTTGACTTGGATTTTACGCCTTCGCCGGACATTTCACGTTTCAAGGTGGGCGCGCCGCCGATGCTTTCCATGAAGGCGGTCGAAGCTTCGATCGATCTGCTTTTGCAAGCCGGCATCGAGTGCCTGCGGGAAAAGAGTGCCAGACAAAGCGAGTATCTAATCTACCTCGCCGATGAATGGCTCGCCCCACTTGGATTTACCCTGGGTACACCTCGCCATGTTGAACGGCGGGGATCGCACGTTTCTTTGCGACACAAGGAGGGCTATCGTATCTGTCGCGCCTTGATCGAATCTCCGCCACCCGCGGTGAAAGTGATCCCGGATTTCCGTGAACCGGACAACATTCGTCTGGGGATCACGCCGCTCTACACGACGTACACCGAAATCCATCGCGCCCTCGATCGAATACGTGAAATCGCAGCGCGGGAGATTTACACCCGGTATCCGCACGAACGCCTGGATGTGACCTAGCGTTTCCGCTTCGAACGACGAATCTGGCCCTGCGTCCGAGGCGTCCAAACCGGCGCAACTGGATATTTCGGGAGGTACAAATGCGACACAGATTAGGAGCTCGCATCCGGCGTGTCTTGAGTGCGAATCGACGGAGTATCGGCATCATTGCGCTGGCAGCCGGGTTTCTGTTTCTGGCGATCGTTGCCTGTGCTGGTGGAACTCCCGCTGCTACGTCGGAGCCCGAGTCGACGTCCACAGCCACACCCACGCTTTCGCCTTCGTTCTTCGACGGCGGCCGCACTGCGTATGGGTTCTTTCCCAGTTCGCCGGAAATCACGACGGAAAGCCTCATCGCAACCATCGAGAACATCGGTCAGCACGGCGACCTCATGCTCAGCATGCCGCAGGTGCCCTGGGCGGAATTCATCGAAAGTTCTGATGGCGAGTCGCCTGCCATCGAGCAGATGCGCGGCAGCCTCGATCTTGCCCGCCGGAACGGTCTGGAGTTCATTTTCGTCATCGATCCGCTGCAAGCCTTCGACCGGCGGGTGATCGCCAGTTTGCCGCCAGAATTGGCGGGTGGAGATTTTTCCACACCGGGTGTGCGCAGCGCGTTCGAGAATTATGCGTTGCGGCTCGTGCGCGAATTCCACTCGCGCTATCTGGGTCTGGCGTCCGAAATCAACACGTACGCCGATGCCCAACCGGACGATTTTTCGAACTACGTCACGCTCTACCATGAGGTGTATGCGGCGATAAAAGCCGAGGCGCCGGAGACGATGGTTTTCGTCACCCTCCAGTGGGAAGACCTGAACAGCGCCGGCGTATTCTCCGATGATTCTCCAGGGGGAATCAAGTGGGACATCGTCGAACAGTTCGAGCCTGATTTGGACGTATACGCCATTTCGACTTATCCCTATTTTACATTCGAGAGTGCGGTGCAGATTCCACAAGACTACTATGCACATCTGCTTTCACACGCTACGAAACCGCTGGCGATCGCGGAAGGAGGCTACCTGTCGCAGGACGCAGGGACTTTCCACGGTTCGGCACAGGATCAGATCGATTATCTGCAGGCCATCAAGGGGCAACTTGGAGAACGCCTGGCGTTCTGGGTCTATCTGCTCATCGACGACGTGAACCTCGAGGCGTACGCGGATTACTTGACCGGGCACGGTTCACCGGCAGACGTTGAATCATTGGCGTATTTCGGCTCTTTGGGACTGCGCACGAAAACCGGCGAACCAAAACCGGCGCTGGAAGTGTGGGATGGATTCCAAAGCAACGACTGACAGCAGCCTGGACGATACGCTGCCAGTTTCCAGGCGAAATCCACTGCGGCTGCGGTTTTCGGACCTGTTGTGGCTGTTGGCCTATCCCGTTTACCAGATTATCGGGACGCTGCGTCACGAAGGCAGCCACGCCATCGCCGCCGTCCTGCAGGGTGCAAAGATCACGGAATTCGTCTTCTGGCCTACCATGCGTGAGCGGGGTCTTTACTGGGGGTACGTCAACTTCCTGGAAGAGACGAATTGGTTGGTCCTCGCCGCTCCGTATTTCATGGACCTGGTGACGTTTGTTCTTTTCTTTGTAATTTGCATGCGGATTCGCTTTCGCCGGAAGTGGATCTGGCTGAATCTGATCATCATCGGCATGATTTCGCCATTCGTGAACTCCCTTTATAACTACCTGGGAAGCAAGAACAGCTACAACGACGTGGGCAGGTTGTTTGCCGATCTGCCGCGGGGGATCATCCACGGCTATTTCATACTCACGCTGATCTTCTACGTCGTCGGTATCTGGGTGACGTTTCGTCGCGCGAAATCCGTCTTCATCCAAGATTCGGGCCAGCGGTGAAATGCAGCCAGGCGTCGAATTTACAATTTCTCCACATTTCGCACATAATTTACAGGCCGAATTGTGATAAATTTCTACTAGGGAAAATTACAGTTCTGGAGGTTGAGCATGTCTAGGAAGCAAGTAGTGGGCCGCGTTTTGCTCGTGCTCCTTGTGGTGGTAATCCTTGCGGGAGCAGGATACGCACTCTATCGAATCGGTTACGTGAACGGCGTCGCCGCGGCGAACGATGGGCAAGTTGTTTTCGGACGTTTCTTCGGGAATTTTAACTTGCCCGGGGATATGATGAAGGATCATCCGTGGATGCAGTTCGATCGCCCCGAATCGGGGAGTTCCGTCTTCGGTGATCACTTGCAATCCATGCCGGGCGCGTTCAATCGCTCCCCGCTGACCCGCAGTTTTTATAGCCGGTACTCACTGTACAGCCCATTTTCCATCCTTTTCCGTTTGATTTGTCTGGGATTCCTGATTTGGGTAGGTTATAAAGTCATCAACGCCATTTTTGGCGGCAAGGGTTGGAAATTGTCTTTCCAGAAAATGCCGGCGGAAGACGGCTCGCCGGAAGAAAAGACCGCTGCCAAAAAGAAGAATTGATTTTCAACAGACGGATTCGGCTGAGAAGCAGTTTACGAATGTTAAAAAAACACTTGGGAGATCTTCTCCCAAGTGTTTTTTTCTTCACCGCAGTTCACTTGACCCGTGTGAAAATCACCCCCCTGATCATTCCGCGTTGCCGATACCGGACCTTTGGACCGCTTGCAGTATGGCGTTTTGTCGGATAAAGTAAGATAGGGTATCGCCAGAGGGGAATCCTTCCCAGTGGATGCCATTTTTTCGCTGAGAGGCCAATATGACTGCTAAGTCCGGAAACGACAATGAGAAGGTGTTTGCATTTCTCGATCTTGCCACGTT
This sequence comes from Anaerolineales bacterium, assembly GCA_034430695.1. GTDB lineage: Bacteria > Chloroflexota > Anaerolineae > Anaerolineales > E44-bin32 > WVZH01. The sequence continues at coordinate 648 of DAOUEE010000241.1, read as the reverse complement.
TGACGATGGCGCTTCGATCCGGGGGGGCTGCCTGGTTACCGATGGTCAGACTCGGCCACTCGAGTTCCGGGTGAGCGGCGCCATTCGTCCCACGAGTTTACAGAAGATCCTGTATGGAGACACGCTGCACGAATATATCTGCAACGAACTCGTTGGCATGCCGATGATGAAGGCGCTCGAGTCCAAGCCAGATTTGGTGCTCGTCCGCGATGCGGAATTCCTCAAGCTGCGGCCTGCAATGGATCTTCCCGTATTGTGGGTGCGGGCGACGGTGGATGGACAATACGTTCTCCAGGCGCTGCCAGGTCACGATCAAGAAGCCGAGATCGGCCGCGATGTGTTGCCCAAACGTCTTCGCGGACGCAATATCATGGAACCGTTTTTGCGCATACGTACCGCTTTGGAAGAAGCCCATAGTCTAAAAGTCGGCGAACAATAGAAGAAAACCCGTGCCGACGATACGCTTATCTACCGGTCGAACAGTAACCCCGATGCCACGCCCGAAGATCGCTGCGGTGCGTGATCCGGATATATCGCCGGTCATCCTTACCCCTTTCCCGATCGATGGACACGTCCAGATCATCCCGGACCGCAGCGAGAGCGGCCGGATGGTTGCCCTCACCTGTGATTTATTGCTGGATTTCTCGC
>DAOUEE010000240.1:0-17717 GCA_034430695.1 Anaerolineales bacterium | reverse complement strand
TTCTCGTTTGGCGCGTCGAGGTTCCGGATCGGCGAGCCGATCCATGTTTGGCGGCTTCGTCGTCTGGCACACCGGCGAAAGCGACGCCGAATCCTACGCAGAGGCAATCGCCGGCAAAGAGTATTGGCCGCTTCTCGATTTGATCGCCGTTGTCGAAGCCGGCCATAAAGCGGTGGGTTCCACTGAAGGCCATCGCCTGGCCGAGACGAGTCCCCTGCAGAAGGCGCGTGTCGCCGACACACCCCGCAGGTTCGCGATTTGCAGCCATGCGATCCTGAAGCGCGATTTCTCTACTTTGGCGATGATCGTCGAACAAGACAGCAACATGATGCACGCCGTCATGATGACTTCGGAGCCCGCCCTACTGTACTGGTCGCCGTCGACCATCGAAATCATGAAAGCAGTTACCCGTCTGCGATCAGAGGGCCTCGACGTCTGCTACACTGTCGATGCCGGTCCGAACGTGCACTGCATCTGTACCCCGGGACACGCCGTTTCCGTTTCCGAGAAGCTTCGTAAAGTGCCGGGCGTCTGCGAAATCCTCAAATCTCATCCCGGGGATGGCGCCGTAATTATCGCCTCATAGCGTTTCCACTTTGCCCTTTATGTTCCGCGGGGGAAGCAGACCGCTCGCGGTGATATAATCCAGTAGATAGATTAAAACCTTAAAGGAAAGCTGACGTGCCCGATTTTTTGCTGTTTATCATTGTACTCGGAACATTGTTGCTGTGTCACGAATTAGGTCATTTCATCGCAGCGAAATTGACCAAGGTTCGAGTGGACGAATTTGGGATCGGATTTCCCCCTCGTTTGATTTCCCTGTTCGAAGCAGGAGGCACCAAATTCACCCTGAATCTGATTCCCCTCGGCGGATTCAACCGTATCGCCGGAGAAGACGATCCCGAAGTACCTGATGGTTTAGCTGCCGCAAGCAAACGTGTACGCGTTTTCGTTCTATCGGCCGGTTCGCTTGCGAACGTGTTCCTTGGTTTCGCCGCTTTCGTTCTGGCGTTCAAATTTGCAGCACCGGATATTGAGCGGGTTATTATCGCCGATGTCGTTCCAGCTGCACCGGCAGACGAAGCGGGAATCCAGGTCGGAGATCTGGTCGAATCCGTCGACGATCAGCCCATCAACAGCTTTGAAACCATGGTCGACGCGATTCAAAATCGGCCGAACGACACGGTCCGAATCGTGGTCGAGCGCGATGACCAGAAGCTGACCTTCGAACTTGCGCCTCGTACAGAATACCCCGCAGACCAGGGTCCGATCGGTGTAGTTCTCGGACATCCGGCGCTCGAAACAAGTTGGCTGAGCGCCACCCGCATGGGCGGGGAGTCTATCGTCATGCAGGTCGATGCCTTGCTCCGCTTGCCTGCTCGTTTGATCCAGGGCACCGCGGAGCCAGAGGAAACCCGCATCAGTGGTTTGAAGGGCATTCACGATATGCTCGCATGGGCAAACGACATCGACCGTTCCGCACATCGACCATTTCTTACGCTCAACCTCATCGGTGTTATCAGCGTTGGGCTTGCGCTGGCCAATCTGCTTCCATTTCCGGCGCTCGATGGAGGTAGACTCCTGTTCGTGTTTGCAGAATTGATCCTGGGTCGAAGAATCCCACCTAAATTTGAAGCGATTATCCACACAATCGGGTTCGCATTCTTGCTTGTGCTGATGATCTACATCAACCTGAAGGACTTCACAAACCCGATATCCCTACCGTAATCCCTTGATCCCTTTCTATGGTGTCCATGTATGAAAAAGTCGTATCTCGAATTGCTTGAAATCTTGCAGGATGACAGCCTGCCGCTTCCGGTGCAGCGATTTGTGGAATTGTCCGATCTCGATAAAGATCAACAACGCCAATTCGCATCCGTATGGCCGTCTATAACCAGCGAACGTAAAATGCAAATCTTACGGGTTATGGGGCAACAAGCACTCGACCGCTTCGAGCTTTCCTTCGAAGCCATCAACCGCATCGCGATCCTGGATCCGGATTCGCAAATCCGCTCGATTGCCATCGAGAATTTATGGGAGAGCGAGGACCCTTCCCTCGTGCCTATCCTGTTGGAATCGTTGGTGGTCGAAGGCGACGATCGAATTCGCGCCGCCGCAGCCGCTGCTCTGGGCAAGTTCGTCTGGCTCGGTGAGATCGAAGAGATCACGCCCGAACTTTTACAGCAAATCGAGTTGGGCTTGCTTGCTGCCTGCCGCGATGACGACTCCCATGAGGTGCGCAGAAGATCGCTGGAATCCATCGGGTATTCATCGCACGATGAGGTGCCAGATCGGATTGAAGAATCATACCGGTCGATGAATGAGCAAATGCAGCAATCCGCCATCCTGGCCATGGGACGATCGGCGAACGAGCGTTGGGCAGGCTACGTCCTGGCGGAGCTAACCAACCCCAATCCTTTGATCCGCATGGAGGCCGCTCGCGCCGCCGGCGAACTCGAAGTTCGAGAGGCAACCGGCCCTCTCATCGATCTTCTGCAAGACGTAAACGATGCCATCCGCCTGGCCGCGATTTGGGCGCTTGCCGAATTGGGCGGCGAGGAAGCCGTCAACGCGCTCATCGATCTCGCAGAAAATTCTGACGACAACGCATTGCAGGACGTTATCCAGGAAGCAATTGATCATATGACGTTTATCGAAGGCTCGCGCAATTTGTTTCTATTCGACTTCGATGAGGACAACAACTTCAAGGCTCCCGAATCTTGAGCGATTTATTCCAAGTCTTCACGTCCAATCTGCTGCCGATCATACTCATCGCCGGAATCGGTTTTGCGTTACAGAAACGCATCGGTATCGACCCCCAACCCATTTCACAGATTGTATTTTACGCGTTCTCGCCCGCGCTCGTCTTCAATTTATTGACGTCGTCCGAGATAGCTGTCGACGAGTTGATGCGAATGGCGAGTCTGACGGTATTGAACATCAGCCTCATCGCCGTTTTGTGTTACGTGATCGGCCGTGCGCGAAAACTCGAAGCCCCCACACTGTCAGCGTTCATAATCTCGGCCAGTTTCATGAATGCCGGCAACTACGGCCTGCCGCTGGCGAGATTCGCTTTCGGCGAAAGTGGTTTGGCGTGGGCGAGCATCTACTTCGTCGCCAGCTCGATGATGGTCAATTCCGTCGGCGTGTACGTCATCAGCGTCGGCAAACAATCGCCGTTTAAGGCGCTGCTGGGCTTGCTAAAAGTACCATCCGTTTACGCTATTCCACTTGCGTTGATCGTACGCGCGAACGAAATATCGCTGCCTTTATCGATAACCCGTCCCATCGAGCTGCTTGGATCGGCGTCGATACCGGTGATGATCCTCGTACTCGGCATCCAGATCGCCCGTTTGAATTCGTTCAATCACAAAGACGTGCTTTCCTCGGCCGTTATCCTGAGATTGCTCGTATCACCGTTGATTGCGTGGCTGCTCGTGCCGTTTCTGAATCTCGATGCGATCGGCCAGCATGCGGGCATCATTCAATCAGCAATGCCGGCTGCGGTTTTCAACATGGTAATAGCGACCAAGTTCGACGTTGAAGCCGAGTTCGTTACCGGCGTGGTGGCAGCCACGACGATCCTGAGTCCGCTGACGGTTACCGCGCTGCTCGTATCGCTTGGCGTGTAGCCCCACGATAACTTATAGATTCGTGCGACCCATCGACATCAGCCGCAAGCACGAGGATGGCATCAAGATGACGAAAACCTATATTTTCGACCTGGAAACCAAACACCTGGCGCAGGAAGTTGGAGGATGGGACTACATCGATCGTCTGGGCCTTGCTGCCGCCGTCCTCCTGGATGTCGATGCGGACACGTACCTCCGCTACACAGAGCAGCAAGCTGCCGAACTCGTCGACACCATCGAACACGCCGACCGTGTGATCGGATTCAACCTGATCCGCTTCGACTACACCGTTTTGAAACCGTACGGTTTATCCACAACGCCTGAACTCGTGAGTAAAACGACCGATCTGCTGCTCGACATCTACCAAGAGCTTGGATTCCGAGTCTCGTTGGACAACCTCGCTGCAACTTCCTTCCAAGCCGGGAAAAGCGCGGATGGTTTGCAGGCAGTGGCCTGGTACAAGGAAGGCAAGATCGACGAAGTCTTGGCATACTGCGAGATCGACGTCGCCGTCACGAAGGATTTATGGCAGTTCGGTAAAGAGCATGGCCGGGTGTTCTTTCAGGACCGTTTTGGCCGCCGCCGTGCGGTCAATGTGGACTGGTCCTGATCGTAGAAATTACGTCCCTGGTTTAGTTCCCTCCCCCTACAACCACTTCAATCTCCCCAGGCGGCCAATATCCCGGCAAAAGCGCCGCCGTCCGACGGCCATACGAATGAATTGCTGCTTTCATCTGACGATATCGCATAGGAAAACATCGCGCCAACACCCGCGATATCAGCGACCTGGCGCTTGAACGCTGCATACTGGCGCGCTTTTACCTGTGCGTTCACCGACCGCGACGGATTGTAAAACTCCGTGACGACCAGCAATTTGTGCGGAAATGATTTTCGATAAGACATTATCCATCCTCGTCCGTCTTCGGAATTCATCCCGCGCTCATCCGTCCAATAACAATGAACGCCGATCCAATCCGCGATGTCCATGGCGTCTTCCGCCTCGTGCATGAACTGATCCGCGGCTTCCCGCCAACCCGCAATTCCGCTTCCGGGTGACAATCCGGGGAAACCGAGATGGATATCGGGAGAGCTTTGTCTCAATTGATCTGCAACGCGGAGAAACCACCCGCCGAATTCGCTGCCGTTTCGCCAAGATCTCCGCCACCCAGCGGATTGCAAATTTGGATTTGCATGCAGCTCAAAATAGCGCACGCCCTGCCGGTAAAAACGCCCGAGGCCGGCTTCCACTTTGCGGACGAAATCATCCGCCGTCACGGGCGATCCGGAAAAATCCGCCGTCAACCGCCCCATGATGAAAACGCCGGGGTTCATCTCGTGCAAGCGTGCAATGTTCTCCTCCGTCTCACAACCCTCGAGTTTGATACATTCAAGACGAGCCTGGGATGCCAGCATCAGATCAGTGTCGGTCATCGGTGCACCAATTCGTCCATGCGCTCCGAACAATAACTTTCCGGGCGGCCAGTTGAAGTGTTCGATGGTTTTACTGTTGGCCGTCTCTGGCCAGACGAGAAACGGTGTTGGATCGATAACGTCTTTGGGATAATCCGTTTCACCGCGTTCCGTGGCGCCGTCGCGTTTGAGCGTGAAATGCAGATGCGATCCGACGGAGGCCCCGGTCGAATCCGCTTTCCCGATGACGTCTCCCGCCTTGATCATCTGTCCTTTTACAACCAGCGACTTGGCGAAATGCGCGTAGACGGTCTTGTAGCCATCTTCGTGCTGTATCCGCACGTGAATCCCATACGGATGATTATCCGGATTGGTATGTACCTGATACACCTGGCCATCCGCGCTGGCGTAGATGTTCGTATTCGGCCGGGCACGGAAGTCGATTCCTTCATGGCCGGGAAAACCCCAGCGTCCGTAAATTTCCGGATGTGCCCCAAATTCTTGCGTAATCACGGCAAAATCGGTGGGCCAAAGTAAATAAAACGGTCGTTGTTTTTGCCCGTAGCGGTCATTTTCCTGGATGCGCGAGTTTAAAGCCTCTTTAAAACCTTCCGGATCATTCGCTTCGACAACATCCAATCGGATCGCCGGATTGATGTTCTGGAAAAATTGCTTCAGATCGCCGTACTCGCCATAGGCGTTGGCGACCTGTGGAAATGTGACCACCTGTCGAGGCGCCATGTACGCACCTGCGGTATGCGGATCGGAAGTCATATTCGGGCCGAAGTGCATCACGTATGGGCTGCTGGCCCGTACCCAGTTCCAGTAATTTTCCGCCGGCAGCAGCATGATCTGAAAATCCACATTTCCCTCCGCAGAACTTTACGAGAACCCTAATCCCTTGGATTTAAGCGACACGTATCGATTCTTTCCGATGATCAGATGATCCAACACCTCGATGTCCATGAGTTCTCCGGATTCCACGAGCGCCTTGGTCACCCGCACGTCTTCCGGGCTTGGTGTCGGATCGCCGCTGGGATGATTGTGGGCCACGATGATCGCCGCTGCGTTCGTCCGTACCGCTTCCCGGAATATTTCCCCGATACGGATCATCGAGCTGTTCAACGAGCCGCGATACACTTCCACCGTTCGCAGCACCCTGTTTCTCGTGTCCAGCAGCAGTACGCGCAGATGCTCCTGTTCCAGCGCCCCCATCTCGTAGAGCAGCAGCGAAGCTGCGTCCTCCGGTGATTGGATGACCGGGCGCTCCTGCGGCGAGGCGATGGAGAGCCGCCGGCCCAATTCTATGGCCGCTTTTAGCTGTGCCGCTTTTGCCGGTCCGATCCCTCGACGTTCGCACAACGCCTCCATCGGTGCTCTATGCAATCCCGTCAATCCACCCAGATCCAGGAGCAATTTCTGTGCCAGTTGCAGCACGTTCAACCCTTCGATCCCCGCGCGCAGCAAAATGGCGATCAATTCCGCATTCGAGAGCGAGGTTGGACCCAGATTCAAGAGTCGTTCTCTGGGTCGATCCGAGGTATCCAAATCGGTTATGCGGTAGGAAGATCTGCCATCCCCCATTCCCCCTCCTTGTTTCGTTGACGTTTTGCGTCACTATACCGTAGACAGTTTGCGGGTGTCAAAAACCGTGTCATGCACGACCTGCTTCGCGATAAGCCGAATGCCGGATATCGAAAACCTAAAGCGCCGTTCCTTGCACGAAGTGCTTTTCATCCCCCTGTGCTATAATCCGCACCCGAAGGAGCGCAATATGTCGGATGCGTTGAATTTAGGGTCACTTGGCAACATCTTTACCACGCTTACGGCCTTCTTCGGCGCATTCCTCGCCGCGCTGTGGCTGAGCCTCGTGTTTTGGACCTATCGCGATGTACGCTCCCGCACGCAGGACCGCATCGTACACATCCTGGCCGCCCTGGTCGTTCTGTTGCTCAACTTGCTGGGCGTCGTCATATATTTCATTCTGCGCCCCCGGCAAACACTCGACGAAGCCTACCAGCTATCTCTCGAAGAGGAGGCGCTTCTTTCTCAGATTGAAAGCCGCATGGTTTGTCCTGGATGCGGCGCAAATGCCGATATCGCCTGGCAAGTCTGTCCCCACTGCCATACCCGGCTGCGCAAGTCTTGTGCTCGCTGCGGGAAATTAATGGACCTCCCCTGGCAGATCTGTCCTTACTGCAGCGCGCCCGCTGCCGGGAGCAGCGAAGAGCCTTCATCTGCGGTATTTTCAGAACCAATACTCGACTGAGTATCCCCTCCTGATCATTAAAATAAGACGAGCGCCTCGATGCCGAGACGCTCGTCTTTTTACGAACGAAATCTCAAATGTTGGCTCTTTTAAGAGCCTGCCAACCGGCGTATTCTCCAACTTCATCCAACTCACTCTCGATTCGAAGAAGCTGATTATACTTCGCCACACGGTCCGAACGCGCCGGTGCGCCGGTCTTGATTTGGCCCATGTTCAAAGCGACCACGAGATCCGCGATGGTGGCGTCTTCGGTTTCGCCGGAACGATGGGAGGTTACCGCCGCCCAACCCGCCCGATGGCAGAGCTCCACGGCTTCGATCGTCTCGGTCAGCGATCCGATCTGATTTAATTTCACCAGCAGTGCGTTGCAGGCTTTTTCTTCGATTCCCATACGCACACGATCCGGATTGGTGACGAGCAAATCGTCTCCCACGATTTGGATTTTATCCCCCAACTCCTTGGTCATGTGAATCCAACCCTCCCAATCGTCCTGCGCGAGCCCGTCCTCAACCGATACGATGGGGTATTTCTCGATCCAGTCCTTCCAGAAAGCAACCATTTCCTCGCTGGTTAATTCTTTGCCTTCACGGCGTAAATTGTATCGGCCGCTTTTCGAATCGTAGAATTCGGAAGCCGCCGGATCGAGTGCAATGGCAATCTGTTCTCCCGCCTTGTAACCTGCTTTTTCAATCGCTTCCAGAATCACTTCCACGGCCTCTGCATTGGCTTTCAAGGCAGGGGCGTAACCACCCTCGTCTCCGACCAGCGCAGTGTACCCGCGGCCTTTCAAGACGTCTCTCAATTGGTGATAGATTTCGGAGCCCCAGCGAAGTCCCTCTGCAAACGTCGGCGCGCCGAGCGGCATGATCATGAATTCCTGCGCGTCGGTCGACTGCCAACCGGTGTGCGCACCGCCGTTGAGGATGTTGAGCATCGGAACGGGAAGCAGGTGCGCATAAACACCGCCGATGTAACGATACAAGGGCAAGCCCAGAGAACTCGCTGCCGCCTTGGCGACCGCCAGACTTACACCCAGGATCGCATTCGCTCCCAGGTTCTCCTTGTTGGACGTACCGTCCAGGTTGATCATTTCCAGGTCGATCAAGCGCTGCTCCGTTGCGTCCCACCCCAACAGCGCCTCGGCGATCGTCGTGTTGACGTTCTCGACGGCCTTCGTTACGCCCTTTCCTCCGTAGCGTTTTTTATCCCCGTCGCGCAGTTCGAGGGCTTCGTGCACGCCGGTCGAAGCGCCCGAAGGCACAATCGCTCGCCCCCAGCTTCCGTCCGCCAGAATGACGTTCGCCTCCACCGTTGGGTTGCCCCTCGAGTCCAGAACTTCGAGGGCATGAATAGATTCGATCATCGTGTTCATTTTGCGAAATTCTCCTTTGATGGCATGTCATCTACTCGCACCATTATACCGACCTTTTCTGCAATCGACGCTTCGAATCCAAAACTCGCTTAGTAGACCGGAGGACGTGATAGAATTCGCGCATGGATGCTGCTCTTGGATGCGCCGAACTTCCAGTTTCATCTTTCGTCCCGAAGCGGAACTGTTACGCAGGGTGTACATCGAAATGACTTCCGCAAAACCTCGCGTCGCAATTGCTATGAGTGGAGGCGTGGACAGTTCCGTCGCCGCGGCGCTGCTCGTTGAACAAGGATACGACGTGTTTGCAGTCATGCTGCGCCTCTGGAGCACGAAGCCGGAATTCCCCAATCGCTGCTGCACACCGAAAGACGCAGCTTCCGCGCAATCCGTTGCTTCCCTGCTGGAGATTCCCTTTCACAAACTCGACACGAAGTCTCTTTTCAAAGCGAACGTCGTGGACGCATTCACGAATGCGTATGCCCGCGGAATAACGCCCAATCCATGTTTGATCTGCAACCGTAAGATGCGTTGGGGATACCTGCTGAACAAGGTGCGCGAGATGGGCGCGACTCATCTCGCTACCGGCCATTATGCACGCATCGAGCGCTTTGACGGCCAATTCCGATTGCTGCGCGGCAAGGATCGTTCGAAGGATCAGAGTTACGTGCTCAGCGTTTTGCGGCAGTCCGATCTCGCCAGGACCATCTTTCCACTCGGCGAACTGAGAAAGCGAGAAGTCCGCCAGCACGCGCGGCGGTTGAACCTGCCAGTTGCAGAAAAGCCGGACAGCCAGGACCTCTGCTTCGTACCAGGCTGTGATTACCGCGAATTTCTGCGCCAACAGGATATTCCAATGCCACCCTCCGGCCCCATCGTTGACCTGAACGGGACACAAATCGGAACTCACGACGGTCTCTCGAACTACACCATCGGACAGCGCCGCGGAATCGGCTTATCGACCCCCCAGGCGCTCTACGTCATCGAAAAACAAATCGCTTCGAACACCCTCGTCGTAGGCTCACGCAGCTCGCTCGGACGTAAGGCCTTTACCACAGAACCGGTAAACTGGATTGCCGGCCGTCCTCCTGATCCATCGATCCCACTCGTAGTACGAATACGCTACAAGGCAGCCGAAACACCTGCTACGATCAAAATTCGAGACGATATGTCGGTCGAAGTGCATCTTAAAGACTCGGTCCCCGACGTTACTACTGGACAATCGGCAGTGTTCTATTCTGGCGAGATTTGTTTCGGTGGAGGCGTAATCCGAGAATGAGCATCCCGACGTTTATATTCGGTTCTGTTATTGCCGCGATGTGCGGGCTGTTGTTTCACGTGCTGCGCGGTGGACGGCTCTCACGGATGATGCTATACGTCGCAACGGCCTGGGTTTCTTTCTTTGCCGGACAATTGGTTAGCGAATGGATTCACTGGCGAGTATTGAGATTTGGCTCCCTGAACCTGCTGCCAGATTTAGTCGCCACGCTCATTGGTTTGTTTACGGCAGATGTACTGGCCGGACCCGAGCCAGAGTCCAGGAAAACTCGAAAAAGTTGGAAACGAAAGCGTAAATAATCTGTATGCTATAATGTTCCCAATCGATTGAGAATCAAGGTAATTAACGTGGATTTCGAAGAAGAAACCGTTCAGCCTGATGAAGAGCGTGGAATTTCCACCTTGGTGGTAATTCTGGTTTCTATCGTCGTTTTGGCCATCCTCGCCGGCATGTTCTTCGCCGTCGTCGCTATGGTCAAGCATCCGCAGGAAACCGAAACAATCCGGGATGTCGTCATCATTTTCGTAGCTGTCGAATCCTTGTTCATCGGTCTCGCATTGATCCTGCTCATCGTGCAGATCGCCAGACTCACGGCATTGGTCCAGACAGAAATTAAACCCCTGATCGACTCCGGCAGCGAGACCGTCAACACATTGCGCGGGACATCCGAATTTCTTAGTGATAAAATGGTTCGACCAGCCATTAAAATTAGCAGCACATACGCAGCCGTTCGGCGTGCTATTGATTTAGTCAAATCAGGACGTTCAAAGTCGCGCTGAAACCAAGCAAAGAGGAGTGATGCCCATGTCTGACCGTGATAGTGATTTCGGCACTTTCGTCTCGGGATTCGTCATCGGAGGCATTGTCGGTGCTGCCGTTGCTTTGCTATTGGCGCCGCAATCTGGCGAGGAAACACGGACGATGATCCGCGAAAAAGGGATAGAGCTTCGTGATCAGGTAGAGCAAACGGCCGCCGAAACCCGTGAACGTGCTGAACAACTGGCGCGCGAAGCTCGCGAAAGAGCTGAAGAACTGCAGAAACGTGGCCAGGTGATTCTGGAAGAACAAAAGTCCCGCATCGAGGAAGCTGTTGAAGCAGGCAAGAAAGCCACACGCCGCAAGCCAACAACGACCAAGTCGGAAGAGGCTGAGTCCGAGTCCGAGTCCGAATCCAAACCCAAGCCCAAATCCAAATCAAAATCCTGAAACATTACTCAGCACGCGTCAGATAGGAATATTGCATAGAAAAAGGACGCCGCTCAGTGCGTCCTTTTTTGATTCGACACCGCTCTCAGCAACCCGTACGCCTCAAACGCGGCTCAGTCCTCCGTTCAACTCCGCAATGGCAAGCGGAAGCGTGTCTGCCACGTCTCCGGCAATCACTCCCGCCAGAGAGCCAACCATCTCAGCCGCCAGTTCACCGGCGCGTCCGTGCAAATACGAACCCAAAACAGCCGCTTCATAAGGCTCGACACCCTGGGCTCTCAATCCGGTAATTACGCCCGACAAAACATCACCCGTTCCGGCGCGTGCGAGCGCCGGCGTGGCAAAGGGCAATACGGCAGACTTTCCATCCGGCGCCGCGACAACCGTAAATGCGCCTTTCAACACGACGACGTGCCCCCACTCGGCCGCGGCTCGCTGCGCATGCTTGACGCGGTCTCTTTGAATTTCGGCCGTCGAAATTTCGGTCAGTACCGACATTTCCCCTGGATGCGGCGTCAGGACGGACATTGGCGGCAGCAGCAACGGCCATTCGGTTAACTTCGTCAATAATTTCAGCCCGTCCGCATCGACTACGCAGGGAACGTCCAGTTTGGTCTTCTTGACTTCCCCGCGATCGGTCGGTACCAGGCCCAGCTTGCCCCGATCGTCACCACCCAACAAACGCTGCAGAAAAACGGCGGTCGTGTGCTGTTGCCCGAATCCGGGACCGAGGAGCAAGGCCTGTGTGTTTTTGAGTTCCTCGACCAGCACTTCCGCCGCGTTTTCAGCGATGACTCCCAATTCGTCCGGCAGTACGATCCAGGTCGCTTCCACCAACTGCGGCGCCAACAGCTTTTGGACCGGTGCGGGGACAGCGAGGGTCACCAAGCCGGTACCGACGCGATACGCGCCCATGGCGGCAAGCGCCGCAGAACCTGGATAGTTGACCGAACCAGCGACGATCATGGCGCGCCCGAAAGTACCTTTATGTGAGTTTTTGGGCCGTGCGGGAACCCAGGGTTTAACCGTCTCGGCCGTTGCAAGTTCAAGCTCCACGCTGGCAATCTCCTTCAGATCATCATCGATTCCGATGTCCCCGATAAAAAGCCGCCCCACCTTATCTGCGCCGGGGAAGATGAACAGTCCCGGCTTTGCGGCGGCCAAGGTAACCGTAAGGTCGCACGACAGCGTTTCGTCGGCCACTTCGCCGCTATCGCAATCCAATCCCGAAGGACAGTCCACAGCGATGATGACCGGTTTTCGCTTTCTCGTGGATATCCCCTGGCCGGCTGCCTCGAGGATGCTTTTCGCATTTCCCCTTAACGGCAGCGTAAAACCGGTCCCGAGAACTGCGTCGACTATAAAATCCGCCCCCGAGATCCATTCAAGCAGTGTACTTCGCTCAGGATCTTCGGAGGCGACGATGATCTCCGCTTCATCGTCCGCAAGATGCTTCAGGTTTATATCGCTCGCCGCGCGCGCTTTCGCCAAGTACGCACGCACTTTCGCTCCGGCTTTAAGCAAATGATGTCCCACGACGAGTCCATCACCGCCGTTGTTACCGGAGCCGACGAGAATGACGACGCTTTTACCTTCCATTCTGGTCCAATGATCAAGGATATGTTGAGCGATCGAACGTCCGGCATTCTCCATCATCTGCGCGTAACTCAATCCCGAGGCATCCGCGGTTTTTTCGATTTTTCGCATCTGCTCGACAGTCACGATCTTCGCCAAAGTAACTCCCTCTTCTCTCTAGATTCAATCGGTTTCTATAAGATTTTCGATATTCAACTGCGCCATTTTTTCTCGGCTGGGAAGACCGGTTTCTGTTTCCCAATCTCGCGCCCTGTAATAAGCCCCAAGCATCTCGCTAATTGGTATGACATACCCGGCGGCGCCGCCCTCCTCCAGGGGTTTCATGATCGATTTGGGCAGGCAATCGTCGGAAGGGGTCATTCCCATACCGATATTCACCATCCTTTTGATATTCCAGCCACGCTCTCCAACCTGCATCAATTCATCTAAATTGTAATCAAAACCCGTCACGGCGTTAATCATTTCGAGAACTGAATGCGGCGGTACGTTTGCAAAAATGCACATGACCAGGGAGTTGAAAACCGTTCGCCAATCCTGATGCAGAGCGACGTTTGCGGCTTTTTCCTCGCCCGCATGCCTCGTAAAGAACTCCACGCCAACTTCCTCGACCGTTTGACCTATTTCTACCATGAAGTAATCGCTCTGGTTGTGACAGGCACCCCGGGGGGATGTTGCATAGACGATACCCATTCCGGAAAGCGCACGCGGATCGTGATATGGCATTTCGAGTCCCTTTACTTGAGCGGCCATTTCGCTCGCCACGAAATGCTTAGCCATCTTTTCGGCCCCAAGCGACAGAACTTCTCCGAAACCCTCCTGCTTTGCGATGCGGTGGATCAATCGTTCGACGACCTCCGCCTCTCCCCATTTCAACGTTTCGCCATCGGTATCCGCGTCGCTGATAATGCCGCGTTCGAACAGCAAGAAGGCAAGGCCGATTGTATTCGATACCGAAATCGTATCCATGCCGTATCGATCGCAAAGCTCGCCGAGTCGCGTTATCGCAGCGAGATCGTCGATTCCCAGGTTTGGACCAAAACCGACACTGGTTTCGTATTCCGGTCCTTTGCGTTGCTCACCATCCGCTAGCCGCACGACCCTTCCGCAGGCAATGACGCATCCATGGCAAGTGCTCACACCCGATAGGATGCTTTCTGCCATGGCTTCGCCTGAAATGCGATCCGCACCATCGAACAGCCCCTTCGAAAAATAATGCTTGGGCATGTCTCCTAAATAATCGAGGTAATCGCCGGCACTCGACGATCCGAACTGTCGCAGCGCCTCCGTCACGTTGTCCAAGCGCAAACTGCGGTTCGATTCCGTACGGATTTTCGCAAAGCGATCCGGATGCGCAATCATCAATCCTCTCTTGCCGCGAACCGCAATCGCTTTTAACCGTTTGGAGCCCATCACTGCGCCCATGCCGGTTCTTCCGGCCACCCTGCCGTGATCGCACACGATCGAAGCAAATCGGAGTCGATTCTCACCCGCCAACCCAATACTGGCTACACGAATTAATGGATCTCCGTGGGTTTCGCGGATCACGGCCTGCGTTTCATACGGATCGCATTTTCCCCATAAATCACCAGCCTCGCAGAGCTCGACGCGGCCATCCTGTACCCACAGGTATACCGGCTGTGGGGCCTGACCCGTGATCCAGATTCCGTCATAGCCCGCCATGCGCATTTCTGGACCGAAATAACCGCCTGCGTTGGATTCGCCCCAGATCCCCGTCGCGGGCGATTTCGCACAGACGACATAACGCCCTACTGCCGCGCCTTTCGTTCCGGTTAATGGTCCGCCGAGAAACAAGAGTGGCGCATCCGGCGAAAGTGGATCGATTTCCTTGCTTAGATATGGATAGAGCATTCGGGCAGCCAGACTCGCACCCCCCAACGTCTCCCTAAGAAGCTCCGCATTAATTTCTGACTGGTGGGAAGCACCGGTACCGATATCGATGTGGAATATTCGAAAACCAAATTCAGGCATGCTGTAAACCCGATCCCGTTCAGGCGCGCGTACGCTATCAGCTTCCTTTGGGTTCGATCCTGCTCATCGCATACTCGGCGAGCGCCGTGATGGTGAGGCTGGGATTTACCCCCGGATTGGCGGGAACGATCGATCCGTCAACGACGTACAACCCGGGGTAATTGAACACCTCACAATCTACGTTGATCACTCCTTCCTCTTCGTCCCGGCCGAAAACACAGCCACCCAGCATGTGCGCCGTCATCGGCACGTTGATCAATCCCTGAGTAATGGCGCCGCTCGGTGCCCCACCGATTTTCTCCGCAAGGGAACGTGCGACCTTTTCCCCCAAATCGATTTTTACCGGCACCGTTCTTTCCTCGTCTTGTTCTCCGACGAGGCCGAGCCGAAAAAGAGCAAAAGGATTCCGCCCCAGGCGTAAACGCAGTAAGTTGTCTTTCGTCTGCATGACCATGATGGCGATGCCGCGTTTTGTCAGACCAGGCAGCAGGCGTACGTTGAGAAATTCGATCGGACGCCGCAGGGCCTCGACGATGTTGCGCCATATGCGCACGACCGCGGACTTGCTGGGTTCGATGATTGGAGAGGCCAGCACGCGGAACAACATCGACGATCGCTCTTCCAACCGGACCGGCTCGATCTGTGTTTCCTCGTCGGCTTTGAAGATCGAGCTGATCGAAATGCCCTTCGAATGATCCACATCCTTCGAAAGCCGGAATGCCCCGAAGAATGTCTCACTGTTGGTACGGACTGCGCATCCCAACCGGGAGGACAAATTGGGAAGCGTCCTGGACACGTCGCGGCAGCGAAGCAGCAGCTCGACCGTTCCCAAGGTCCCTGCAGATACCACGACATTTCTTGCGTACACGCCCTTTGCCTTCCCACTCAAAAATCGTGTCGATGATCGGTAATTAACAATATACCTCGCTCCGCTTGGATCCTCTTCTTCCAATGGCTCGATACAATCCACTTTCGATTCCGGCCTGATTTCGACGCCGAGGCGATCTGCGAAATACAGATAATTCTTCTGCAATGTGTTTTTGGAATCGTAACGGCATCCCACGATGCATGCCCCGCAGTGAATGCAGCCCACGCGCGATGGGCCTTCACCATCGAAGTATGGGTCTGGGCTTTCCTCTCCCGGCTGACCGAAATAGATACCGACCTCCGTTGGCCGGAAACTGTCCGCGCGTCCGAGTTCTCCGGCGATGTCTCGCAGTGCTTCATCTGCCGGCCAGAATTCCGGATTCTGCTCAACACCCAACATGCGCCTTGCCGTCGTGTAGTGCGGCTTCAAGGTATTTCCCCAATCTCCTAAATGCCGCCACGAAGAGGCTTCGAAAAAGGTTTCGTCCGGTTCCATTAAAACCGCGGCGTAAACCAGGCTGCCTCCTCCAACGCCGCTGGAATGATACAAGAAGTAACCTCTCGACAGGTTGAGTTGGAGAATTCCGAAACAGCGTAATGCCGGCATCCAAAGATATCGCCGAACGTCCCAATTCGTTTTCGGGAGTTCGTGATCCGCATAGCGCTTGCCGCGCTCGAGCACCAGGACGCGATACCCTTTTTCGGCCAATCGCAGCGCGGAAACGCTGCCGCCGAAGCCGGATCCCACGATGACAAAATCGTAAATCGCCCTTTCTGCTTTGGCTGCTTCGGCTACATCCATGTCCGCCTCTCGTTCTGTCTGCCTGCTCGTTCCAAGCGTGGCTTACGATTCGCCTTCCTCAGCAATCTCGACTTCCCGGCAGCAACGGACGAAATCCAACACGGTTGGTACGTTGCGCAGCATATAGCCAAGATTCCCCTTCACCTGCAATCTGCGGGTCAGCATAGCTTGCATCGGATCCAAATCGCCCTGGAAGATTCGCATGATGTCTTTTATGCTGGATCGCAGCACAAACGCTGCGTCCGGCATTTCCTCATGAGCAGGATCGATAACACGTACTTTCCTGCATTGTCCATGCCACAGATCGAGATAGAGCGTGATCGGAAGTCTCGGATCCTTTTCCTTCGGATTGGGTTCGATGACGACGATCATGTCGCCTTCCCAATTTTTCGCCACCTCCGCATAACGTGGATCCGAATTGAGAACATCCATCAAGGCGACAAGCCATTCTTCACTGGGGAATGGATAGGCCATTTTCGTCCCTCTCACGTGGATTTCGGCGATTATGATCCATTCCATAGAAAGAGTCAAAGCTTTGCATTGACAGTCGCCTCCAAACTCTTTAGACTCTTCTCTTGGCACAACGCTTATTCATGACCAAAACACAGGAAAGAGGCTTCCTATCAAAATGGATTCAAACCAAGAATACTACCTCACACCGGACGGCGCGGCTAAGTTACGAGCAGAGCTCGATGAATTACGCGGTCCGAAAAGAAAGGATCTTGCGAAAAGATTGCGGTTTGCGATCCAGCAAGGCGATCTCTCCGAGAACGCGGATTACATTGCGGCAAAGGAAGAACAAGCGTTTCTTGAAGGCCGCATCCAGGAACTAGAAATCATCCTCCATGATGCGATCATCATCGAGCAAAATACTTCAAAGGAGACGGTTGAAATCGGCAGCACGGTCCGCGTCGTTGAAGACGGCAGGGAGCCCGAGACTTACAGGATCGTTGGGATTAAAGAAGCAAATCCTCGGCAGCAAATGATCTCCTACGCTTCACCGATCGGCGAAGCATTGATCGGGAAAGGCGTCGGTGACACTGCAACGGCGGAAACGCCCGGCGGCAAGATCAAGCTGAAAATCCTCTCCATACAATGATCACGGCTAGGAAACGAAAAGAGCGAGGCAGCCTCGCTCTTTTTTTCCCGTTCGTGGTTTTCTTCCGCCAGTATTCGTTTTAGATGAAAAGCTCAGATTGCCGTCGGGAAAGCCTTCAATTCTACGGTCAGCCGATCGAAGTAACTCTCTGCCGGTAACGCAGAATCACCGTAGTTCATGTCCACGATGCGAGCTGCGA
>DAOUEE010000239.1:0-39077 GCA_034430695.1 Anaerolineales bacterium | reverse complement strand
TAATCGATACACCCTGGGTGGATTTTCCCAATCCGATGGAAACACAAATATTTGATCCAATGCTCTGGGTAGATTCCACGTGTTCGCGCCGATTTGGCGTACTTCCTTCAGTCCTCTCGGATCTACCAGAATGACCGTATTCTCGCCGGCATCCGATGTGATTTGGGTTAACTCGGTCCAGAATTCCTGTTGATATTTCCAAGCATCGATATAATCTTTTTGGATGACGAATCCATATCCTACAAGAAATGCAAATAAACCTGAAAACAAGGTAACTCCGATGCGCCGTCTTCCAAAACTCTCGGCGAGCGCAAGGAACAGCCAGCCAATGCACGCCCAGATCGTGGCGGCCCCGATGACTGCAGCGATGTGTACGCGTGTATCCCTGCCACTTATCGCATAGGCGCGGATGGTAAACGTCAACGGATATGCAAGAATGAGTAGAGCCACCCCGATTACCAATAATTTAAACAGTTTTTGAAGATCGTCCGGTATTTCGTAAGGCGGGCATTTCTTTGTCAGCAGATTTCTAATGGAAGGAAGACCTTTCATTCGGATAGAAGATACGAGTCTCTGAACCCCCTCCCAGCCTTCAGGTGTGGTACGATCGACAACGATGTATATCAATAAAAACCCAACAAGAATCGCAGCGATTATCTCTAAACGTATATTCATTAACGCTTGAATGGGACGGTAGAAATAAGTACCCAATGCTACGGCGGGACCTTCGATCATATGCAAGATCGGCGTAACAATAAGATTATGGAAACTCGGTTCAACGCTGCGAAAATCTCCAACTTGCGATCTGAACACATACATCCCACCAATAATCAGGACGAGAATCGCGGCATTTACCGAAAACTCCTTCAGCAGCTTTTTATCCCACTGCAGCTTGAGTAACGGAGCAACAAGCAACATGAAAAATGGCGTCTCGTAGGTAAGCAGAATCAGCACGCTGAAAATGTACGTCAGAACACGCCTTCCTGAAAGATAACTATGCAGGCCAAGCAGTAAAAACATCAAAGACGGATGAATCTGATGGGAATGTGTGAGAAAAGCCTGGGTTGTGTCGGCGGAAAATAGCACAAAGGCGATCCCTCCAATCAATGCAAAGCTGTGGTTGAAAAGCCGCCTCAGGAGCCAATAGAACAAGCACACGTTGATGGATACAATGGTAAAACCCATCAAGTACAGATCGATGAAGTCCTTTCCACTACCGAGAAACGTAAAAGTGTA
This sequence comes from Anaerolineales bacterium, assembly GCA_034430695.1. Taxonomy (GTDB): domain Bacteria; phylum Chloroflexota; class Anaerolineae; order Anaerolineales; family E44-bin32; genus WVZH01. The sequence continues at coordinate 37,841 of DAOUEE010000239.1, read as the reverse complement.
TTCGAAACTATTCGACAATGGTCTCCCATGCGGGTAAAGCATCGACAAGTGTTCGACTAACAAATGGAGATATTGACTACCGTTCATGTCCATGACTTTGGGAATGATGGTCAAATCATCCTCGTACAAACCGAATTCCTTGAAATGCCAATAACGCGCAATCCAAAGGAGTAGCAAGAGAAATAAAATAGAAAACAGCAATATAATCCGCCGGTTCGCCTTTTCTGAACGGTGCAATCTATCTATCATCCTTCCCCTCGACATCTGCGCGTGACTTCAGCCGTGGTTGGACCCTGAGATGCCATCCATTGCCAATTCCGTCACCGGTTACTTGCCCGAACAATCCAATAATTCAACTCCTCGATTACTGCTAACAATGCGATATTTACCGTATTTCATCCTACGACGTGTGCGCCGGTACCACATGAACAACCCTTCGAAACCCAAGGCGCTCAACAAAGCTTGCACGGCCTTGTACCAATAACGCAAGACGACGAAAGGATAACGCCTGAATGCACGCAGTATTCTTCGCGTTGCGTCCCAGTATCGTCCCGAATCGATTAACCGACGAGCGGCATAAACATCAAGGCTGCCGTATACACGATTTCGATTTTCATCGATTATGGGAAACAATTCCGCTCGCGTTTCGGCGTCGGCAAGAAAATGTTCTGTGTCCTCCACGAATTCTGCAGCTCGTGCAGCGGTCTTTGCATCCGAATGCGTTCGTTCGACAGCCCAAAAAGAGGGCACGTGAACAATGGGGGCGATTGAAGCAAAGCGTATCCACAACACGTGATCAAACACGAGAGGATATTCCTCTTCCAAGCCGCCGATCCGATCAAAGATCTCTCGCCGCATAAAAACAGTGGGTTGCAGGAGCACTTCGTTGCACAGTAATTCAAGGAGGCTGAACGTGCGGTAATAATGCGGATCGAGTAATTGGTCTTGAGAATCGATCAGGTAGCCGTCTGCGTAAACCATCCCGGCTTCAGGTTGGTCCAGAAGCGCTTCTACTGCTTGGCTCACAGCTCCCGCCATGTACAAATCATCCGAATTCAGAAAAGCCAGGATTTCGCCCGTCGCTCGACGAAATCCTTTGTTCACGGCATGAGGGTGGCCGCGATCCGGCTCAGATACCCAATACGATAGTCGATCTGCATAGCGCTCGATGATCGCCTGGCTGCCGTCCGTCGAACCGCCGTCGATTACGATATATTCAATATTCGGGTAATCCTGGTTCAGAACCGATAGAAGGGTCTGTTCGATAAATGCAGCCTGATTGAAGGAGGGAGTAACAATAGAAACCAGGGGTTGTGAACTGCTTCGATCATTCATGGTCTTGAGCTCATGAGTTTCACCACCGATGGCTCTGAAATCGAACGCCCTTTCAACAAACCTACACACGCCATAGATTTATCATTCATCAAAGGGATCGATCACTCGGGGGCAAATTATAACACCACGCGCCGATCGATCACGGTTTTACTTGCATCTCGGGATCCAGATACAGACAATAATCTGTCGGTTTGTGCTCATAAACTCGCGGCAGTCCGTCATACTTCCCCTGGTCCTCCGCACACAGCTGCAAGATGATCGCACAGGGTTGAAAAACCGGTTCATCGCCGTCACGGAAAGCCGGATCATCGACCAGCCATTCGATTCGGGGAGCGTCCCTCGGCGCGCCGAGCAGCGCCCATATCGGATACTCGGCCCCGTTCCCCCTCAGAAGCAATCCGACCTGTGTACAGCTTGATTCTTTGATCAATGCGGTGATGTCGCCCTGGGGGATCTTGAGATGTCCGCCGTTGGCGTAATACAGTTCGAACCTCGAAGCGGTAAACACGTCATCCACGTAGGATTCACCGCGCTGGTAGATGATCGGCCTCGAAGGGATATGAACCAGCCACGGCCAAGAGGCCGCCAGCAGAACCACAGCAAGAATATTTATATAGCGCTGGGAGAGGACGTCGTAGAGCATGAACACCGCCCAGGGAGCCGCAAGCACGAAGAACGGCTGATGGAGGCGTGTGTTGTAGAGTTGCCATTGGACCAGCGAACTCACCAGAACGAAGGACGTGGCCACGACCAGGCCGTAGACGAAAATCACCTTCGGTATGCGTTTCCTCCGCCGAATCGACAAGATCAAGGCGATCAGAATCAGCAAGGCGTGCAGGGGATTCGCGGTCAGGTCCTCGTGCGTGGATGGGGGAAACACCTTGTAACGGCGGCTGTGCGTGGTCGCCGGGTCCATCACATCCACGCCCATGAGTTCGTGGATCTTTACCACGACGAGATAGATTCCTTTGTTCACGTAGGGAGAAGGAGTCCCGGCGTGTAGGGTCGCATTCCGCAATGTGTTGGATATGATGATCGGCAGACTGATCTTGTCGGTGATCAACGCGGTTATACGCTTCTGCGGCCCAAAAGGATTTCCGTAGGTCATCTGGTTTCGGTAGAGATGGCCGATGTTGAGCAGCAGCACGAGGATGAAAGCGAGCAACGCGGATCGCATGAAAAGCTTGAAATTCTTGCGGACAAGGAGTGCGCTCGCCATGAGAATCGCGAAAGGCAGCGTAAATGCATAACCGGTGGGTTTCGTCAGGATCGCCAGTCCGGCCGATAGACCGAGAATGACGATGGTCCAGAGATCGTCCTCTTTCTTCAGCACCGTGACGGCTTCGGCAGCGACGGCGATCATCCAGAAGGCGACGGCGCAATCGGTCATCGTGCTGGAAGCCTGGACGATTCCCATGGGAAGGGTGGCCATGAAGAGCATACTGAAGAGCTGCGCCGTCTTCCCGAGGCCGAAGCGCGAGGCGAGATAGGAGACTCCGATGATGCTGCCCAGCACAAACAACCAGCTCACCATGGCCACGAGGTGGTCGCCTCCGGAAAGGACGTAGAAATGGAGCACGACGAATTCCATCCCCGGGGACATGTAATTCTGTGTTGCGACTCCCGTGACGTAATGATGGATGGATTGATTTTGCGCCCAGTGGGCGACTTTCGGCATGTGATAGTTGAGCGAATCCCACGTCTGTGGAGGGGACAACCAGGCCAGCATTCCCGTGATTCCTACGATGATGACAACACCGATGAGCAGAAAAACCTGTGACCATCCCTCCGGCCATTCCGGACGGGGAAGGCGAATCTTATGGCCGCGCCGTATCCGCACGACGAGAAACACGGCGATGGCCAATAGTAGCAGAGACCAGGCGAGGATCAATCCGACGAACGTGATGGCCTTCCAGATACTCAGCACTTCGTTCAGGAAAACGATGTAGCTTCCCCACAAGACCCCCGCATGCAAACCAGCCCGGCGCCAACTCGAATCGGGTTGCAGATTTGCCAGGAGAAGAATCAACTCGACCAATACCGCAAGGGGCAATAAACCAAGCAACAACAAAACCTCCTAAAGAAAATCCGCTACAATTTCACTCCGTGCTCAATCTCGCCGAAGCGCCGCCATCCACGATCAGTGACTGGCCGGTCATGAATCCGGATTGTCCGCCATCCGCCAGGAAAAGGATGACTTTCGCAATTTCCTCCGGTTTGCCGATTCGTCCCAACACCGTTTTTGCCGCAAGCGCTTGCATGCGCTCATCCAGCGTTCCGGCGACATGCCCGCGGCTCAGGCCGTCCCGCAGCATTGGGGTATCTACCGCACCGGGCAGGATCGTATTCACGCGCACATCATCAAATCCGAATTCGAGCGCCATCGCACGGGTCAACGCCAGAATACCGCCTTTGCTGGCCGCGTAAGCGGCGATGTCGTTCGAAGTCGCCATGGCGTGGACGGAGCTTACATTGACGATCGAGCCCTTTGCCGCCTTGATCAGCGGATACAATTCACGGCTCATGAGAAAGATCGAGCGCAGATTCGATGCCATCGTGGCGTCCCATTCTTCCACCGTCATCTCGACGATGGGTTTGCAGATTTGGATTGCGGCGTTGTTAACCAGGACGTCGATCTTCTCGTGCTGCTCGCGCATTCGCACGGCAAACTCCGAGACGCTCTCCTCCAGAGACGAATCCACTTTGTACATGCGGATGTCGTCCGGGAAATCCTGCACCGGCTTGCGATCGATGCCGATCGCTTCATATCCGGCAGCATGGAACGTTTCTGCCGTCGCCCGTCCGATTCCGCCTGCTGCACCCGTAACGATGGCTACGCGCTTCATAATTCTCTCCTTTTCACACGACGATTCAGGTTCAGCTCAAATACGATCCAGGTCTTCCGGCGGCGAAATCCCCAGTCCCTCGAAGAGATTGCGGATCGTATTTTTATGCACCCGCTCCCATGCGGCGAGACTGCTGTTTGCGTTGTGAGATCCCAGCATCACCTGATCCATCGAACGCAGCGGATGATCCGTCGCCAGGGGTTCATCCTCGAAAACGTCCAATGCGGCGCCGCTGATCCATCCTTCGCGCAGCGCCTCGACCAATGCCTGCTCGTCGATCACCGGGCCGCGCGAGGTGTTGATCACGACGGCCGAGGAGGGCAGAAGCCGCATGCGCTCACGGGTCAGCAGATGGAACGACGTCGGGTTCAGGTCGCAATTCAAACTCAGAAAATCCACCTGCGGCAGCAACGCTTCGAGATCCATCATCGTTACGCCCACCTCATCGATGAACGCCGGCGAAATTTCCAGGATGTCGTTCCCCAGCAGACGCATGCCGAATCCCCGCGCTCGCCGCAGGACCGCTTTGCCACAATTGCCGACCCCCACTACGCCCAACACGCATTCCCGCAGCGATCTCGACGGCAGCTTCTCCCATTTGCCCTGCTTCATGTTGCGATCCATCCAGGGCAGCCGGCGGGCAAAGTTGAGAACGTAGCCCATGACGGTATCCGAGACCGGATCCGCGAAAGCGCCCGGGGTGTTGCAAACCCGGATGCCGAGCCGCTCTGCCGCTTGCTTGTCGATCGAATCGATCCCCGTTCCCCACTTCGAAATGACTTTAAGGCGCGGGACGGCGGCCTGCAGCACCCGCGGCGTGAAACGATCATCGCCGCAAATCGCCCCATCGATCTCTCCGACCAGCTGAAACAACTCCTCTTCCGAGAGACGCTCGACGACTTCGGGAGTCACCAGCTCGATGCCGCTTCGTTCGAAAATCGGCCTGAACCGGTCGAGGTGCGGGATCATGTAGGGCGCGGATACAAGTACGCGGATCGTCATTTGTCTTTCTCCGATTGTGATCGTATTCGTTCCTGCATCAAACGGTCCGCGATCAAGAAATCGAGCTCCTCATCGATGTCCCATGCTTCCTCACCGTCGACCTCGAACATCGTGGGCGTGTGACCGATTCGGTTCCCGCGATCGACAAATATAGATCGTTGAAAGATGTACATGCAGGAATTTTCTTCGTACACAGGTGTGAGATCCTGCGTTCGCAGCAAAACGGATGGATCGTGGTTGATGGGTTTTCCATCGACGTCCCAAAGACGCGTCTGCAGCCTGGTGACGGAAAACAACGAATCGTGCTGCGGGAGACCCTGCCTGAAGGCCGCAATTGCGTCCGATATGGTCCTTGCACGCAGCAAAGGATTGGTACTGTGGGTCTGAAGATAAATATCCGCCTCACACTGCGATACGTCGTGAAGCAGCACGTCGTTCATCGGTACGTCATCAGCTCGCAGATGCTCCGGGCGATCGATGAGCAGAACATCCGGGAACCTTTCTGTAATCCCGCTGACGATCTCCGGGCTGTCGGTATCGACGACGATTTGCGCAATCTCGGGACACGCATGCAGCGTCTCGAGAATGTGTGCGTAGAGCGGCACTCCGGCCAGCGGGCGAAAATTTTTCCCGGGCACTCTCTCCGAATGATGCCGCATCGGAACCAGGGCTGTTATTTTCTCTTCAACCGTCATATTCTGCGATCCTTAACCGCCGCCGTCATGATTTTATCGATCCGGGCAGCGAACGGCCAGACCGGAGCAGTCATCCGGTCGTTAAATACTCTGATAATCGATCGGTTCCACATCCCGCCGCGGCTTGACGTCGGCAGCACGAAATCCGCGTGGATAATAGAAAACCTGCTTCATGGAGGCCGACAGCGGTTTAGATAACGAAAAACCGCGATACGTACCCCAGAACTGCACGAGCCGGTATTTTAGAATTCCGAGCGCTTCCTTCAGGAACACGCGCTCACGCAACGCATGCCAGCCGTCACTCATCACGTTCGAAAAATACAGACGCAGGAAGTCTCCGAGGTGGAAACGTTCCTCCGCTTTGATCCGCCGCAAAGCGATCGCCTCCCGCCGGTAGCGGTTGTAAATCTGCCGCGGGGTTTCACTATGCACGTGGACCACCTCTGCGTCCGCCACATAGGATAAAACGTGATTCTGCTGGATGGCCCAGTTTGCCCAGGCCATGTCCTCCAGGCCAGTCAGCTCCTCGTCGAAAGGGTTCTGGAGCCACAACGATCGACGAACGGCCGAGTTCGCATTGTTACAGAAGGGATGCTGCTGAACGGTGCTGCTTTCTGCCGGGAACAACTTGGCGAAATGCTGCTGCTCGCTGTAATAGGTGGACTCGTTGCCGCGCTGCTTGCCGTACACCAAGGCGACGTGCGGATCGTCAAACGGCTTCAGCAGTTTTTCCAGCCAGTCCGGAAATACGGGATACACGTGGGCGCTGGCAATAACGATGAATTCCGCAGTCGTTTGCTCGATGCCGCGATTGAGCGAACGTCCGAAAGTAAATTCATCGGGACGGATGTGCACGATCTCGACCGGATAACGGGAGGCGATCGCCACCGTTGCGTCGCTCGAGCCGGAGTCGACCAGGACGATTTCCACTTCCTTGACGGTCTGGTGCATGATGCCGGTGAGCAGACGCCCGATGTGTTTCTCCTCATTGAAGGCGCGGATGACGATCGAACATCGCGGATTTATTTCGCTCATGACGCGTCCCGTCCCAGTCGACACCCCACATGCGCCAGCCGTGCGAAACGGTCGAAGTCAAAATAGATCTTCATATTTTACCTTGGGAAAGATCGTCAGCCGGCCGCCGATGGTCGCGTCGAGGATTTCGCGGCCATCTCGGGCGAAGTTCTCCCCGGCTATTTTGTATGCCCGCTCGGAACCGACCAGATCCGGAAGCTGCCAGCGAAAGCCCTTACCAAAATAGTCGGGATGAAAATGATTGGGGTCCTCCCCTTGCGAAACCACGACCGTGTTCGCAGGGCCTCGTGTGTCGTAGTGATGATCCACGCCGATGAGGATCACTTTCGAAAACCCCATGTGGTAGGCCAATTGGAGCGAGGTGTACGTCACCGTGTTTCCCTCGTACACCCGTCCGGAGACGTCCTGCGCGAACGTTTCGGGCAGCGTGTAATCGGTGTCCAGGAAGATCGTACGCACATCGTCCTTCATCCACTTTCTGGCGCGCCAGGTAATGAACTTCGGGATGGTCAAGGCTTTCAGATCATGCGCGCATTGTTCGACGACGAGGATGTTGGTGATCACCAGGAAGCTGCTCGTAAAGCCCATCTCGGGGAAGTTCAGATACAGACGGTTCGCGCCGAAAGTGATTTCGTCGCGCAGAAAACTCAGATCGGTCTTACACAGGCTGGGTCCGTTTCCGATCACGAAGCAGCGCCGCCCCGAATATTTATCGTGAAACGACCGCAAGCGTCCTGCATCTCTCCGGCGGCGGACGCTGACCGCCGCGGCCAGCCGATGGCGTCCCCGGTTGTACCAGTGCCAATACAGGCTGGAAATCGGGCGCCATAGCGCAGTGGGGGTCACCCTTTTGATGAATTGCTTTATGGAGAGCACGGCCATCTCACCTTGCAGAATGCTTTACTTTCAGCGAACGAGACCAGCAATATTTTCACGTCCGGAACACCTCAGACACTCCGCTCGTTCCTACTCATTTCAGATTATCTTTCAGCATTAACATCACTTCGGTCGTAGAACAGTTGAGTGTTGGACCGAATGCCGCGCTCGAGGATCGCATTTTCACGGCAGCGAATTGGATGCAACATTTGCACATTAAAATCCGAAAAAGAAACGTATCCCGGGAATGTTTTGTTGGGACGTAAAAAAGGTGAATAATCCAGTGAGGTCAGAAAATGTTGTACGTAGTAGAAACGCTCAGCCTCATCGACGAACGATTGGGGCGGTTTGGGATCGTCCTCATGAATGAATTTATCTGCCATTTGGAAATATATCTGCGCCGTTTCCGGAAAATACACCGTTGGATAACGAGAATATCTTGAAGCCCCACCACACAAAACAACACGCTTGAGCAGAGTGGCCTCCAACCCGATGGATGAATTATAGACCATCACGAGTTTGGAGCGCCGAATCAAATCGTACGAACTCACGAACTCTTGCGAAGGGATGAACACCACATTCTCCATCGCAGCAGCATTCGTCTGTGAGAGCACTTCTGCGACAGTTTCCTGTGCTTCTTTTCCGGTGCGCAGTTCATCGGGATGGGCTCGGATGACGAACAGCGTACGAGGATGCTTCCCCGCGAAATGGACGACCTGCTCCAACCAGGCAAACATGTCATCGAAAATCACATTCGCATGCACCTGGCTTGTATCGAATATTACGTTTGTAAACACGGCTACAGACTGGTCATAGCTCTCCAACTTTGCCTTCAATGTCTCGCTCAAAGCGCGCATTTCTGGCCAAAAACGGATTCCCGCCATCGAAAAATTGCCCTGAAATCGTGCGAAAAGGAGAGTTTCCAGACGAGCGTGTTCTTCAGGCGTTAGGCGGAAATCATCCGCGATTTCAATAGGGTACGCCGTCGCTTCACCGTGGGTGAAAAAAGCGGAAAATGGTCGTACCCCCACCTCGTGGGTGATAACGGGAATTCCTCGTTCGATGGCGATTTGGCGTACGACCGCTTCCGGGAATGTGATTCCGTTAAATACGACAACAGCTCGTGGTGGCGTTCGTTCAACGATCTGAATAAAAACCTGCGCGACGTGGATTGCGGAGCGCAGATATTTCTTATACAACGCACGAACTTCCGCGGTGTCCGGAATGTTATGCCTGCGCAGCACCCAGCGCAGAGAGGGCAGACAGAGTTCACCGATTTTCAATCCGAGATATTCCACTTCGAATAGGGATGCGAGTGTCCTGTGTTCGGAGAAATCGGGCAGGGTGTTCCATCTTTTGCCGGGAGCCTCGATCTTATCGAGCAGATCCTCCGGATACATTTGCCTGCTCAGGCGCATGCAGGATTTACACGGAGGCGCCAAACCCAGGCGTTTACGATTGGTACCCAGCATGCATTGCTGCATGCCGCGCATGCAGGCTAAATAGCGAACCGACTCACCGTTTAAACGAAGTCCCCAGGATGCCAATAGACTGAATGCAGCACTTTGACTCACTCCCCACGTTCGCGTCGAGGCATTGAAGAAGAGTACGGGGCGATCGCCGCTCTCATCGCCAGACGCCGATTTTTCAATTTCGCTTCGCAATTGCCGAAGCCTTGGCCCTTGACGAATGGATTCGATCCAACAGCGAAGATGAAAAGCCGCCGAACGCAGCCAGCGAAAAGGAATACTCATCTAACCGCCGATGCGCCGCAGTTTCTGCATGGAGGCTAATTCGCTGTCATACACCCGTTTAACCCCGTCCCCAAGAGATTCCTCGGTGACGCGGATGTATTTGACCAGCCGTCGAAAACCACCCGGCTCGACGGAAGCCGCTTGATCGGATCCCCACATGGCCCGATCCAGCGTGATGTGCCGCTCGACCAAACAAGCGCCCATGGCCACGGCCACCACGGAGGGCACCAGACCTACTTCGTGCCCGGAATAACCGATCGGGCAGGGAAAGGCGTCCAGGAGCGCCGGGATCACTTTCAAATTCAGATCGTTCGGATCGCAGGGATAGGAACTCGTGGCGTGCGTGATGAGCAAATCATCCGTGCCCAGCACATCGACAGCGGCTTGAATTTGCTCCATCGTCGACATTCCCGTCGAGAGGATCACCGGTTTGGCAGCTTTGCGGATGTGTTGTAAAAGCGCGTGGTCGGTCAACGCCGCGGAAGGGACTTTGATACAAACGGGGTCGAACTTTTGCAGAAAATCCACCGAAGGTTCGTCCCAGGCCGAAGCGAACCAGGTGAGATCGAGAGATTTACAATAGGAGTCGATCTCGCGGTATTCTTCTTCGTCGAATTCGACCCGATGGCGGTAATCGAGATACGAGATGTAACCCCAGGGTGTGTCTCGCATCTGATCCCGCTGCTCAGCAGGAACGCACAAATCGGGCGTACGCTTCTGGAATTTGACCGCATCCACGCCGGCATTCTTCGCGGCATCGATGAGCGTTTTTGCGACGGAAAGATCGCCGTTGTGGTTGATGCCGATTTCCGACACGATGTAGGTCGGATGACCTTCACCGACGTACCGCTTGCCAATCTGTAACTCTCTGGGCATATCAAGACACCTCATCCATCTGATGGAGCACCATATCGCAGAGTTCTCGCACCGCCCCGTGTCCACCGGGGTTCCGGAGCACCAAGTCCGCCGCACGGCGGGCGTCAGGGTGGGCGTCAGAGACGGCGAGTGCGCATGCCACGAGCGGAAAACAGGCGACGTCGTTAACATCGTTTCCCAGGAAAACCACTTCCGCAGGATTCACGCCGCTTTCATCGAGCAGTTCTCTCAAGGCGGAAGCTTTGTCGGCAAGATTTTGTTTCACCCTGATGCCAAGCTTGCGGCAGCGTGCAGTCACCACCGGGTGGGATTCCGTCGAGAGAACGACGACCTGAACGCCGCGCTCTTTCAAACGTGCGATTCCCCAGCCGTCCCCGCGATTGGCTGCCACCCACTCGTTGCCCTCTCCATCCACCCAGACCCGGTTGTCGGTCAACACGCCGTCGAAATCAAGTACGAGCATGGACACAGTCGGAGCGAAGGGCCTCGGTTTGCGGCCGGGAAAGACCGCTTCCAGATCGCCGTGCATCAAGGTGTATTCCGCCCGCCGCCAATCTTCGAGCGTGTCGATGTCTACGGTGTACTTCGCATCGAGCAGCAGCGGCAGGATCGTATCCCCGCTCATCGATTTCTTCTCGAGTATCGTCTCCGTTCGGATGGCGTCGATGTGGCCGGTCTGCCAGTAAGTCGCCGGAAGCTCCTGGCGCGGCATGTTGTAGGATTCTTCACCGGCATCCTGCAGCAGCGGCTGCATGGCGCCGTCGCCCGTCAGGCGCCACATCTTGTAAGGATTTTGACCCGAAGGGACTACGCCGCGCACGGAGTCCGCCCGGGGATTGTCGAGCAAGAGTCCCACCGCCCGGTCCACACAATTGCGAGGACGGATGGGGGAAGTCGGCCGCAGCTGTACGACCACGTCCGGCCGGTAGTTTTCCTCTTCCCGCAGCCAGTCCAAGGCATGCTCGAAGACCGGCAGATCGGTCACTTCATCCGCGGCCAGTTCCGCCGGGCGCAGGAAGGGCACTTCTGCCCCGTATTTCCGGGCGATATCGGCGAATCCTTCGTCGTCCGTGGAGACGATGAGGCGCGAGACGCATTCCGCTTGCAGACCTGCAGCGATGCTGTAGGCGAGCAGCGGGTGCCCGGCAAAGAGACGTACGTTTTTCTTCGGAATGGATTTCGAACCCGCCCGTGCGGGGACGATCGCCAGAACCTCCGCTTTCTTCACCATGCCGTCCAACCCCCATCGACGACCAGGTTCGCGCCCGTCATGTACGATGAAGCGTCGGACGCCAGGAAAAGCAGTGCGGAATTCATCTCCGAACGGTCTGCCATCCGTCCCAGCATCGTGCGCGCCGCGTACTGTTCGACGAAGATCTCATCGTGCTGGTTGTACACCCCGCCGGGCGTCAGCGCGTTGACGCGGATGTTTTTGCCGGCGTAGTAGCCCGCCAGGTAGCGCGTGAAACCCAGGACTCCTGCTTTCGTGACCGAGTAATAAACCGGCTTGTACACCTGCACCCGGCCTTCTCGCTGATAGATGCGTTGATCGGGCGCCACGAGTCCGTAGGTCGAACAGATGTTGACGATTGCGCCGCCCCGCTGATCGAGCATCGGCCGGACCGCTGCCTGTGTGACTAAAAACGTCCCGGTCAGGTTGACGTTCAACGCCTGGTTCCAATCTTCGAGAGCGTACTTCTCAAAGCTGCTGGAGTGCTCGTCCTGATGCTCCGGGTCGAATTTGGGATCCAGGGCGGCGCTGTTGACCAGGATATCGAGACGCCCATAGTGCTGCAGCGTCTGCTCCACCAGCGTTTCGACTGAATGGGGATCGGTGATATCGCTTTTCAAAGCGAGAATAGCGAAACCCGCCTCGGCCAGCTCATTCGCCAGACTTTCGTTCGCCCCGGCGTTGTTGTCCGCAAGCACCACCGACGCACCCGCCTCGGCCAGGGTGCGGCAAAAACCGGATCCTAGCAATCCGGCGGAACCGGTAACGACGGCCACTTTCCCGGACAGATCAAAGGATGCGGGCAACTCACTCATTCGTCACCGTCCGCCGGGAGGCAAATCGAGGCCCCCGTCCTTGTTTTTTCAACATCGAGCCATTCATTTGAGATTATCCTGTCCATCAAATTGCTCTTTCAAGCCGCTCGACTGGATAACAGTTCGAAGATTATAACACTCGGCATTTGGCGCAATTTTCTCCTCAGGCGGCGTTGAATCAGCCAATTTCCAGATCCACCCTCGCGGATCGGGCAGCAGAGCGTTTCGCCGCTAAAACGATCTTCAATGCCCGGATACCATCCTGAAGAGTGCACCGCGGTTGGGCATCCCCACGTACGACGTCGATAAAATGCCGCATCTCCTCCAGGAACAAGGTGTTTCTCTCGAAATCATCCCCAGGTGAATACGTCTCCCACTCCCGCTTCTGAGTGGTCCACCAGCGAACCGCGCCGTCCGCGTTGTCCCAACGGATGCTGCCTCGTGTGCCGCTGATTTCCAGCCAGTGACTGGCAGGCTGCTGATTGTAATCGAGGTAGACCACGCCGATGACACCGCCCTCCAGCGACAAGAGAACTGCTGCGGTATCTTCGACGTCGAGATCGAGCGCCCCGAATTTCCCTGCAGATGCGAACAACGAAGAGACATCGCCGAACATCCAACGCAGGTAATCGAAGGGGTGACATAGCGTCAGCAGGACACCGCCGCCCATATCGCGGCGTGCGCTGTAGGACTCACGGTAATCCTCCCAGGGATGCCATGCGGGCAAGTATTCACCCCAGTGCGCTCGTACGCTGATCGGATTCCCGATAACGTGCTCACGCAGAAGCCGCGCCGCGTGCTGCAGGCCCGGATGGAAGCGGAACTGAAAGCCGACGAGCACGTTGCCGCCTCCCGCCTCGAGCGCTGCCTGCAGCTTGTCCACGCCATCCAGCGTGTGGGAAATCGGTTTTTCCAACAGGAGCGAACAGCCCGCCTGCGCGGCAGGTATGGCGACCTCGAGGTGCAAGGCGGTGGGATTGGATACGATCACCGCGTCCGGGGACCAGCGCTCGAACGCCTCGTTCAAATCGCTTTCCGCTGGGTACTTAGTGAGTTCGTCGTCGGGCAGCGTGCTTTTGCCCGTGCGATGCAAGACGATGTCGCTCTGCCCCAGCGCGGTGAGATTTTTCAAGTGTCTTCTGCCGATCGAGCCCAATCCACTTATCAAGAATCGCATCGCCTGTTATACAACCTCTTTACATGACTCATGTCGTGAGTAAAAAGCCATTTCTAGTTTCGCCCTGATAAGCATGAATTTTCAATCGCAGGTATTTCTTCAAAATCCAAAGGTGAATGACCTTGAGGTGTGTAATAACTCTTGTCATCCAAGAGGTCATAGTTCGTACCCAATAAGTTATTTAGTACGAGCCGAAAAGTGTTTACGGGGGAAATGTTGGAATATAAACCCGTATTCGAAAGCCCTGCGAAGTAGTATGCATTTAATATCGCGAATCTTTCATCTGGTTCAGACATCCGGGGTATCCCGTGATCACCTTGAATAATGATGATGGGTTGTGGATCTGAAACCTCCAATATACGCCTTATGATTCCACTCATACGTGTATTAAGAAATATGACCTGATCGATGTATCCTGGAGCAAATTCATCCCAGGTATCACTATCTCTATCTTTATTCAATGTAAAGAAGAAATTTCTTCGAACAGGCTCGCCGTTTCGCCCAAATGCAAATGGATTATGAGGAGCAAGGATGTGGACAAACACAAATTTAGGTCCGGGAAAACTTGGTACGTTCTCGATTTCCTCCAGTGTAAATAAAATTCGTTCCCGATGCTGGAAGTATGCACCGTCCAACCCTTCTGCAATGTACACGGGGAGATAGTCACGAATCTCGAAAAGGAATATACCCAACGTCGTTCTTATAAACATACTTTCAAACGTATTCAAACCACCGAAAACTCTATTCTTTTGAGGTACCAAATATCTGTCTGCATTGTCCCATTCCGTGGGAGAAAAGCCTGATTCAAAAGCAATAATTTGATAACCAAGATCTTTTAGGATATTCCGCAGCTGGTTATCCTTCACAAGGTTGCCATACTTGTATGGACTGATTGCGTCGCTATAATCCTGTACTAGATTCTGGAAATAATCTAAATTTAAACTTGAACCTAGCGAGAGCACGGTGTTTCCGTAGTTGCTGTAGCTGCATGATGCCACGTAAAAACCGAGTTTTTCGAGATCGTTTACGAAAGGGGAGTTGTCATAATCTAATTTGCTTTCGAGAATATCTCCACGAGTGTACATGTCCAATATGATGTAATAGATATCGGGGAATGTATCGATCTCTGAAACACTGACGTCGCTCGATATATTGACCCTTTCGAATTCATATTGTCCTTCATTTTCTTCATCGATAGCAGAATTGGTCGAGCCAATCTCAAATGAGATGATCCTGAAGATCGGAATCGAAACCATGATAATGCAAGCAATATTTATGATTCCACTACTCTCGATAAAAAATTGTGGGGATCTCTTTACCCAAATAAATCCGACGACGAACAGCAATATCCACGCAAGTAGCAGATATCGATGTCTACCAATGTTATATGAAAACAGAGTTAGATTCTCGATCAACGCGTATACGTGTCCATAGCTGAAAAAAAGGATTAAGGTATAAGTCGATAACACGGCAGCGCGCAAGGCATCTCGGAGCCAAATCCAGAACAATGCATAGACAATGCATGCGAGCAGAATGGATACGACCAAAGAACGCATCGCGTCCAACAACTCCACTTGCGTGATGTTGGCTGCTAAGAGAGAAAGAACGGGATACATAGAAAGTGTGATTGGGAAATAAAATCTGCGCTTCATGCGGATATCCCTGACTTTCCTATATGTTTTTCTCTACCGTGACCTTCTCGCTCCGTCATTCGAGTGCAGGCCAGGGCAGCCACGCCCACCTGGCGAAGAACTTAGTGGCGACGCGGCGCCAATACATGCCCAGCCGTCTGCGCACACGCACGCCGGAACTGCCCGAGCGAATCCGTCCCGGGGCAGAATCACCGGGACGAGGCCGGGCAAGCGCCGTAAGATACAGCGGGATGAGCCGGGATCGGGGTTTTCCATGGCTGCGCAGCCGCAGAATTTCGAAGCCAGCCTGCCGCAAAATTTCTCCCAGCGTCGCCGCCGAGAAGGCAAAAAGGTGTGCCAACTCGAAAGTCTGGTGGCCGTAAAGGTTGGGGACCTCGATTAACAACCAACCGTTCGGCGCGACCCAGCGTTGACGCAGATGAGCCAGATATGCCAGCGGATCCGGGAGATGCTCCAGCACGTGCGACATCGAGACCAAATCGAAAGCGCTTTCCCCTCCCGCCTCCAGCGTCTCAAGGTCGGGGACCACACGCAATTTTTTCTGCGCCGCGTAGGCGCGGTAAGCCTCACCGGGCTCGATCCCTACGCTCTCACAACCATAATCCGATCGAAACCTGGCCAGCAACGCACCTGCAGAGCTGCCGATGTCGAGATGGCGACGGATTTCAGCGGCGTCCCGGTGGACGAACTGCGATAATGCCCTCGCCCGGCCGGCTTGAACGCGCAGGTCTTTATCCGTCGGTCCTTCCGAGTCCTGTACGGTCTTTCGATACTGTTCCATGTAAAAGCGGTCCAGCGCAGCCCGATTCATGCGCGGCGATTGAAAAACCAAGCCGCAGCGTCCACAAATCCGATACTGCAATCGCTCACCAGCATCCTCGAGCTGTGCGAACATGGAATGCATTTCCTGTCCGCTGCAGCACAGCGGACAATGCGCCACGTCTTCCCACATCGAATCACGTGTCTGCATCAGGAGGTACGCCTCGTTCCCTGCTCTTCCAGCGAATAACGTATCCCGGCCATAACCATCAGGCACACGCCCGATAACGAGCGACGAGTGTCGGGCACAAGTTCAAGGCCTGACTCACCAGCGTCATTGGAATTTGGCCACCATGCGCAAGATGTCGAAACCCTCCGCAAACGGCCTCTCCGCCAAAGCGCCGTTACGCACCATCGTCGCCCGAATGACCTCGGGAGAGAAATAGTAGCGATCGTCGTAAGTCTTGTACTCCGCCAGGGCCTCGAGTTTCAATTCGACGTCTTTTTCATCGACTTCGACGAGGAAGTGAGGGAAGAAACCATAGCTGCTGCGGAAGACATCGAAACCCAACACCGTCACCCCGCGAAATGCGCGCAGCGCCTCTTCCGTCACGATGCGGTGATCCTGATGGATGTCCGCCTTGGTGTGGACGAAGACGATATCCGGAGCATATTCGTGATTCACGCTATAGAGATACTCCAGGATTTGCTGCCGATCCCGGGGGAAGTTACGCGTCTCGAACTGGTCGAGGACCACGCAGTCTTTGGACAACCCCAAGATTTCCATGCTGCGGAAATGTTCCTGCGGAATGTTTTTCAATTTGGGATTCTTCTGGTTGTCGGAAAGCGTAATGCAGCGCACCTCCGTCAGCCGGGCAACGTGAGCCAACAACGCCCCACAACCCAATTCGATGTCATCGGGATGTGCGCCGAGAAACAGAAGCCTTTCTCCACTAATGTTCACGTCGACTCCTTCGTTTCGTCACTTGGCGGCGATAAACCCACCCACGACCTTGGTCATGACCAACTTGCCCCCGCGCTCAGCACGTTGAATCGCTGCCTGGCGGATTTTATCCATCACGCGCTCGAAATCGTCCGCACCCTGAAACAGACCTCGCCAGAGTTTCCGGTCTTCGGAAAGCGAGGCGCGGGTGTAATCGAGGAAGGGCTTTTCGTCCGGAAACGTGAGTGGGTTCTCGAAAATGTGCGTCTCGACATCGGAAAAAGCGGCCTGCATGGCGTCCAGGATTTCGCTGCCGTACCGGGAGCTGCCCGGCATGGGCGGGATCGGTCGCTGGGTGGCTTCGAAGATGATGTCGTAGAAAAGCTGCTTGTTTTCCGGCATGGGCCCGGTGGTGAACAGTTTCCCACCCGGTTTCAACACCCGATGCATCTCGGCGATGGTGAAAGGAATATCGGCGGCGTAGTAGATAGCGAAACAACACGTCAGTAGATCAAACCTGCCGTCATCGAACGGAAAACGTTCGTTGAAGTTCAATTCGAGATATTCGATTTCGGCAGATCTCAACGTGCTTGCTTCGCGTGCGTTCTCCAGCAGTTCCTGCGAAACGTCCCCTCCGGTGATCTCGACCTCGCCCGACAACGCATCGTAAAAAGCGAGACACTGTTTGCCGGAGCCGCATCCGACGTCCAGGATTTTCATTCCCTTGGAAAGGGGCAGCAGTTCCAACATCCAGGCATCGATATCTTTACCGCCGAACTGCTCGTGTATGTTGATGCGCGTCTCCAAATCCTTGCAGGTTTCCTCGTATTCCACTTTCATCGTACGTTATCTCCTCTCATCGCTTCCTGATGGAATCTATTGCGACAGATCAAACCGCTTCGTCCTCCGACTCTTGAAGCCAATCTCCCGTTCCCCGGTTCAGCGCCCAAAAGAGCCGGTTGTAAATACCCTGCAGCAGCCAGCGGACAGGTTTCCAGCGCAGCAGCGACTTCCCCCTCCGCTTCGCCAGCACCATATCCGACGCCTGGGCGTCGATCGAAAAACGGCCTGCCTCCTCTGCCATGGATGGATTCACGACGTTGCCGATGAGCCGTGTGGTCCGCTGCAGCGTGGTCAAGCGCAAGTACCCCGCCGCATCGATCTGATTATCCAATTCGTTGAGACCGCCCATCAATCGCCCAACCCACTCTCTCGCCAGGAACCGGGTAAGTACCGCCTTCGGCGAGACGAACTGGTTGTGGCAGGCGGTGGCATACGCACGCTGGTCCTTGTGCTCGATGATGATGTCATCCAGAGCGCGTACGGTTTCTAAAAACGCATGCGTGTCCTTCCCCAGCGAGATCGCCCATTCGCGCTCCCAGTCTTCCGGGATAGTCTTGCCGTAGCTCAGGAACGTATCGGGATCCGTCTCCGCCAGGCGCAGGTTGCTTGCGATTCCGTGGTCGAATAGCGTGCGTTCCGGGCTGCCGCTCACCATACCCACTTTCGGAAAGCCGTCGAGCAGGTCCAGATGTGCTTTCAGCCAACCGGGGTAGAAGAATGTATCGTCATCCGTGTAGGCGATCACTTCGCCCGGTGCCGCACCGGCGATGAGCCGCAAAGCCCCCAATTTGCCGATGTTCTCGCTCGAAGACAACAGGTAACGGATCTTGCCTTCATCCAACAGGCTTTGCAGATAAGCTTTCACCGGTTCACAGCTCGCATTGTCGAAGACGAGCAGGTCGTAAGTCTCCTGCGTGTGCCGGAAGATCGAGCCCAGGCACAGCTTGAGCACCTCGAAACGATGCTGGAAGAAACCGCTCAAATGCGGGATGTACACCAGGACCGCCTGCGTGACCCGGGCGGGTCGATAGCTGCTGGCGCGGCCGCGCGCCGGATTCATGCCCACACGAGTCATCTACTTTTCTTCTCCCACACTGGAATGCTCGCCGGACGGAGATCCGCGCGAGATCAGCCGGCGGATGCGGCGCAGAATCGCACCGCTGTAATATCTAAAACCCTCCACCGGATGGAACAAAATCCGCACCAGAAGAGATCGCCGACCTGCGCCGAAACGAGCGATCAAACCGCTCTCGATTGCCCGCAGGACGCCCATTTCGAAAAGGCTCTTGCGATTCAACGCATCTCCCCGCAGCTTCCAGGTCGCATCGGTGGGTATGAAAATGACTTCCATGCCGCCGGCAGCGGCAAGATTTTCCTTGCTCTCGGGTCCACCGTAGGGCGGCTTCCCGCCCGGAAGATGGCTGTAATCATGATCCTGGTGAATCACGGTGATGGCCTCGGTGGCATCGATCACGGGAACACCCGCCGCCCGCCCGGCATAGATGGTCCAGTTGTCCCAACCGGGGCGTCCGAGGGCAAAATCCGGCATGTGGCGCAGCAAACCCCGCTCGAAAACGAAATAGTCACTCCCCAAAGGTCCGTGCCGTCTGCCAACGCGATCCACCTGCTGCCGGAGATTCCGCAACCAGTCATCGGTAAAATCGATCGGCTGCGTGATATTCAAGTTCCAGCGCTGCCCCAGGATGAGGAAATTCTCGAATTGACGGCAGACCCGGTCGGCGCCTGTAAGCAAATCCTCGAGAAAGATGATGTCGGCATTGGCGAAGCAGAGCAGAGAATGGCGTGCGTTTTCTCGCGCCAGGGAGAAAACCGCGCTAACGTAAGGCGTCCCGCGCTGGTTGTGGCGCACGTCCTTCAGATGACGGATGCCCAGTTCGTTCGCGATTTCCGCCATGCCCGGTTCGTCGCCAATGAGCAGTACTTCCACATCGTCCCCCAGGCGCGTCCAGGATTCGATCGCGTTGTGCTGGATCATGTCGATGTGCGGGTTGAAACCGAAGGGTTTGGGTGAAGTAAAAATCGTGAGCATAAATGGGTCTGCCTTCTGCACCTGTATCGAATTCCGGCTGTTCCTCGGCCTATTCCACTTCGCGATACGTCCGCTGACGCACGTTGCTGTTGATTTTCATCAATTCCGGTTCTTCTTCGAGGATCGCAAGCACGTCTTTCCAGGTAAAGTCATTCACGTCTTTCAAGCGTGAAAAAATCTCGCGCACGAAACGCAAATCCTCCTTGGTATCCACCGTCCACCGATAGCTGCCGTAATCGCCGTCCGCCGTGACGGAAACGATCGGGAAGCGCTGCAGATCTTCGTAGAAATACGGGGTCACATGCTCGCGGTGATAGGGCTCTTTCGCCTCCCGGTTCGCCATTTGCAGCGCATCGAAGTCCATCACTTCCACATCCAAACCGATCGGAAAGGTGCGTACAATACGGTTGCTGGCATAAACGGCCGGCGGATTGCTGTCCAGGAACGCCTGTATCGTGGCGTCGATCACACCGGGGTCGATCAACGGACAATCCCCGGTCAGGCGCACGACGATGTCCGCGTGGTACATTTCAGCCGCCTGGACGTAGCGATTCAAGACATCGGCAGCGCGCCCGCGCACGCATGGATAACCGCGTGCCTCACACAGTTCCGCAACCGCGTCATCGGCTTCATCGACCGTCGTGGCGATTACCACCGAGTCCAGCAGTTTGGACATACGCGCCCGTTCGACCACCCGGGCGATCATCGCCCGGCCTCGAATCTCGGCCAGCACTTTCCCGGGTAAGCGACTCGAACCCATCCGAGCCTGAATGATTGCAACGATGTTTTCGCTTTCCGATGTTCGGCCCATTCAAGATATCCTTTCGAACGATCCTACGCGGCGACGCTTTCCGAAGGGATTGGTTCCCTCGTCACGAGGCCTTTTTGCCTGAATTTCTCGACGTACGCCCAGGTGTCCCAATAATCCAATCCCAGTTCCGAGGCGATATCGTACACGCTTCTATCGCCTTCGAAGCGCATCATGATCTTCTCAATCGCCCGATTGAGATCCCAATTCTCCCGCCAATCCACCCAGAGACCGTGGCCGGAAAGGAAGACCGGACCGCGGAAACTTCTGCGCGGCACATAATTCGAGGCGTAGATGCGTACGGTTTCCTCGATCACATCCAGCGCTTGCTGCAGCATTTCCTCATGAATGATATCCGGATTGTCGTCGCTGGTGTGGTATTCGTCATACGGCCAGCGGCTCAACGAGATACACGGAGCATTGACGCCCGGTCCGTTGATCACGCGCTCGTCGTTTGCCACGACCTGGGCGAACTCGCCCTCCCGGAATTCCTCCCCGCTGTTTTCGAGCACGAACCGGGCAATGCGGTCGATCAAATGATCGTCCTGGCGTGAACGCTGCAGGATGAGCGAATTCGCGTTTCCCGTCATCTCGATAAAGATGCCGCCCTTCAAGCGGGGAATCAGATCTTCGTTGTGCGCCAGGTAGGCGATGCTGCCGATCGTTTCGGGGCAGAAGAGGAAGCGCACGCTCATCGACCCTTCCGGCAGCCGCCGCTCGACGAGACGCCGGGCAAGCCCGATCGCCGTGACGACGCCGGCCGCATCGTCGTTGGCCTGCATCGGGTGGCATATGTGTGCGGCGATGATCATCTCGCCGGCCTCCGGGTTTGGGCCGCCTTCCGGATGGACCAGCAGCGTACCCACACGAAGTCCCTGGTCCGCCCGCTCGATGAATTCCGAGCGGATCACGGCACGATAGCGTTTATCGTGCGGCAGGGAATCGAAGGTTTGCTTTGACATGCAGAAACCCCAATCCCGATCGTAATACTTGAATTCCCAGGGGATCGCATGCGGGCGTTTCTCGCTGCAGTACAAGTGAGGCGCTAACTCCTCCCAGGTCAGGGTTTCATCGACGGGCAGCGAATAGGACAGCAGGTGCAGTGGATTGTCGGCGAAATCCAAGATACGTTCGCCGCCTTCCGTTTCAAGGTAGGCTTCGTGCACAACGTATCGTTCCGGCACCTTCCAGGTCCACACCGGTATGCCCGGCGCATAGGTTTCGAGTTTCCAGTTCTCGCCGGCA
Source organism: Anaerolineales bacterium (assembly GCA_034430695.1). Classification (GTDB taxonomy): domain Bacteria; phylum Chloroflexota; class Anaerolineae; order Anaerolineales; family E44-bin32; genus WVZH01. The sequence goes on along the minus strand of DAOUEE010000239.1, from coordinate 15,899 downwards.
GGCAGGTTTTCAGCGACGATTTCCAACGCCTTGTCGCTTCCTTCGGATACGATCGTACGATGCAGCGGATAGATCGCTTCGAGGATGGGCTTCAAAGGCAGCTCGTTTTTCACCATGATCGCAACCTACTCACGGATCTCCTTCATGCGGTGCAACTTTTCCGGATGGTCTTTCGCGATCACCGTCCAGGCATCGTAGAAGGGATTTGCCCGTACGGTGTGCACCGCAGCGTCGCCAAGTCGATGGACCTCGATAATTTCACGCTCGATCAATTCAGTAATAGCGGGCTTGATGTCAGTGATCACCTGGAACGTCGAACGCACGTACATCGAATAAGTCTTCAGCTGCGGTACGCCATCATAGCCCACGTAGATACCCGAAAACTTCTTCACCCGCCGCCAATAACCTCCGGCCTTGTAGATGGCGTGCACGCTGAAGGTAAAGGAGCTGTTGAAATCCAGGCCGATGCTGACAATCAGTCCGTTGAGCCTGTGAAACAGGGCAAAAACGGAATTGTCGCCCACGGCCTCGACGTCGTCACAAGCTGCGAATTCCTCCTGCCGGTTTCCCAGCACGGCGAAGGAGTAGAGCGGATGCGGCGTGCGTACGGCTGCTTCCCTGCAGCGTGCCAACTCGGTGATGATGCCCATGTGGGAGGCGGTTTCGCGGACGTCGAAGTAGTGCGTATCCACCCAGGACTTGAAATTGAAGGTGGGAAGCAGCACGCTGCCTCTATCGCCCACCGACTCGACCAGCGCGTCGATGACCGTGTCCGCGCCCCCATTGACGCCGCCCAGGGATTTATACGAACTGTGCACCATGATCGTATCGCCCGGGGAAATCCCCATCTGCTTGAATCCGGCAACCAGATCATCGAAATCGAGCATACGAATCCTCCGCACTCTGCCTCGCAAAGGAGCGGGCCAGCTCGTAGGCATCCAGCAGTTTCTGGAAGTTCTGGTCCCAATTCGCTCGCACTTCAGCCAATTCCCTCGCCGCTTCGCGCATGGCGGGGTGACGATCCCTTTCCGCCACCGCTTGCAGGAGCTTCCGCCGGAGGTCCTCGACGTTTCCCATCTCGAACCACCAGCCGTGTTTGCCCGGTTCGACCCATTCGCGGTTGCCCGGAATATCCGAAACCAGCGCCGGACAGCCACAGGCCAACGCTTCCATCAACGAAACGGACGATCCATCGCTCGTCGAGGCGCTGAGGTACAGATCGGTGCTGCGGAAATAGGCCGGTAAATCCGCATATCGCACCTGACCGGGCATGTACACGCGGTCGATCATACCGCATTCGCGGATACGCTCGGAGATGTCCGCACGCAGTGAGCCGTTCCCGAGCAGCAGCAAACGCAAGCTCGGTTCCGCTTTCGCCGCACGCAGAAAACCTTCGACGAGCACATCGACTCCCGTGAGACGCTCCCAGGCGCGGGTCGAAATCACGATGAAAGCATCCTGCCAACCCAGTAACGAGCGCAGATGGGTTTCCTTTTTGGGGGAGAAATGCGCCAGATCCACGCCCCACGGGAAAACCACGATCCGCTCGGACGGCATCCCCAGTTCCAGCGCTTCTCGACGAACGGCGTCGCAGTCACAGGCGAAGGCATCGCTGCGCTTCAGCGTGTACTGCGCCGCCCAACGTCCCAAACCCCTTCGGGCACCCAACAACAGATCCGATCCCCAGGACATGCTCACCAGGGGATGGAAACCTGCCAACGCGGTGAGCAAGGCGGATGATTGAATCGGGCCGGCATGAACGACATCCGGCTGCTCGCGCCGCAGGACGCCTTTCAGATCCCGCGCCAGGGCGGGCATGTCCAGCAAGCTGCGTCCTTTCCGCCTCCATGGCCGCGGCACCTGGCGAACGCCTTCGGGTACGGGCCTCGATTCCGATCCTCCACTTCGCTCCAGCTGTAGAAAGGAAATCGAGTGCCCGCTTTTCGAAAGCGCCTCCAAAAAGCGATGATCGTGCGGCGTATATTCGCGCGAGAAGTACATCACCTTCACGGTTTCCCCAACATCGTCCAGTACAGCGCTTCCCCGAAGGGGACGTCCTCGAGCACTTTGGTGCCCAGCGCTTGATCGATTCGGACCGGTTCGATCGCTCCGGGAGAAGCCGGTCGGAGCACGTCGATCATTTCACGCGTCAGAATTTCACCAGCTTTGATTTCACGTGCAGCCCGCAGGCAGCGGCGCTGTACGATCAAGGTGTCTCTTTCGTTATCGGCGACGCGTTTGTCCGTCGATCCGAGGGCGCGCTCGAGTTCACGCGTCCTGGCCACCATGTCCGCCCAGGTATCGGGATCCATGGAGAAGGGATGATCCGGACCTTCCCGGCTGGTGTCGTCCGTGAAGTGTTTCTCGATCACCCGCGCGCCGAGCGCCACGGCGCCCAACACCGTAGCGTGGCCCGAGGTGTGATCGGAGAGCCCCAAGACGACGCCGGGAAACACGGTCGCATAGCTCTTGAGTACGTTCAAATGGATGTGATCGAAGTTCTCCTCGCTGGCGGTGTAATTGGTGTTGCACTGCATGAGCACGACGTCCGCATTGACGTCCAGGACGGCGCGCGTGTTCGCCACCACCTCGCCCATGTCGCTGGCGCCGGTCGCCATGAGAATGGGTTTGTTCTTGGAGGCCATATAAACCAGCATCTCAGGCCAGCTCATCAATCCCGAGCCCGCCTTGTACGCCGGCACGTACGGCTCCAACATGTCGACCGCTTCGAAATCGTACGGCGATGAGAAATAGTGAATCCCGACTTCGTCACACGTTTCCTTTAAAATCGGAGTCCAGTCGAAAGATATGGACGCATCATCGTATACTTCGAATACCGATTTCTTCCATTTGGCCTGATGTGAGAGCTGTCCGCCCAGAGACTTGAATCCGTAATCCGAGACGATTTTCGGCGCTCGAAAATTCTGGAACTTCGCCGCATCCGCACCCACTTCCTTCGCCAGGCGGATCAACATCCTGGCGCGTTCCAAATCCCCATCGTGGTTGGCTGAAATGTCAGCGATGAAGTACGTGGGATGCTCCCCGCCAATCCAACGGTCTGCGATCTTGATTTCTTTCCCACTCATGCTTCTCTCCTCGAGTGCATCTTCAAACGCCCGGCGTACCCGTTTGTGCGCAATTCGCGGAAGCGCTGCAAGCCGCCGCTGATGTCCGGCAGTTCGACGCCGAGTTCTCGTTCGATTTTGGCGCCCTGCATACATAATTGTTTGGCACGTTTAGCTTTGAAATTCATTTGCTCTACGGTTATGGGCTCAATCAACGCTCCCTCCAACCCAAACGTTTCCGCCAGACGCAGCCCGAAATCATACTTGCTGGCGCATTCACCTCCACCCACGTGGTATATTCCCGTCAAATCCTGATCAATCATCTCCAGAATCAACTGCGCCAAATCATTGACCAGAATGGTAGTGACAAACACGTCGGTAAACCCACGGCAGCGTTCGCCGTTTTCCAAATGGTGCAGGAACATCTCCGCCAGACTCTGCTTGGACTGCAGATTCCATCCATAGAAATTCGTGCGCACGATCGCCGCATCTGGGTGTGCATTCGCAACAACTTGCTCTCCCTCCCATTTGCTACGCGCGTAAACGCTCAATGGATTGACTTCATCCGTCTCCGCGTAATTCCCGCCTCGCCCATCAAAAACGGCGTCGGTGGATATGTGGATCAAACCCGCTCCCACGGCTTGAGCGGCTCCTGCGACATAGCCCGCCATGTCCCGATTCAGACGAAAAGCTAGCTGCGGATTGCCTTCACAGACCTCCATGTTGGTGGCCGCAGCCGTGTGAACGACCCAATCCGGCTCGTGGATCTGCATCAGCTTCCGGGCGGCACCTTCTCGGCTGAGATCCGCCGAGATCAATTCGACGCCATCAATCTCCATGACGTGTTGATGGTAGACGCCGACGAAATCATGCCGTCCGAGTCCGTCGAATATCAGATTCGCACCCAACAATCCACTTGCGCCGGTCACCAGTACTTTCGCCATCTGGATTACCTCAGAAAATTCGGCTTGGCTTCCACGGCCTCGACCATGGTCCGCAGTTCTTCCTGAGTCAGCCACTGGTCGTTCGAATCACTCGTGTAACGAAAGTCTTCGGGCAGCGACTTTCCCTCTCCGTGCCAGTTGTGGCCGAACCACAACGTGCCGCTGGGTTCGACGACGTACATATCGTCCAGTTCGATGCTGTGCCGGGCTTCGTCCTCGGAGATCAAGACCTCGTGCAGTTTCTCTCCGGGGCGGATGCCGATGACGTCGATTTCCGCGTCGGGGGCGATGGCCTTGGCCAGATCGATCAAGCGCATGCTGGGGATTTTGGGTACGAAGACCTCACCGCCGTGCATCTGTTCGATGCAGCGGATCGTGAAGCGCACGCCCTGTTCGAGCGAAAGCCAAAAGCGGCTCATGCGCTCGTCGGTGATGCTGATGCGGCCGGTTTCCCGCTGGCGTAAAAACAAGGGCACGACGCTGCCGCGGCTGCCGAGCACGTTCCCGTATCGCACGCAGGAAAAACGCGTTCCCGTTCCGCCGGCGTAGGCGTTGGAATGCACGAAGAGTTTCTCCGCCGCCAGCTTCGTGGCGCCGTAAAGATTGATGGGGTTGACGGCCTTGTCCGTGCTGAGCGCCATCACGCGTTCGACGTTCGTATCCAGCGCCGCCTCGACGACGTTCCTGCCGCCCATGATGTTGGTCATGATGGCTTCGATGGGATTGTATTCGCAGGCCGGAACCTGCTTCAGCGCCGCCGCGTGCACCACGATGTTCACGCCCTGCATGGCGCGGCGCAGACGCATCTGGTCGCGCACGTCGCCGATGAAGTAACGCAGACTGGGGTGATCCAGCCCCGCCGTGACCATCTCGTGCTGTTTGAGCTCATCACGGCTGAAAATGATCAACCTCGCCGGCCGATAATCCTGCAGCATGATCTGCACAAACTTGCGTCCGAACGAACCGGTCCCGCCGGTCACCATGATGACTTTCTCTTTCCAGTTCATTTATTCCGACCTTTCCGATGACCCTTCAAATAAGATCATGGGGTATTGTCCGAACCGGCCGAAGAATCTCGGCGCTCGCTCTTCCAGGAAATACATCAAGCGTAACAATGACCGTCCCAGCAATCGGCGATGTATGAAGGCGCGCATGAAATTGGTACTCACGCTGCGCCATACACGAATGTCCAACCCGGGTAAACCGCCGAGTTCGCTGCGTAACTGGCGGTACGAATGGGAGTAGGTGTAGCTTCCGGAAGCCTGCAGCAGTTCCTGCGTCTTGGAGGAATCCTCTGCCCCCGGGAGAATCTTCGGGGAAACCTCCAGGCCGCGCAACCTCCTGTAGAGACGAATCAATGCAAATGCGATCTTGACCGGAACATCCGTCAACCGGCGAAACGGGGAATGGGTTTTCCAACTGTGTACGACGACCGCCTTGCCATCTGGAGCCAACACCCGCCAGAATTCGTAGAAGGCCGCTGCGTGATCCTGGGGCGGCAGGTGATGGATCGTGTGCAATGACACGACGCCGTCGAAGACGTCGTCCGCGAAGGGCAGATTGGCGACATCACCCACGACGAACAGCCCGTGGTCTCCGATGCGTTTTCGGGCTTCGACCAGGGCCCGGGCGGAGATATCCAAACAAACTCGGTAGCGGAAGCCCCAGGAATACTCGATGTACTCCGGATATTGGATCGGTCCCGATCCGCCATCCAGCAGATAGGTTCCCTTGGAGGGTAGATGCCGCTTCACACGCAGATGGCAGCGATGGATGTACTCGCGCACGACGGGACGTAAATCCTCGTAGCGCGCGTTCTGATAGATGCCGTCTCCGACCTGCTGCCAGCCGATCGCATCATAGAACTCGCGCACCTCGCGCTTCACATCCGTGTTGATTTCAGCCGGCAACTTGCACCTCGTGCTCAACAGATTCCCACCGAATCGGCTCTCCCAGCAGCGAGCGCAACGTACGTTCATAGTGTTCGAGTGCGGCCGGCTTTAACTGATCGTCAAACGGCCGCTCAGCGACGTCCTGCCAGAAATGCTGCAGGTGCCAGGGAAAAGGTAAGGCGTATTCGAAGAAGTAGCGGTAGGCATAGCGCTGCGCCAGAGTTATTTGACGTTCGTCCAGACGCGCCTGCAGTCCCTCGGCCAGCAAAGCGTCGATCATGGCGAGGTACTCCTCGAAGGTGTTGGGGTCGTAGGTGAAACCCTTGCCTCTGTAGTGGGTCAAACCGGCCACGACCACCGGGATGCCGCTCATGGCCATTTCCAAACCGACCGTCGTGGTGTAGGCCAATCCGATGTTGGCCAGTTCGACCAGATCGTAGGTGTTGATCTTCGCTTCCGGCGGCACGACGATCACGTGCTCGGGCATTTGCGGCAGGGCAGCCTGCACGATCTCTTCCGAGGGGAAGCCCCCCAACTGCGGCTCGCCCGGATGGACCCGGACGACCAACTGCGCATCCGGCCGGTCGGCGAAATAGCGCACGGTGCGCTCCAACCAATCCGCCATGCCGTCGGTGAACAATTGCCGTCCCAACGACATGCTGTCCCCGACCACGTTGGTACACAGCAGCACGATGGGGCGTGTCGGATCCAGCCCCAGGAACGATCGCGCCGCCTGCGCGCCGCGGCTTTCCTGCGTTTGCCATTGGCGGGAAAATATCGACCACTTGCGGCCGCTGCGGCGCGCCATGCGCAGATCGGCCAGCGCCTGCGATTCCCGCTCGCTCAGCGGAATGTCGCCGCGCGCCGCCCACAGACCGCTCGTGTCCTGCATCATGACCTTGCTGTTCTGCGCCATCCAGATCCGCTCTCGATGCTCCCCGAACTCGTAAGTGATCATCGGGACGTTCAGGTAATCCACAACGCGATACGCCGTGCCGAATTCCAAGATGCTCCCGTTCGGCAGCATAACCATGTCGTAACGTTTGTCTTTCATCAGTCCGTAGGCAGCCCGCGCAAGATCGAGGTTCATCCCCTCGCGCAGCAGGTATAAATCTCGATCTTCGCCTCCCTCACCAACGTCTACCGCCTCCCAACGCCGGATGTACTGCACGTCCGTCGCACTTTGTTCATCGATCGAGCGCGCCAGTTCCGCGGGCAGATCCGGCTGGGGAAGATCGAGCAGGTCGTAGCAAGACATGTGCCGGGCAACGGGAGCGAGCACATGCTTCAGATAGGCCTGCTGGCGACGTAAATCGAAACGTCCCACGCGCTCGGTCCAACGCCGGTAGGGCAGATATGCGAAATCCACCTCGTGCCCCAGCGCGGAGAGCCACAGCCCGAACAAGGTGCCGTGCTCCACCCACCAACTGAAGAAACCGAACACGAGAATGCGCTTCGCCTCCTCCGGTTCTATTTCTCCTCGAGCCCGGGTCACAGAACGCACCCATCCCGGCAGTTCGGCCTGCAAGCGGTCCAGGCGATATCCGCCCGGAATCTCACCGCTCGCCGGACGGATGTGCTGCCAGAATTCGACGAACAGCGGTACGCGGCCCAGAATGGATTTCATTAAACGTCGTAAACGGCTCACGAAGGCTTTTCCTCCATCCGGACGATCTCCCAATGCAGCGCCGGTCGAACCGGGCCGCGGCGGGGTTCCTGCCATTGACTCCCCGGCACGGCTGTCCCATCCACGCTGAAGGTCAAGGCGTAGGCATCGGTGAAGTACGACTGTACCTGGAACACGCTGGCGTTTACCCCGAGTATAAAAGTTCCCTCATTGAGGAAAAATGCGGGAATCCGGCAGCGGCTGACGTGGCGCCCGGCCTTGCGCACGGCGAATTGTTCGTAACGCTCCGGATCATCCGTATCGAACGAGGTAAAAACAGGCTCGCCGCGGGCGGTGAAAAGGTAGATGCCCGTGCGCAGGCCCTGGACGTTTTCTCCCAATTCGTAGGTGAATTCGAGGTTGAAACCTTCTTTCGCGAAGACACGTTCTGCAACTGTACCCCGATTGTTCAGCACGCGCAGCGAAATCGGCCGGAAAGGAGGTAAGGACGCCGCGCGGGCTTCGTCGCTCCAGAAACGCTCTCCCGTTTGAGACAATCCGGAGGTCATGTAGTAATCCACCGCCTCCGCCGACGGCGCGCGCATCACGATGTTGCCCTTTTCGATCACGATCGTTTCATTGGTGAGCCGCAGGATGGCCGACATGTTGTGACTGACGAATAAAACCGTGCGTCCTTCGTGGGCGATGTCGCTCATCTTACCCAGGCACTTGCGCTGGAACGCCGCGTCGCCGACGGCAAGCACCTCGTCGATCAACATAATTTCCGGTTCGAGATGCGCGGCGACGGCAAACGCCAGGCGCAGGTACATGCCGCTGGAATAGCGCTTGACCGGCGTGTCGATGAATTTCTCGACCTCCGCAAACGCGACGATGTCGTCGAACCTGCGGTTGATTTGCACTCGCTTCATGCCCAGAATGGCGCCGTTTAAAAAGATGTTCTCCCGGCCCGTGAGTTCGGGATGAAAGCCCGTGCCGACTTCGAGCAACGAGCCCACGCGGCCGCGAATGGCAGCTATTCCCTCCGTGGGTTCGGTGATGCGCGAGAGCAGCTTCAACAGCGTGCTTTTCCCTGCACCGTTGCGCCCGATGATGCCCAATACCTCGCCCTGACGGACTTCGAAGTTAACGTGGCGAAGCGCCCAGATCGACAGCATATCGGCGGAGTCACGCTTTCTGCGCAGGGAATTGGAGAGCCGCCGGAAGTGTGCCTTTGTCGCACCCAACAACGTTTCCCGAAGGGTGCGATATCCGGCCACGTGTGCCCCGATGTGATACTGTTTGCCAAGGTCCTCGACACGAATGGCTAGATCACTCATAACGCTTCGGCCCACCTTTCGACTCGCGTCCGGTCCTCAAAGGAAGCTGGGTTTCCATTCGGCGTCCCGGCTGCCGGCGCATCAAACCACATCGGCAAAAGTCCTTTCCATGCGGCGGAAGTAGAATATGCCGCTGACGAGCAGCAAGAGAGCGATGATGACGGAGGCGAGCAGCGACTGTGGGTCGGGCTGCCCGGTGCCGAGAATCGCCCAGCGGAATCCCTGGACCACGCCCGCCATCGGATTCAGACCGTAGAGCACCTGCAGCGTTTTATCGGTGATCAACGTGGCGGAATAGACCACCGGCGAGGCGTACAACCATGCCTGCACCAGGAATGGAGTCACGTAGCCGATGTCGCGATAGGCGACGTTCAAGGCGGCCAGCCAGAGGCTCGTTCCGAGCGAGGTAATCAAGGCAAGCAGCAGGAAAAGCGGCAGGGTCCATATCGCCGGCGTGGGCGGGAATCGATAGAAGATCATCAACCCGATCAACACGAGGAACGCCAGGCAGAAATCGACCAGCCCGGCCACGACCGAAGCAAACGGCATAGCCAGGCGGGGGAAGTAAATCTTGGCAATCAAATTCCGGCCGGCGACCAGGCTGGCGCTGGCTTTGTTGATCCCGTCCTGGAAAAATACCCAGGGCAGCAGGCCGGCATAGTAAAACAGCGGCGCCGGCGCTTCGTCCGTCGGCAGACCGGCAAGTTGGCCAAACACCAGGCTGAAGATCACCATGCTCAGAAACGGCTTCAGGATCGCCCAGGAGGCGCCCAGGAGTGTCTGCTTGTAGCGGACTTTCAAGTCCCGCCAGATCAAGAAGTAGACCAATTCTCGATAACGCCACAGCTCCCCCAGATTGAGCCCGCTCCAACCGTGCGACGGTTGAATGAGGGTTATTGGGACGTCGTCGCTCTGGGTGATTGCGCGTTCTGCACTCATGACGAAGCCGCTCCGGCGTCGAGGCGGTCTCGGTTTTCCCGATACCAATCGATCGTCTTTCGCAGGCCCGCTTCGAAAGGCATCTGCGCTTCAAACCCAAAGTTGGCTTTCGCCTTGGAGACGTCCAGGCCGCGCCGCGGTTGGCCGTTCGGCTTCGAGGTGTCCCAGACCAATTTGCCTTCGAAACCGGTCAGTTCGGTGATCAGGCTGGCAAGGTCCTTGATGCTGATCTCGTGACCCGAACCGAGGTTCACCGGATCGCTGCTGTCGTAACGTTCCGCTGCCAGGAGGATGCCTTCGGCCGCGTCTGCGGCGTAGAGGAACTCGCGCGTCGGACTGCCGTCTCCCCAGACCACCATTTCGTTATCGCCGCGTTCCTGGGCCTCGATGCACTTGCGAATCAGGGCCGGGATGACGTGCGAAGTCTTCAAATCAAAATTATCGCCGGGCCCGTAGAGATTGACCGGGATGAGGAAGATCGAATTGAAACCATACTGCTGGCGGTATGCCTGGGATTGCACCAGCATCATCTTCTTCGCCAGACCGTAGGGCGCATTCGTCTCCTCCGGATAACCATCCCACAGGTCTTCTTCCCGAAAAGGGACTTCGGCGAACTTGGGATAGGCGCACACCGTGCCGATGGCCACGAATTTCTCGATGCCGGCTTTCCAGGATTGGTGCATCAACTGTGCGCCCATCATTAAATTGTCGTAATAGAATTCGGCTGGGCGGGCCATGTTGGCGCCGATACCCCCGACGTTGGCCGCAAGGTGAATGACGACGTCCGGCCGGGAATCCCGCAGCATGTGCGTGATAGCCTCCGGCTGCACCAGGTTATACTCCTCGATGGTCGGGACGAAGTTCTCTTTTACGCCCCGCCGACGCAGTCCGTCCACCACATATCTCCCGAGGAAACCAGCGCCGCCCGTGACGACGACGCGCCGTTTTCCCCAAAATTCTTCTGGTCTTACTTCTTCAGGCATACCGGCTTCCTCTTCCAATCATCCAATTCTCAGGGCACGATCGAAGGCGCGTTGCGAAATTCCGCTCGATCCGGCTCTGTGATCATACCGTCGCGCAATGCCAGGAGAACTTCGTCGATCCCGTCCGATACCGTGTGTTTGGCATGGAATTGAAGTTCGCTCTCGATCTTGTCAAAACACACCTGTAGGTCGCGCATGTCGCCATCGAAGCTCATCTGCTCGTGACGAATCTTCGTTTCGGGCAGCGCCTGACAGATCAATGCGGCGATTTCGTCCTTCGTGAGATTTCCCTGCTCATGGCCCAGGTTGTAGATCTGGCTCCGGATTTTACCCGGCGGCGCATCGAGGCCGATGAGCAGCCCGGCGATGACGTCCCGGATGTGCACGAAGGCACGCGAGTGATGCCCTTCGAAGATCATCAATTCGCCCTGGGTGTATGCTTCGAGCGTAAACTGGTTGACGATCAGGTCGAAGCGCATCCGCGGGGATACCCCGTACAAAGTCGAAAAACGGAAGATCAACGGCGCACACGCGGACGAATTCGCCGCTTCCAGAAGTATTTCCTCCGCAGCGATCTTCGATTCACCGTACAACGACTGCGGATGAAGCGTCGATTCCTCGGTAGCCGGAGCGCCGTCATCCGCAATCCCGTACACGCTGTACGTCGAAGAGAGTATGAATCGTTCCGCACCGAGACGATCTGCCGCCCGGAATATGTTTTCCACGGCGTCGACGTTGGTCGACCACGTGGTTTCCTTTCCCGCGATCTTGCAAGCCGGAAAGCCCACGACCGCCGCCAGGTGAATCACCGCCGACGGCGCGGGCGCTCCCTTCGCAGCCGCTTCCGCTGCGGCTCGTTCGAGGACGCCGGATTCCCGCACGTCCGCGCGAACGAAATGGAACATCGGGTGAGATACATAGGCCAGGAGCGACCTGCCGCCGAACAGCAGTTTGTCGATGACCGTCACCCAGTCGCCGCGCGACAGCAAGACCAGCACCAACATCGAGCCGATGTATCCCGCTCCGCCCGTGATGATCACATGCCGCTTCACGATTGATGCTGCCCGTGTTCGTTCTTCAAACTGCCCATTCGTCCGGATCCATATTCGCTAATCGGAAAAATACTTCTGCATCGCCTGCGCCTCGATCCATTCATAGGTCTGCGCCAGGCCCTGCTCGAGGGAGATCTCCGGCTCCCACTTCAACACCTTCTTCAAGCGGCTGTTGTCCGAGTTACGCCCGCGAACGCCTTGCGGGCCCTCGATGTGTTTCTTCGTGATTTCGATCCCGGCGGCGTCTGCGATGATGTCGGCCAATTCGTTGATCGAAATCAAACGGTCCTGACCGAGATTGAGCGGATCGTGGAAATCCGACTGCATCAATTTGCAGATGCCCACAAGGCAATCGTCGATGTAGCAGAAGGAGCGAGTCTGTTCGCCGTCGCCCCAGATCTCGATCTCCGGATTTCCGGTTTTCTTCGCGATCGCCACCTTGCGGCACAGGGCCGCGGGTGCTTTCTCACGGCCGCCGTCCCACGTTCCCTGCGGGCCGAAAATATTGTGGAAGCGCACGATTCGCGTCTGGATGCCGAAATCCTGGCGATAGTGAGTACAGAGCCGTTCGGTGACGAGTTTTTCCCAGCCATATGCATCTTGCGGCTGCGCCGGGTAGGCATCCTCCTCCTTGAGTGGCGTCACCTCCGCATCCTCCTGGAGATACTCCGGATAAACGCACGCCGACGAGGTGTACAGGTAACGTTTCACCCCATTGATGCGCGCCGCATCCAGCGTATGGAGGTTGATCAGAGAATTGTTGCGCAGGATGCGGGAATGATTCGAGGAGATGAAACCCATTCCGCCCATGTCTGCTGCGAGGGCGTACACATGCTCCACGTCCCGGGTCGCCTGCAGGCAATTCGCCCACCGGCGCAGATCCAACAACTCGAATTCATCCGCGTGCGTTTCCCCGAACTCGGGAAGCTTGATGTCAACGCCGCGTACCCAATAATCGTGCTCTTTAAGGAACCGTACCAGGTGATAGCCGATGAAGCCACCAGCGCCTGTGACCAGCACTCTGCGTTGCTCTGGCATTCCACTACCCTCCTCATCCAGTTTCCCTAGAATTCTTGAACCTCGCCGATTCCCGCCGCGCCCATCGTGATCACAATCAAGTGTCCGTTAAAATGATCTTCTTTCCATTAATTTCGAGCACAGGTACCTGGCCGTGCTCGGGAATGTCGACCACGGAGAAACCCTGTTCCAAACAAGTGAGACGGCAGACGTCGGCGATGTCCCCTTTCCCAACGATCGCCACCTTCTTGTGCCCGTTCTTCTGTGCCACGGATAACACTTCGCGTGCCTCCTGGCGGATTTGACGGTAAAGGGTCATCGAATTCTCGACGTAGGCTACGGTCAAACGAGCGCGCAATGCGATCCCCTGCGGAGTGATGATATAACGCAGCTTTTTCCGCTCCGCGCGCTTCGCCTTGATGTACCCCTTTTTGATCAGACGTTTGAGATGCCAGTTGACGGTTCCGACAGCCACACCGAGTTTCGCAGCCAGAGAGGCTTGCGTGATGTCGGGATCCTTTTCGATGTGTTCCAATAAATTCAGATCTCGAATCGTCTGTGTGTTTTCATCCACTGCCATGGACTACACCTCACGAGTTCTTCCATCAAGCCCACATTTCACCGATCGACAGCGATCAGAGTACCTACGATCTGGATTACTCGATCCCATTGCTGTATGAATTGAGCAAGGCGGTAACACTGTTGTCCCAACGATGCCAACCACTGAAATTATCCCGCAGGATTTCCAACCCCTTCCCAATCGGTTCCAGGCCTGCCGCCTGCATGTCCGCATCGATCATGATGCGCGCCAGGTCCTTGTAGGTAATCTTCGGGTTCCAATCCAGCACCTGACGTGCCTTCTTGGCATCGGCTTGCAGGTAATCGACTTCGGCCGGGCGATAGTAGCGCGGATCGATTTCGACGTATTCCTGCCAATCCAGATCGACGTAGGAAAATGCCTCCTGCACGAATTCGCGCATCGTCGGCGCGATGCCCGTGCCGATGACGAAGTCATCCGGCACTTCATGCTGCAGCATGTGCCACATCATCTCGACGTATTCGGGCGCGTAACCGTAATCTCTTCGCGAATCCAGATTGCCCAGGTAGAGTTTGGACTGCATCCCGGCCAGAATGTGCGCGACCGCGCGGGTGACCTTGCGGGTCAGGAACGTCTCACCGCGCCGCGGGCTTTCGTGGTTGAAAAGTATGCCGTTGACGGCGAACATTTCGTAGGATTCGCGGTAATTGACGGTGATCCAGTATGCATACGCTTTGGCGATGGCGTAGGGACTGCGCGGCCGAAAAGGCGTGTTCTCGTTCTGTGGTGGTTCGGAATTGCCGAATATTTCGCTCGACGACGCCTGGTAGAAACGAGCCTCGATCCCGCTGCGGCGTATGGCATCGAGGATTCTCACCGTGCCCAAACCCGTTACCGTGCCTGTATATTCCGGCATCTCGAAACTCACCTTGACGTGAGATTGCGCTCCCAGGTTGTAGATTTCATCAGGCTGAACGTTGTAGATCAGATTGGTGAGTACTTCGGCGCTGGCCAGATCCCCGTAATGCAGGAACATGCGAGCTTCCTGACGATGGGGGTCCTGATAGATGTGATCGATCCGGCCCGTGTTGAACGTGCTGGCTTTACGGATCATTCCGTGGACCTCGTAGCCCTTGCTGAGTAAAAACTCAGTGAGATATGAGCCGTCCTGCCCCGTGATCCCGGTAATCAAAGCTCTCGGCATGAATGCTCCTTTTTTATTCCCAGGCACAACTCACTGGGACGATACCCGTCTTTCCAGCTCAACATGATATTGCGAACCACCAAGAACGAGGTTTATAATTCAGAAACTGAATTATACACTTCTTGTGGAATCCGTCAAGTTGTGACTTTACGGGAACGATAAAAATCACGCACGAGATGGAACAGGAAGAATAAAACGATGAACGCGGCCATGCTGGCGATCATGTGCATGGGTGTGAATGCCGGAAGCAACCGCCCACGAAATGCATACCACAATGTGAAGAGCACGGTAACACTCAGGACGAGGATAGCCATTCGCTGCAGCCACCGGCTCTTCTTCTCCCGCGATATGACCCACGCCCAGCCCACAAGCACCGCCTGCAAAACGATGAACGCCGTACGATATCTGGGGTTGTCCCATTGATCGCCCGCACCGCGGTAGGAGGAAATCAATATCGTAATCCACGTGAGTAGAGATAATCCCGTGGGCAGGCTGCGCCATCCGGCGTGCCGCACGGCGGCAAATGGCGCGTACAATAAAAACGGCAGCAGCGAGAACCAGCCCAATCCTCTCCACAAGGCGATGATCCGCCATATTGGCGCGCCGCTGTCGATGATCGCCGCCGGAAGGAAAGGCCGGAATATTCCGTAAAAGACAAAAACGGGATAATGCGCCCATTCCGGCGTGCTGCGGAATAAATGCCGCGTCCAATCAGATTGGCTGGCTATGATCATCAGCTTATCTCTGGCGGTCAGAGATTTTATCCATTGGACAATGACCATAAATCCGGATTTGGAAAACCCTTCGATTTGCGTCCAGGAATGAATGATGAAAAACAAAGTCAGGGCGATGATGCCCACCAGCGCCGCCAATAGCCATCGCGCGCGCAAGACGCTCACCTGCCCATCGAAGATCCAAATCAGCGCGAGGATTCCAAGAATGGCGAACGTATACGGAGGCGAGATGGGCAAGATGAAAAGTGCACTCAACAATATGAGCAATAAGCCCTCTTTCAACCCATCTTCACGCACCTTTGCGTAGCCAAAGAGGGCGAAGCTGAGAGCAAAGATAATCAGCGGTTCGCGCATCTGAGAGGCGCCGAGTAATATGGCATCCGGGAACAACACCATAACCCATGCCGCTGCGTCTGCAGCTTTCGATCCGAAAGCTGCCTGCGCGAATCCCCACATCGGAAAGATGGAAAGCGCCGAAATGACGGCGCACATGAGCATGATCAAAAATGGCCGGCGCACATCGGGAGACAGGTAACGGTAGATCAGCGCGTCGAGAAATTTGAAACCGCCGTATTGGTCATCGCCGCT
>DAOUEE010000238.1:0-32576 GCA_034430695.1 Anaerolineales bacterium | reverse complement strand
GGAACATCGGCGGCAGCGAACTCAGCGCGTAAATTGTGTTGGGGGGATCGTCGTTGAGCCGCACCCAGGGCGGATCGCCGTTCAGGGCGGCGTTGACCATCACCACGCCGTGCTCGGGCGTGTCCTGGGAATGGTCGTCCTCGAATTGAATGCGTTGGTAGGGCACCTGCACGCCGGCGATAAACGTCTCGGCCTCGCGCTCGCGCCAGAAATCGTCGTCCTCGCAGGATGCCATGTAGCTGGTCGATCCGATGCCGGGCGCGTCGGAGGAGCAATCGTGCGTGGTGTAGATGCGGTTGGCCGGGCCTTCCCAGTCGATGAAGAAGACGACGGGCAGGTCCGGGTAGCGGGCGAGCGTACCGGAGGCCAGCGTGACGCCGAAAGAATAGGAAACCAGGCCGATGCGTTCGGGGTCGACCTCGGGCCGTGTGGCGACCGTGCGCACGATCTCGGCCAACCCGTCCTGTCCCACGAAGCCGTTCAAATCCTCCTCGCCGCCGCTGGCGCCGCGTCCTTCCGGATCGAAGATCACGATCGTGAATCCCCGCTCGGCCATGTCCTGCGCCGAACGGCCTGCGCCCGTGAAATCCGAACTGTCCCCGATCCCGCCGGGGACGAGGATCAGCGTCGGCAGCGGCACGCCGTCCCAGTCCGCCGGCGTGAGGACGTTGACGGCGAGATGCGAGCCGCTGCTGGGGTTCTCGACCCAGAGCAGGCCTTCCTGCACGGGCGGCCCGGCTTCGTCCCCGCAATCCTGCGGGCAGTTGGCTGCGGTCTCCGGCCCGTCGCAGACGCCGTCGCCGCAGCGTTTGTCCGGCGCGGATTGTGACGCCGGCCGGCCGGGAAAATCCGGGGCTGGGGATTCCGCGATCCGCGGGTTTTCGAATCCGGGGAAGGAGCAGCCGGACAGGATGCAGAGCACGATTGGGATGGGCAGGACTCTCTTCATCGCCGCACCTCGATTGGGGATGGGCGAATCCTACAGCATTTGGACGAGGGGAGAAAGCTCAACCTCGGCAATCATTCTGAGCGGAGCGCAGCGAAGTCGAAGGATAGGCAATACCGCAGCGATAGGCCAGATGATGTTATAATCCCCCCGATCCGCCCCCGTAGCTCAATGGATAGAGCGCCTGACTTCGAATCAGTAGGTTGGGAGTTCGAGTCTCTCCGGGGGCGCCAGCAAACCAGGGCGGCGTTCGCCGCCCTGAATTTGTTCCCATGTCCCGAATTACCTAATTTCGGATCGCCGCGTGCATGATATCATCGAACGACCATAGGCATTGATTCGATACTCGGAAATAATCCAAGGCGATGCAGCGCTTGGGAAGGGCAGCCGTGCGGAATTCCATTCATGTGTGGATGTTCAATACAGTCGTGAACTTAATGCTCGCGGCGTGTGGTTTTTCGTCCACCCCGTACGTCCCCGCTCGATCCGCCATCGGCACACCGACGCCCTACACCCCGTTCCCCGGCGAGACGCCGCTCTCGACGCTCACGCCCACGATCGAATCTTCCATTTCCGGGCCGGCGCAGGCCGCGCCCGAGGGCTGCACGCTTGATTCCGATCTCGCGGCCGATCTCGGCGTTCCGGATGGGACTCTGGTCCGTCCGGGCGGCAGCTTCACCAGGACCTGGCGCATGCGCAACAGCGGTACCTGCACCTGGAACTCGGAATACACCTGGGAGCAGATCGACGACGCGGGCAACCGCCTGCTCGCGCTGGAGCCGGTTACGCCGCTCGAGGGCGAGGTCCCGCCCGGCGGGACCGTCGACGTCAGCGTCGTGCTGGCCCTGGGTGAAGGTGCGGAATTGGGCCGTACGCAGGTCGCCCGTTTCCAGCTACGCAGCCCTTCCGGCGAATACTTCGGATCGCGTCCGGACGCGCAGGTGTATGCCGTGGACGGCCGCGGCCGCTGTCCGCCGGCGACGGACGATGTCCGGGCGTACATCCACCTGGAAGACCGCTACTGCTTCCTGTACCCGCAGACGTACGAAACGAGCCTCGCCCAGGACGGTGCGCTCCACGTCGGCCTTCCGGCGTTCCAAGGTTCGACGGAAGATCTGCTGCCCGCTGTCCGCATCTATGATATGGGCGGCACCGGCGGACTCGATCTCGACGCCTGGGCCGGGCAGCAGATCGGGGCCGCGGCAGATCCCGGCCATCCGGTGGATGTGGAACGCATCTGGCTCGGCGCAGTTCCCGCCTACGCCAGCGGGGATTTGAAGGATTCGAGTCCGGCGTTGAACGTCTACCTTGTGCATGAAGGTGTTGGATTCGAGATCGTCGTCACGCCGCTCGACGGAAGCCGCGGCGCGGAGACGCTCGAGCTGTGGGAGATCGTCCGCGATTCGTTCACTTTTTACGCGCCATAAAGGTGTGTTTGATATTGCGTGTAGCCAATATATAGAACAAACGGATGAGGTGAGTTGCATGGAAACGATACAGGTGCGTACCCGATCGCGCGACGAGCTGCTGGAGATCACCGCCGAAGTGCGCGCCTGTGTGCGCGAATCGGGCATTTCCGACGGAGTGGTCGAGGTCTACGTGCCGCACACCACGGCGGGCATCACGATCAACGAAAACGCCGACCCCACGACCGAGGCCGACATCCTCGCTGACCTCGAGCGTCTGATCCCCTGGCGGCAGAGCTACTACCGCCACATGGAAGGCAACAGCGCCGCGCACTTCAAGGCCAGCCTGATGGGCGCCTCCGTGCGCGTCTTCCTGCAGGGCGGCCGGCTGGTGCTGGGCACCTGGCAGGGTATCTTCTTCTGCGAGTTCGACGGTCCCCGGAACCGCAAGGTCCACGTGCATATCACGCCCGAATGACGTTGTCTCAGCCTGCGTGCCGACGGCTGTTCCGGCAATAAAATTCCGCGATCCCCTCCGGTTTCTGCGCGAGCGAAACGCAAAATTTGGCCGCAGTATCCTTGGAGTGGGGGCATTCCAATCTATAGATCCTCGATAGAAATTTTCTATACCCTCGAATTGAAAACTTGAAAGCTCATTGTGACAGAATTCACTAACGGGCTTTACGAGCGCCATATAGACTGTGCCTGGAAGGCTATCCGCGTGCAGCGCAGGCACGATAGTCGTGCCCGCTGGCTCACCAGGAGACGGCAGCGCCGCAGCCAAAGGCGCGCCGCTCATAGGAGGTCACAATGTCGGACGGAAATTTGGATAACGTGGAAGTCGCCAAGGTCGTCGATGCGCGCAGCAGTGCCTGCCCGGGCCCGCTGCTCGAAGCCAAGAAGGCCATCGGCGCCGTCAAGGTCGACGAAGTGCTGGAAATCTGGTCCGGAGATCCGCGCACCAAAGAGGACATCCCTCGCTGGGCTACGAAAGTCGGACATGAATTTCTGGGCGTTGTACCAGCCGAGGGGTACGAGCGGATTTTCGTCAAACGATTGAAGTAAGGTGACCGTCATGGAGACATCGAAGAAGCCCAAGATCCTGATCCTGGCATCTTTATCGGGCGGTTATGCCGGCGCGGATTCGGTCGGACAGGCGCATCGGGATTACGCTGCGAACACGTACATTCTGCCCGTGCGATCCCCGGCGATGTTTTCTCCGGATTTTTATCTGCAGGCCTTCACGGAGGGAATCGACGCCATCCTGGTGATGTACAGCGGGACCGATTGCCCTTACGAGGGGGCGGCGGACGTCACGGCGCAGCGCCTCAACGATACCTATCCCTTGATGAAGGAGCGCGGCATCGACACGCGGCGCTTGAAGCTCGTGGCGATCTGTACGGTGTGCACGGATTCCTTCATGCGCGAAATCCAGCGCATGAACGACGTGCTCGCCGAGATCGGCCCCGTGGCGAACGAGGCCACTAAACAGCCGGCCCTTTGATCCGGCTCAAACGCTGCAAGCTACGGAAAGGGTGTGCGCATGACCCGAGAAAAAATCAACGTGGACGTGATGGTCGTCGGTGGGGGGATCGCCGGCATGCAGACGGCGCTGGATCTCGCCGACCAGGGCTTTCGAGTCGCGCTCGTGGAGCAAGAGCCCAGCATCGGCGGGAAGATGATCGCCTTGAGCAAGGTCTTTCCGACGTTGGACTGCTGCAGCTGTATCACCACCCCGAAAATGTCCGCGGTGGCGCATCACGAGAACATCCGCTTGATGACCTATACCGAAGTGCAGTCCGTAGCCAGAGAATCGGGACGCTTCCAGGCGCAGTTGCTCAAGCATCCGCGTTACGTGGATGAGGCACTCTGCACCGGATGCCGCCAGTGTGAATATGCCTGCCCGATCGATCTGCCGGCGGCATTCGATCTGGGCTACGGCGCGCACCGTGCCATCCGGGTTCCATTTTCCACCGCGGTCCCGCAGTACGCCGTACTGGACATCGAGCACTGTCTGCTTTGCGGGAAATGCGAGAAGGTCTGTCCCGTGTCGGCGATCGACTTCAGCCAGAGCGAACAATCGATCCAATTGGAGGCCGGTGCGGTCGTGCTCGCCACCGGTTTCGAGACCACACCCCGAGACGCCAAAGCGGAGTACGGCGGGGGAATATTCCCCAACGTGATCGACGCCCTGTTCATGGAACGGCTGCTCGCCCCGACGGGACCCTACGGGCATGTGCTGCGGCCCGGCGACGGCAAGGAGCCGATGTCGATCGGTTACGTGCAGTGCGCAGGTTCGCGCGACTGCACCCTGGGCGTGGAATACTGTTCCCGGATCTGCTGCATGTACGCCATCAAGCAGGCTCAACTGCTTTCCGGCGCGCTGCCGCTGGCGGACATCACCATCTATTACATGGACATCCGCACTTTCGGCAAGGGATACGAGCAGTTCTATAAAAACGCCCAGGCAATGGGCATCGAATTCATCAAAGGCAAGGTCTCCAAGATCACACAGGACGAAGAGCAGAATCCGATCGTGCACGTGGAAATGGTGGATCTGACTCCGCGCTTGCTTCAGAATACTCACGACCTGGTTGTGCTTTCTGTGGGCATGCTGCCCAGATACGATCCCGCCTCGATCTACGGAGTCGCGACGGCGGAGGACGGTTTCGTCGATTCCCCGTTCGTCAACATGGCTCCCATGCTGACCAACCAGCCCGGAATCTTCGCCACCGGAGCGGCGACTGGTCCGATGGACATCGTCGACAGCATCATGATGGCCAGCGCCTGCGCGGCGGAAACCTCCGCCTATCTGCGCAGCAATGGACACGAAAATACGTCCGCCTCCGAGCAGCGTACTTCGCAAAAGGAAAAGCTCCATGCCTGAGAAAACGGAATCGGGACACAAGCGCACGTCAGAAGTCAGAGAGGAAATCCGCATCGGTGTGTACACCTGTTACTGCGGCGGCAACATCAGCGACGTCGTCGACTGCGAACGCGTGGCCAGAACGCTCTCCGCTTTGCCCAACGTCGTGGTCTCGCGCACGAACATGTCCATGTGCTCCGATGCGGGCCAGGCGCTGATCGAAGAGGACATCCGCGAGAAGGGCGTCAACCGCGTGGTCATCGGCGCCTGCGCGCCGTCGCTGCACGAACTGACCTTCCGGGGCACGCTCGAGCGCGCCGGCTTGAATCCCTACCTGTATTACCACGTCGGTTTGCGGGAACAATCCAGTTGGGTGCACCACGACGATCCCGAGAACGCTACGGAGAAGTCCATCCGACTGATGGCTTCCGGGATCGCCAAAGCGCGTTTGCTCGACCCGCTGCAGCCTTTTCAGTTGGAAGCCAGACAGCACGCCCTGGTCATCGGCGGCGGTGTGGCGGGACTGCGCTGCGCGCTGGACATCGCTCGAAACGGCATTCAGGTCACATTGATCGAAAAGACCCCATTTCTGGGTGGACATGCGGCGCAGCTCGAAAACGTGTTCCCCACCGGCGAGCGCGCACGTGAATTGTTGGATCAACTTATCCGCGAGGCGGCGAGTCACAAGAACATCAGCATTCTCACCCAGGCCAGATTGGTTTCAGCCAGCGGCTACGTAGGCGATTTTCAGATTCAAGTCGAACAGGATTCCCGCGGTGTCACCGAGAAAAATGCGGACGCCGCCGTGCGCGCCTGCGAGCAGACGGTTCCCGATCCGTATAATTACGGCCTGACCGAACGCAAATTGGTCTATCGAGCGTATCCCGGATGCTACCCGTCGACGCCGGCCGTGGATTGGGAGAACTGTCCGGACGGCCGACTCGAACTGAATCTCGATGGACATGAGATGATCTTGAAAAACGAACCGCACACGATCGAACTCAATGTCGGTGCCATCGTCGTGGCCACCGGTTTTGACCCGTACGAACCTCGTCAGGGAGAGTACGGATACGGCGAAATTCCTGACGTGATTACCTTGCCGCAGTTGATCCGCCACCTGGCCTTGCTCGAGGCTGGGCAGCCGCTTACCTGGAACGGGCATGCGGTGCGCGATCTGGCGTTGATCCACTGCGTCGGCAGCCGTCAAATCGAAGGCGTGCACGAGCCGCAGGCGGACGGCAGCGTCAACAACTACTGCTCGCGCTACTGCTGTACGGCGTCGCTGCATACGCTGGATGAGATTCACGATCGTTATCCGGACGTCAACGTCTACGATCTCTACCAGGACATCCGCACCTACGGACGCGGCCACGAAGCCTATTATCGCAAAACCCTGGAAAACATGGTGCGCTTCATCCGCTATCGCGGGGAGGACATGCCCGTCGTGAAAGCGGCTGCAGAAGACGACGACCATCCTGTGCTGGTGGAAACCGTCGATACGTTGACCTGGGGTGAGACACTCGAAATCCCGGTCGACCTCGTCGTCCTGGCAGTGGGCATGATGCCGCGGAACGTCGACGATCTGGTGCAGATGCTGAAGATTTCCAAGGGCACCGATCGCTTCCTGTTGGAAGTGCACCCCAAGCTGCGTCCGGTCGAAACAGCGGTCCCGGGTGTGGTTTTAGCCGGTACGGCGCAGAGCCCGATGAACATTCAGGAAAGTTGCGCGGCGGCCAAGGCGGCAGCTGCGAAAGTCGTGGTTCTGCTGGGCAAGGGCAGCGTCGAACTCGAACCCTTCGTCGCCCACGTCGACGCGGCGCGCTGCACGGGCAGCGGGAAGTGCGTCGAGATATGCGCCTACGAAGACGCCATCACCCTCAAACCGTTTTCCGATAACGGGCGTGAACGCAAGGTCGCCGTTGTGACGCCGGCGAACTGCGCCGGATGTGGCGCTTGCGTGAGCGCCTGTCCGGAAGGCGCCATCGACGTCCAGGGATGGACATTGAAGCAGTACCTATCGATGGTGCAGGCACTCGGCGCGGATTACAGAACGCCGGCGGAGGTGGAAGCATGAGCGATAAGGAAGACAAGAAAGCACGCACGCAGATGTTGAAAGCGCTGCGTGAGAAACACGAAGCGAACGTAGAAGCGACGCGCGAGATGCTGAAAAATCAACAAAATGTGCGGCGTGATATTCAAAAGGCGCTTGCTGCTGAGCCCAAGACCGTTCCGCAAACCGCCGAGGAGATTGGCCTGCCGGCGCATGAGGTGCTCTGGCACGTGATGGCGATGAGGAAATACGGGCTGGTCGAGGAAAGCGACATGCAGGGCGATTACTACACGTATCAAATGGCGAAGGAGTCGTGAGCATGAGTCAGCGTGTCGATGCAACGCTTCTGAAAGAGATCAAGCAGTACGGCGCTGTGGGAATCGAGAAATGCTTCAACTGCGGCAACTGCACGGCCATATGTCCCTTGACGAGCGACGATCATCTGTTCCCGCGGGACATGATCCGCTACGCGCAACTGGGGTTGAAAGACCGCCTGCTGCAGAGCACCGACCCGTGGCTGTGTTATTACTGCGGCGACTGTTCGCGCACCTGCCCCAAAGAAGCGGAGCCTGCCGAGACGATGATGGCCATGCGCCGCTGGCAGACGGCGAAATACGATCGTTCCGGGCACGCGGAAAAGATGTACACCTCCGAGCGGGAAGTCGGGAAGGCCATCGTGCGTACGGCGCTGCTGCCGCTCGCCATACTGCTGATTTATCACCTCGTCACGGGCTTCTCCAACGTCATCACCGATCGGGTGGCGCTGAACGCGTTTGCTCCCGTGATGTGGGTCTGGGCGATCGTGCTGCTGCACTTCGGCCAGTTGGGGCTGCGGCTTTTCCGCAACGCAGGCAACATGTTCAGGCACATAATGCACCTGGATGATGCGGACCGGCCAAGGATACCCATCGGTATTTACCTCCAGGAATTCAAGGATTTCATCGTCCACGGCCTGACCCAGAAACGCTGGCTCGAATGTGGTGAAGATCGCAGCCGTTGGTTGAAGCATCTGATCTTGATCAGCGGATACGCCACGATGCTGGTCCTGGTCGTCGGATTGTTATGGTGGTTCCAGACCGACGAGCTGTACCCGATCTACCATCCACAGCGCTGGATCGGCTACCTGGCGACGATATTCCTGCTCTTCGCTTCGGGAGAAGCCCTGATCGGGCGGATGCGCAAGCGGGAGGAAATTCACCGCTTCTCCCATCCGACGGACTGGCTTTTTCCGAGTTTTATATTCGTGGGCGCCGTGACCGGCATATTGGTCAATATCTTCCGCTACCTGGCCTGGCCGTGGCCGACCTACGTTATCTACACCATTCACGTCATGGCGATGGTGGCGATGCTCGATACGGAAGTGGGTATCGGCAAATGGACGCACCTGATCTACCGGCCGCTTGCCATGTATCTCGAAGCAGTAAAAGCGCGGGCCGCCGAAAGGCCCAGTCCGGCGACGGCGCCCGCAGCTTGAAACGAATGCGCGGCGTTCAGAATCCATTCTATCGATCAGGAGGTTTTCAATGAGTGAAAAGATGGTGGTCGTCTGCAATCATGCCGATCCACCACACGTCATGCCGACTCTCATCATGGGGTCGTCCGGCGTAGCGTTGGACAACGAGGTGATTTTGTTCTTCTGCCCCGGCGGTGCTCAAGCGCTGCTCGAGGGTGAGTTGGAAAAGATCGGTACGCCCAAGGGTTTGCCGAATCCCGTCGACCTGTTCAACACGATTCTCGACCAGGGGGGCGAGATCATCCTGTGCGAATTGGCGCTCGAGAACAAGGGCATCGATCCCAAGGATTTGCGCGACGAGCGCATCGAAATCAAGAATGCACCATCTTTCCTGCTGGATGCAGAAGGAGCAAACATCACACTCACTTTCTAGGGCGAGTTCCGCTGCTGATTTTTGACATCGGATCGTTCCTGCGGTCATCTGCTCGAACACCCCCGGAGCTTTGTTTGTAGGACACGATGTCATAAATCGATTTACCTGGCTTGATCAAATCAAGCCAGGTTTTTTTTCCCGTTGCCCCGGTCATGACTCGGCAATCTGCAGTAAATCCCGGTTGGATGGATCGTGAACGAAGGCCCAAAAGGCCTCCATGGCGCGATTCGGCGGATGGAGCTTGCTGCGGATCATGTACACTCTGCGGTGCAGATCGAAGCCACGCACCGGAATCCGCACCACGGTTCCGAGTTCGAGCGCCCACTGAGCGGCTGTGTGAGAAACGAAAGCCAGGCCAAACCCATTTTCGACGGTTTTCACGATGGCTTCGTCGTTACCCACCTCGAGGATGACGTTCAGCTCTCCGGGATCGATGTCGTGCCGGCCGAGTTCGGTCAGCAATTCCCGGCGGGTGCCTGAGTCGGGCTCGCGCATGACGAAAGGCACGCCGAGGAAATCGGAAGGGTCGATAGAATCCATCGCCGTCCATGGTTGTTCGGCAGGGCTGATGAGAATGATGTGATCGGAGAAGAATTCCTGGCAATCCAGATCGTCGCCGCAGGCATCGAAGCTGACCACACCCAAATCGGCCTCGTGTTCGAGCAGCGTCGGCACGACGTTCGTGCGCACGCAGCGATGGATGAACACGCGCACGCCGGGATGGCGCTTGATGAAGCGGCCGGCGAACTGCGGCAGGATGTATTTCCCGGTCGTCGTGCTGCAGGTGATGCGCAGTGTGCCGATCACGCGATCTTCCATCGATTGCATCATCTGCTGTACTCCCATCGCATCGCGCAGCAGTTTTCTGGCTTGCGGGACGAGCAGGCGTCCGGCTTCCGTCAACACGATTTCGTTGCCGGATCGCTTGAAGAGCAGGCTTCCGAACTCTTCCTCCAGCTTCTTGATGTGGTGGCTGACCGTGGGCTGGCTGAGGTGCAGTCGCTGCGCAGCTTCGGAGAAACTCAGTGTTTCCGCTGCGAGTAGAAACATTTGCAGCCGGGAGAGATCGATCATCGTAACAATGCGCTCCTTGTCTTCCTGGGTCTACGGTTTGATACGATCGTCCTCGTTGCAGGCGCGTTAAAAACGTGTCTACGTTACGCAACCCCAATTCTAATCTTTTTCGATCTCGATCACACATCCGGCGCCGGCTGAGATGAAATCCTGGCCGAATTCGCTCTCGAACATTTCGATCGCCCGATCGCCCGTGCAATGGCTCGGCGCGACTTTGGCAACGCCCAACCGGCGAAAGTCGGCCAAAATCTTCTCGATCTGCGCGGCGCTCTTATCGCCGAGGTGAAAGCCTCCCATGACCAAATAGATATCTTCCCCGAACAAGGTCTTGGCGCTCTCGATCACCTGTACAACACCGGGGTGCGCACAGCCCGTGATCACCACCAGGCCCTTCGCGGAACGAACGACCAGGGCTTGCTCGGGGATGCTGCCGCCCATCTCGCCGGTCGTGAAAACACCGGCGGCAAGCGACTGGCCGGGAGACACTTCGAGCACGCTAGCATTGGTGGCTATCCGTTGTTTCGTGCTTTCCGGAAACGAGGGTAACAAATACACCAGGGGCTGAATGCCGATGGCCAGCAAGCCCTCCAGGCCGCCGGTATGGTCGGCGTGGTCGTGGGACAGGATCACCCGCTCGATCCGGGTGGGATCGATTTCCAGACTGCGCATATTGGCGAGCAGGATCGGCGCGTCGCCGCCCGTGTCGAACAGCGAAGTGCTGCCGCGATATTCCACAAGCGCAGCAAATCCCCATGCGGTTTGTAAATCCGGGTTAAAGGGCCTGTTGTCGAATACGATCGTGATGGTCAGTCGATCGGAAGTTGTAGTACCGGTCGTTTCCATTGCAATCCCTTCCATCGTGCCGGTTTGTGATTCTGATTCCTGATTTGCATCCGGCAGGTTGACTCCGCTTTCAACGGATGGCTTGGTCGCGTCGGGCGAGGAATGCTTAGGCGACGTTCCTGCGCCCCGGCCACAGCTACAAAGAAGCAGGATCAGGAAGCAATTCAACCATGCATTACACCTTCTCATTTTTAGATCCTGCTGTCCCGTTTTCATCGAGATGAGACTGTCACTTCCGATTTGGTTTGATTGGAGTCGAAGATGCTGCATCCCGGCTGGGATCTTTCGACCCGCTGCTTCGTACCAATCCCGGCTTTCCGGCGTTGCCCGGTTGAATTTCCCTCGACAAAATTGAAGAGACCGGGACGCGGATGGATTTTCCCGACGGATCTTTTTCGAGGCGATACAAGTCCTGCATGCGTTCGATTCGATCGATGAACAGCACGCCATCCAGGTGGTCGATCTCGTGGTGGACGACGACGGCGTCGAAGCCTTCGAATACCCGTTCGAAAGGTTCGCCCTGCTCGTCCAACCCCGAAAGGCGTATGTAGTGCGGCCGGACCGTTTCCCCAAACAAGCCCGGGAAGCTGAGGCAGCCGTCGAAGTCGCGTCTTTGCCGGTCCGCCTCCAGGATCAGCGGATTGACCAGGGCGGTGAAATTTCTTCGGGTCTCTCCGGATTGCTCCGCCGATCCAAGTTGGACGATCACGACACGAAGGTGCGCGCCGATCTGGGGCGCAGCCAGCCCAACGCCGTTCGAGTGACCGGCCAGGGTGTCTTTGAGGTCCTGGATCAATCGTTTCGCCTTCCGGTCCATCCCATGGATGGGTTCACACTTGCGGCGTAATGCGGCTTCGTTTTTTGGGTATTTCAATATTTCTTTTATTGCCAACGTCTCATTTTCCTTTGTGTGAAAGGACGGTGGGTGGAGGCTTGATCGATAGAGACACTTCGACACCTTTGATTTACTGTCGTTTATCCGGTTTGCCGTTCCTGTTTTCCGGGAAGATCGCCTCCGTGGAGCACCAGAAACGCACACCGTTGCGTTCGACGATTTGAACCCGTCCACTCGCCGCGATGTACTCGAATGTCTGCGAAGCGCCTCGTGGCTGCCAATACGCCAGCGTGTGCTTGACCTCATCCTCGCGCATCGGATGCCGCTGGATGATGGCGAGGATGGAGCCCAGCGGGTCGTTCTCGCCGCCGCGTTCGTATTTGCCTTCAGCCGGATGGACCACTTTTGCGACATCCCCCAGAAAGGCCATGGCGCGCAGGATGCCATCTTCGTCCGCAGGACGCACCCAGGATTCGGCAGGCGGTCTCGAAGGGAGGTTGAGATGGATGCAGTCGGGTTCGATTTTCCGGAAAGCTGCAGCGAGAGCCGGTAAGGCTTCTTCCGTATCGTTCACGTCGTGAATCAGCATGACCTCGGGCCACAAGCTCCCTCTATATTCGCGGCTAAATTCGATCAGGCCTTGCAGATGGAGCGCGAAGGGAATTCGTGCGTGCGGACGGTTGATCTTGCGGTAGAGTTCCGCTGTGCCTGCATCCAGGCTGGGGAGCACTGCATCGGCTGCAAACAACTCCTGCCGTACCTCAGGAATGTGCAGCAGCGCACCGTTGGTGATCACGGCCACGGGGATGTCGCAGCGTGCCTTCAATTCCCGGATCATCTTACCCAGTCCAGCGTTCAACAGCGGTTCGCCGGAGCCGACGAAAGTTACCCAATCGATGCCGGCATGATCGTGTTCGTCCAGAAAACGCATTGCCTGCTCCAGAATCAAATCCGGAGCGATGTATTCTTTTCGCAGATTGACGACCGGCCGGCTGCGTCCGAGCTGGCAGTAGACACAATTCCAGTTGCAGGTTTTCAACGGAATCGGATCGATGCCGAGCGACCGGCCTAATCTTCGCGAGGGTACAGGACCAAAAATGTGGTTCAAGTCAGCTTCCGCGTCGACGCAGACGACGGATCAACAGGTATCTGCATCCAGCTGAACGGTATCAAAGAATCGGATGAGCGTCAACTAAAATGTGACGAATGTACAACTAAAATAGGAAAATGTCACGTTATGGGACCAGTTGACCTGATATAAGGTATATTCATTGGTGGTCTGATCGCCGGGCTTGGGAGAAGGAATCAACCATGAATGATCAAGAGACGTTGGACGTAGGCACCCGTGTCCGGGAGATCCGTGAGGAACGGCGAATGTCGCTGCGGGCGCTGGCGGAACGATGCGGATTGTCGGTCAACGCCATCAGCCGCATCGAGCGCGGGGAGAGTTCTCCGACGGTGTCATCGCTGCTTCAACTGGCAACAGGACTCAACATTCACCACCACGATTTCTTCGAGACGGGTCCGGAGCAGTCTACGATCGTCGTTCGCAAGGACAGACGCCTTCGCTCGTTCGGCGACGGTGCGCGGATGGAGAGTCTGGGCGCCGGTTTACCCGGCCAGATTCTGGAGCCGTTCTTGATGACCGTCGAGCCTGGGGCGCTGGGTGTAGAACAGCCCTGTGAGCACGAAGGCGAGGAATTCGTACACTGTCTCGAGGGGGAGATCGAGTATCAAGTCGGGGAGCAATGGCTCCGTCTGACAGCGGGCGACAGTCTTCTCTTCCTGGCGAATCAGGCGCACATGTGCCGCAATTCAGGATCGCAGAAGGCGGTTGTCCTGTTGGTCCTTGCGTCCAGCGATCAAGATGCCGGGCTCTCCGGCCAACAACATCTGATGACGATCGGCGGGCGGATTCCCGGGTAACGTGACCGGCTGTATTTTATTCATGATACGCATCACCGTGACGGAAACACGCGATGAGAATAATTGGAAAGCGGGGTGTATAAAATGAAATTGGCATTTACATTGAAGACAAGGGCGGACAATCCGAGCCTCGAGCGTCGTTTTGGACGCTGCCCGTATTTTCTGATCGTCGACACAGATTCGGGCAAGCGGGGAATCATGGAAAACCCGGCGCTGCAATCACAGCACGGCGCCGGCACCCAGGCAGCGCAATTTCTCGTCGAAGAAGGCGTCGAAGCCGTAATCAGCGGGGATATCGGTCCGAATGCTTATTCGGTGTTGGATGCGGCCGGCGTGCGCATGTATTCGGCGACAGAGAAGCCGGTCGAAAATCTGTTGTCGGATTTTCAAGATGGGAACCTCCGGCGTGCCACGCCGCGTGGTGGACGGGGCCGCGGCAGACGGCAATGATTTTAACCGTCGCCAGCGGAAAAGGAGGCACCGGGAAGACGACCATCGCTGCGAGCCTGGCGGTGGCAATTGCCGATGAATTTCCACTCTATCTGGACTGCGATGTAGAAGCGCCGAACGCGCATATTTTTCTCAGTCCGAAATTCACTCAGACCCAGAGGGTGAATCAACTCGTCCCATCGATCGACGAAACCCGCTGTGACGGCTGCGGACGCTGCGCCGAAGTGTGCCAGTATCACGCCATCGTCGTGCTCGGAGACAAGGTGCTCGTCTTTCCCGAACTGTGTCACGGCTGCGGAAGCTGCACGCTGCAGTGTCCACAGCGGGCAATCGAGGAAGTTCCCAATGTGCTGGGATTGCTGGAAGCCGGAACTGCACGGGAGGGAATTCGTTTCGCTCGCGGCGTATTGGAGATCGGTCAGCCCATGGCCGTGCCCATTATTCGGGCGCTCAAACGTTGGGGACCGTTCGGAGACATAGATACGGTCATACGCGACGCGCCTCCGGGGGTTTCGTGTCCGGTGGTCGAAACGATGTCGGGTGCGGATTTCGTTCTGCTGGTCACAGAGCCGACGCCGTTCGGACTGCACGACTTACATCTTGCCGTACAGCTCGCAGGCGAGCTCGGTCTGCCTGTGGGTGTGGTAGTGAATCGCGAGGGGATCGGCGACGGGCGTGTGGATGAATATTGCCGGTCGGTGAACATCCCTGTTCTACTGCGCATTCCCTTTAGCGAACGTATCGGTAGAGCCCTGGCGCGCGGCGAGAACCTGGTTGAAGTGCTCCCCGAGTATCTCCCGCTATTCCGTGGCTTATACGTGGACATCCGCAGCCGGTTGATCGAACGAGAAGGGATGAGATGAAGCAGCTCGTGATCCTCAGCGGCAAGGGCGGCACGGGCAAGACCAGCATCGCTGGCGCCTTGTCTCATCTGGCCAACGAAAATGGTGGAAGCAAGTCGATCGTGATTGCCGACGCCGATGTGGACGCCGCGAATCTGGAATTGATCCTGTCACCCAGGTACACGCAGCGTGAGGACTTCTGGAGTGGCAAAATCGCCGCGATCGACCAGGAACTGTGCGAGGCGTGCGGGGAATGTATGCAGGTGTGTCGCTTCGATGCAATAAACGAAGCGAGCGATGGCTATTCTGTCGACCCGTTTGCGTGTGAGGGATGCGCTGCTTGTTTTTACGCCTGTCCGTCCGAAGCGGTCACGATGAAAGATCAGCTTGCCGGCGCCTGGTTCCGCTCGGACAGCCGCTATGGGGTGCTCTATCATGCTGCGCTGCGTCCGGCGCAGGAAAATTCCGGGAAACTCGTCACGCTGCTCAAGCAGCGCGCGAAACAGCGTGCACTCGATAAAAAATGCGATCTATTGATCGTCGACGGTCCGCCCGGAATCGGTTGTCCCGTAATTTCAGCCCTCTCGGGCGCAGACGTGGCCCTGATCGTCGCTGAGCCATCCAAAGCGGGCGTGCACGACATGCGCAGGATCGTAGACACTGCCGATCATTTTGATCTGCCTTGTGTGCTCTGTGTCAATAAAACGGATTTGTCGACCGAGGGTTCGAGGGAGATAGAAGGCTACTGCCGGGACAAGGGCTTGAAACAGGTGGGCGCGATTCCATTCGACATCGATGTGCCTTGTGCCATGGCCCAGGGGCAGACAGTGGTCGCCTACCGGCCGGATGGCCCGGCAAGCCTGGCAATACGGGAAATGTGGCGGCGAATCGAAGCGGTCTTGTGGGGTCCAGAGTAATGCATGAGAATTCCAATCAGGAGGTTTGAGCAATGCGTATTGCAATTTCGGCGGAAGAGAACAAAGGTCTCGAGAGCAGGGTAAGCCATCATTTTGGACGCTGCCCCTATTTCGTGATCGTCGACCTTGAGGATAAGAAAGTGGAAAAAGTCGACGTGATCGAAAACCCGTTTTTCGCCCGACACGAGCCGGGCATGGTGCCAGGTTTCATCAACGAGCAGGGGGTGCAGGTGATGATCAGCGGCGGCATGGGCCGCCAGGCGATCGGTTTTTTTCAGCAGTATGGCATTTCGCCGGCGACGGGGGCGCACGGCACGGTGCAATCGACGTTGGACAGCTTCCTGCGTGGCGAGCTTCAGGAAGCCGCACCCTGCCGGGAAAGCGTCGAACACGCGCACGGTGACCCGCATTAAGGGTCAGCGCGCCGCGCGGCAAATAAAGAAACCCGAAAGGTCTATGAACCTTTCGGGTTTATCCTTCCATAATATAAGCGTTATTGGCTGATCTGGCCGGCGAGTTCGACGCGCGTGTCCAGCAAGCGGTTATGCAGCGCTTTAGCGACGCCCAGCATCAGCCTGTAGCCCAAATCCGTGTTTTCCTCGCACAGTTTGCGGAGTCCGGCCGCCTCGATCTGAATCAGCTTGCCGTCGCTGCGGGCGATTCCCGAGGCGTTGAGTTGATAGGGCGGCAGCAGCGCAGACAAGGCCATCAGATCGCCGGCGACGACCCTGCCAACGACGACTTTCTTCCCACTGCCAAGCGTGAAAGCGATATCGACTTCACCTTCGATTACTAGATACAAATAGGTGGCTTCCTCGCCTTTTTCGTAAATCCTCGCAGTGGCTTTGAAGGTCGAACTTTCGTGGAAAATTTCCTCGCCGGCTTTGAAGGACATTTCTTCACTGATCATGGCGACGGCTTTGATGCAGCTTTCACTGATGCCGGCAAAATGGGGATAACGTCGTAGAATTTCAGGTGAGATCATTGGATTTCCCTTTCCATTTCGAGAGCGTATAAGGCTGCGTCTACGGCGTGCGGAAGCGCAGCTTCGACTTCGGGGGATAGGCATTCATCAAAGGTCAGCACGTCGGCGGCTTCTATGCCGATGAGTAGGATGTCCTCTGAATCGGGAAGATGCGCGCCCGCCTGACGCCCGAGGGCGAGTGCAGTAGGTAAGTTTAGATCGTGTACCGAGGCGCTGCGCTGCGTGGGGACGTCGTCCGGTGATAGAACGTGGATGGTACCGGGCGCAGCTCCGGTTTGGATGGCGTCGATGATCACGGCGCGATCGAAGCCGATCATCCGTTCCATCAGGCGTAAACCGCCCCAGTAGTCCTCGTCGATTTCGATTTGTTCGTTCTGCGGAAGAATCTCGCGCAACATTTCGGCGACACGTAATCCGACACTGTCGTCTTTGAGAAGCGGATTTCCGAGTCCAAGTACAAGCGTTTTCACTATTTCATTATACCGGGAAAAATGGGGGGATCAGGAGCGAAAGCAATCCTGATCCCCGTTTGGAATTCTGTGCGGATCAAAGATTTTGGGTCAAGCGTTCGATGACCTCGCCGTCTTCATCCCGAAGAACGACTTCGAGCGGCATCTGGCCGGGTAGTGTGTGCGTGGCGCAGGCCATGCACGGATCGTAGGCCCGGTAGGCCATCTCGATCGTGTTCAACAGGCCTTCCTTGATCTCAACTCCCTTGGTGATCAATCCCTGGGCGGCTTTCTTGACCGACATGTTGATGGCGGCGTTGTTGTTGGTCGTGCCGACGATCAGGTTGACCTTGGTGAGCACGCCCCGCTCGTCGGTCCAGTAGTGATGCGTGAGTGTGCCGCGCGGCGCTTCGACTTCACCGACGCCTTCCGTGGGCGTTTCGGTTGGCAGCACGCGGAATTCCTCACCGGTGATTTCGGGATCGGTGGCCAATTCCACCCAGTGTTCCGTTGCATAGAGCAGCTCGATCAAACGCGCCCAATGAGTCGCCAGGGTGTGGTTGACCGGACTGCCGCCGAGCGTCTCGTACATGCGCTCGAACTCCGCCTGCGCCAGCGGCGTGGCCATGCCGTCCGACGCGTTGAGACGTGACAGCGGCGTGGCTTTGTAGACACCCGAGTCCTCACCGTCCACAAATCCCTTCCATCCGATTTTCTTCAGATACGGGAATTTGAGATAGGACCAGGGTTCGACGCGTTCGGCGACGTAGTCCTGGTAATCCTTGGGATCGTATTTGGCGTGTTCCTTGCCGTCCGGTCCGACGACGCGGACCTTGCCATCGTAGAAATTCACGTGGTTGTTCTCGTCCACCGTGCCCATGTTGTACGTGCGGTGTACGAAAGCGTCGTTCTTGATCAGATCGACGTAAGCCGTGTTGCCCAGCACGATGTCGTTGAAGAGCTGGATCGAGAACTTCGCGAACTCGATGGCGTCCTTTCCGAGCTTTTCGATCTCATCGCGTTGTTCTTCGGTGATGCCGCGGCTGACTCCACCGGGAAGGCCCCAGTTCGGATGGACCGGTCGGCCGCCGATCATCTTGATCAGATAGTGGCCGTCGTGGCGCATCTTGAGCACTTTGCCGGCGATGTCCATGCCGACTTTCTTGATGATGCCCAGGATGTTGCGTTCGGCGACGGGCGCGTCGGGCCCCATCACGAAATCCGGACCGCCGAGTGCATAGAAGTGAGTCGTGTGATCGGTGGCGAAGAAGATGCTGTAGAACAATTCGCGCAGCTTCTTGGCCGTCGGTGGGGGATCGACGTGGAACAGCGCGTCGAGAGCCTTGGTGGAGGCCATGTGATGCGCCTCGGGGCACACCCCGCAGATGCGGTCGGTGATGTTGGGCATGTCCTCGGCCAGGCGGCCGACGCAAAAACGCTCGAAGCCTCGCAACTCCGGAACCTGCAGATATGCGTTCGCCACTTCCCCTTCGTCGGTGAGGAAAATGTCGATTTTTCCGTGGCCTTCGAGTCGGGTAATGGGATCAATTGAAATTCGCTTCATGTTTACTTCTCCTCTCAGGCCTCGACGGATTTACCGTTTCCACTGAGGGCGCTGCGTCGAAGTTGGCCGTGCGCCAAGCTGAAACGATAGAACGTTCCGATTGGATCGGGAATGCCTTCTTGGATGATGCGGTCGATCTCTTCTGGATCTTCCGAGTCGATCACCGAAGCCAGCGCGGTCATCATACGAGCGCCGAAGTCGATCACGTCTTCATTAGGACCATAGCAGCCGATGCAGGGTGAACCGACCGTCGGGCAGAGTGCGCCACAACCGGCGCGCGTGGCGATACCGCAGCACACCAAACCTTGTTCGAGTAAACAGACATCCGGGTCGGGAATGATCTCCCAGGTTCGCTTGAATTCTGTGATCTTCTTCTCCGACCGCGTCCGCGGACATTCGTGGCAAACGGTAGTTTCCGCGCCGATAACAGATCCGGGCGCCGGCAGTTTGTTTTCCAGGATCGCCACGACGGCGTCCCAGATGCGTTCTGGTTCGGGCGGGCATCCCGGCAGGTAGTAATCGACAGCCACGCATTGGTCGAGGGTCTTGACCGTGTCGTAGAACAGCGGGAGGTAGAGCGTGCCTTCTTCGACTTGAGTCTCAGTCTGTGGACGGACACCGTCCGGGTTGTCCGTGCTCGGCGTATCGTGATAGGCAACCTGGAAGATTTCCTCGCGATTGGCTACGTTTCCCAGCCCAGGAATGCATCCCTCGTGTGCGCAGGAACCGAAGGCCACCAGCGCTTTCGACTTCTGACGCAGCAAGCGGGCCATGTACTCCTGTTCACTCGTGCGTATGGCACCGTTGAAGAGACACAGGTCGATGCTCTTGTCGGGCATTTTCTCGATGCTGCGCACTTTGGCATCCACAGCGACAGGCCAGAGGACGATGTCGAAAGCATTGGCCACGTCGAGGATCTTTTCGTTGATCCCCAGTACTGCGATTTCGCAGCCGCCGCAGGAGGCGGCCCAGTACAGTGCGAGTTTTCCTTTTTCACTCATGCGGGCACCTCCATGGCTTCGGCATGTTCTTCAGCAAGCCGCTGGATGGCGGCTTCCACTTTGCCGTTCTGAGAATAATTCTCGGACCAGTTCAGCGGGCCGAGTGCACGGACCTTTTCAATCATATCGTCGATCGCTTCGGCCAATTGCACACCTTCTGCGGCGGAAGCCCACTGCAGGCGTACGCGGTCATCTTCTATACCGAATTTCCGCAGCGTATGCTCGAGCATCTGAAAGCGCCGCATGGCTTTGTAGTTCTGCTCCAGGTAGTGGCATTCTCCCGGATGGCAGCCGGCGATCATGACCCCATCCGCGCCCAGGGCGAGCGCTTTGAGTACGAAGGTGGGATCGACGCGTCCAGTGCACATCACCCGGATTACGCGTATGTTCGGCTCGTATTTAACTCGAGAGGTCCCGGCCAAGTCCATGGCGCGATACGAACACCAGTTGCACAAAAAGCCCACGATCTTGGGTTCAAACGTTTCTGTGTTCATAGAATTCATACTCCTCACACTCAAGCTGGCACCGATTCTTTGGCCGGCTCAGCGGCTTTGGCGCCATTGCCACTTACCGCATCGTAGAGTAGGCCTTCGATCTCGGCAAAGATTTGATCGTTGTTGAAGTGTGCACCCGAGATGGCTTGGGCAGGGCAGGCGGCGACGCAAGTGCCACAGCCTTTGCACAGCGCCTGGTTGATCACACTGACCTTTTTTTCTTCGTCGAAATCGATGGCGTTGAAGGGGCACAAGTCATTGCAAATCCGGCAGCCGGAGCAATTTTCCTCGTGAATGGTGGCAACGATCGGCTCGATCTCCACCGTGCCGCGAGTGATCATCGATTGCACCCTCGCTGAGGCGGCTGCGCCTTGCGCGACGGTGGCCGGGATGTCTTTCGGTCCCTGGCAGGTGCCGGCGATGAAAATACCATCGGTCATCGTGGCTACGGGAGCCAACTTGGGATGGCGTTCGGTGAACCAGCCGGCCATGCTGCAGGAGATCCCGAACTTCAAAGCCACATCGTGTGCATCGGCACGGGATTCGAGCCCGGCCATGAGGATCACCATGTCTACAGGGATACGGCGTTGTTTGCCGAGCAGCGTGTCTTCCGCTTGTACGATCAGTTTGCCCTCTTCGCCGGGCATTCGGGCGGCGTCCGTTACCTCTGCAACGCGGCCGCGAATGAAGTGCATACCCTCTTCGAGCAGCCGGTTGTAGAACTCCTCGTAACCCTTCTGGTTGGTACGCAGGTCGATGTAGAAGGAATAGACTTCAGCACCCGTTTTTTCCTTCACCAGGTGGCCGAATTTCAGGGCAGCCATACAGCAGACCGCGGAACAGTATTCGTTGTAGTGCACGTCACGGCTGCCGACGCAGTGGATGATGGCCACCGATTTAGGCTGCGTGACACCGTCTCGCATCACGACCTTGCCTTCCGTGGGGCCGGCAGCGTTGCACAGCCGTTCGAATTCCAGATTGGTGAAGACGTTCGCCAGACGTCCGTAGCCGTACTGTGGGATCCGGCGCACGTCAAAGAGATCGAAACCCGTGGCGAGGATGATGTTCCCCACGTTGAGATCGAGTAAGGTGTCTTCTTGCTCGAAGTCGATGGCGCCCGTGGGGCAGAATTTCTCGCAGGCCTTGCAGGTGCCGCGTTCGAAGTAAATACAGGACTCCGTATCGATCACCGGGAACTTGGGGACAGCCTGCGGGAAGGGGCGGTAGACCGCCTTGCGGTAACCGAGACCGGCTTCAAAAACGTCATCGATGACTTTCTTGGGGCATTTATCGATGCAAATCCCGCAGCCCGTACAATCGTCTTCGTTGATATAGCGTGCTCTCTTCCGCAGACGAACGTCGAAGTTGCCAACGTAGCCGCTGACTTCCTCCACTTCCGAGTAACTCAGCAGGTTGATGTTCGGATGTGCACCGACGTCCGACATGCGCGGTGTGAGGATGCAGGCCGCACAATCGAGGGTCGGGAAGGTCTTATCGAACTGGGCCATGTGTCCACCGATGGAGGGTTCTCGCTCCACCAAGTAGACCTGGTATCCGGCATCCGCCAGTTCGAGTGAAGCCTGGATGCCCGCGATTCCGGCACCCACGACCAGGGTGTTGGGGTTGACCGGCACCTCCTTCGCTTCAAGTTCTTTCTGGAATTGAACGCGATGAACGGCGCCGGAGATGAGTGCCTTGGCTTTCGTGTTGGCCAGTTCCTTGTCCTCAGTGACCCAGGAGACTTGCTCCCGCAGGCTCGCCATCTGGCAGAGGTAGGGGTTCAAGCCGGCGTTGGCGCAGGCACGGCGGAAGGTCTTTTCATGCAGGTGCGGCGAACAAGCGCCCACCACGACACGCGTCAGGCCTTCGTTCTTGATGTCATCCTCGATCAGCTCTTGACCCAGCGACGAGCACATGAATTTGTAATCACGCGCAACGACGACTCCATCGAGATTTTCTTTCGCCCACTTTGCGAGACCTTCAACGTCGACCTGGCCGGCGATGTTGCTCCCACAGTGGCAAATGTATACACCAACTTTTTCTGTCATCTGCCCTCCTAGATCTTTGGCATCGGCAATGATTTGTCATCACGTCGTCTGCGTGCTGGCCTCGCTTCAGGCTCTTCCACTTCTGCGCCGATTTTCGACAGGAGTGGGGAGGCTGAGACGATTTCTTTACCGATTCCGAGTTCCTTTGGTTTCATACCAAACGCAAGACCGATGATTTGGGTGAAGTAGAGAATTGGCAGGTTGAAGGATGTACCAAAATGTCCGTTGACCTGCGATTGATACGCATCGAGATTCAATTGGCACATGGGACAAACCGTGACGATGGCATCCGCTTTATATTCGTCGGCGTTCTGCAGGATTCTGCGGATCAGTTCGTACGCCGTGTCGGCGCTGATCTGCGTCATGTGACCGCCGCAGCAGTGCGCTTTGAGTGGAAAATCGACCACCGTCGCACCAACTACGTCCAGCAACTCATCGAGATGGGTGGGGTATTCGGGATCGTCCACCTCTTCCCCGAGAGTCGGGCGCACGAGCAGACAACCGTAGTACGGCGCCAAACGCAAACCCTTGAGCGGGCTGGTTACCTTCTCCTTGATGGCATCGAGACCGACGTCGTTGACCACGACGTCGAGCAGGTGACGTACTTTCAAGCTGCCGGGTTTGTAAGACAGCCCTCCCGCGGCGAGAGCCTCGTTGGTGTGGGCATTGATCTCGGGATACTTGCCCATGTAGTTGTCCGTCTTGCGCAAGTTCAGATAACATGCGCTGCACGGCGCAGTGAGTTGCGTAATGCCGCCCTGGTTGGCGGCAAGCGCAAGGTTGCGGGCGACCAGAGCGTAGGCGGCCGTCTTTTGAATCGAGAAATACTCCGTAGCGCCGCAGCAGTTCCAATCGTGGATTTCTTCGAACTCAAGACCCAGTGGCTTGGCAATCGCTTTCGTCGATTGATCATATGGGGCAGCTGTGCTGCCTAATGAACATCCTGGGTAGTAGCCGTATCGCATCAGACGACCTCCAGTGACTTTGCTTTATTCAGAATGGCACGAAGCTGATCGATGTTTTCAATCCGTTCCGGAGTCAGCGAAACGCGATTCTTCATCAACATTCCCAAAGCGAATGGACCGTAGGAGAATTTCGAAAGGGGTTTGTGGGTCAGGTGATAGCGAGTTGCCAGGCCCAATTCGAAACTGCGGCCGTATTTCTCGACGTAGCCGATAAAGCTCTCCGAGAAATCGGGCGCATCGCTGCTGTCGTAGTACTTCGCTTCGACGGCCATGTTTTTCAGCGTGTACATAATGTCGGTAATGGGGATATCTTTCGGACAGCGCGTCATGCAGTAATAGCACGAAACGCAGTACCAGGGTGTGTTACTCTGCAGGACTTCTTCCTTCATGTCCGCCTGGATCATGGCAAATAGCTTGCGCGGCGTGTAATCCATATCCGGCCCGGAAGGACAGGATCCGCCACACGTGCCGCACTGCAGGCAAGTCAGCAGAGTCTCACCACCCGCTGTCTTGGCGATTACTTCCGAAAGAAAGTCATTCTTGGTTTGGCCTTCAGTCATAAGGCACCTCTTTACTGAAATGAATATAGCCCGTCATGCAATGAGAAAGCAGACAGGCAAATTGGATCGCAGCTAGATTCACCATCTGCTCGACTTGCATAACACCCCGGAAACATTGTGAATTTCATAATAAGTATGTGAAATTTCTCACGTAGATCGAAGTGATAGAGGGCATACGTTCAACCGACGAATGTCAGAGATAAATTCAATAACAGACGATAGAATTTATCTATGTGATTTTCAGGCTGAAAAATGGGTCATTTTGAACGCCGTAAGAAGCGTTTTTAGCATGCCACGATTCGAAAATGATCGTTGGGGGGTGATTACGACTTCGGGAGTTCGACCGTGAAGATCGAGCCTTCGTTCTCGACACTTTCGACCTCTACCGTGCCGGCGAACTCCTCGACGTACTGCTTGACGATGCTCAATCCAAGGCCGGTGCCTGAAATTCCCGAAGCACGGGCATTTTGAGCGCGGAAGAACTCGTTCCATAAGCGCGGTATGTCGTCTTCTGGAATGCCGATGCCGTTATCCGCTATTGTAATTTTCAGCCAGCCATCCGAATCTTCGAGTGCGATTTCGACACGCCCATTGGCAGGCGTATATTTAATGGCGTTGTGAATTAGGTTGGAAAATATCTTTTCGAGTCCGGTTATTGTGGCCTGTACGTACGCCGTATCTGCGGGCGCTCGCAGGCTCAATGTGAGTGATTTACTTTCGGCTTCCACCGAAAAATGTTTGATCATCTTTTCCAGCACAGGCTGAACGGCGATCGACTCGTGCGATTCCACCAGCGCCGGAGTTTTACTCGCTGAGAGTTCGATCAGATCGTTGATCAGATCAAACAGCATTTCGAGACGTATCTCAATCCGCGCCATAATTTCAGACTGCTTCTCGTCCATCTCGCCGGATAAGCCGTGCAGCAGAGAACGCAGCAGACTCAGTGCGCTGCTGACAGGAGCGCGCAGTTCGTGTGCCACTGTCAGCATGAAGGTCGATTTCATTTCATCGAGTCGTTCCATGTCTTGCTTGGCGCGCAGTAATCCTTCGGCTTCCCTCTCGATATTTTTTAATCGCTTCGTCTCGAGGGAGAGATGCCGCTTCTCCAATCCCTGTTCGACGGTCATGAGAAGCTGTTCGGAAGTAAACGGCTTGGAAATGAAGTCGTAGGCGCCTTGTTTGATGGCGTTTACCGCCAGTTCCACGGTGGCATAGCCTGTGATAACGATGCAGACGAGATCTTCGTCTTCCTCGTTCAGCAGTGGAAGCAAATCGATTCCACGACCATCCGGCAGCATGATGTCCAGCAGGACAAGATCGAAAGATTCTTCATCGAGCCTGCGCGAAAATTCTTCGATCGTACTTACCGTTTCGATATCATAGCCTTGCGGCTCGAGAGCCCGGCGACAGGCTCTGCGGATGCCCGCTTCGTCGTCGAGAACGAGAATTTTCCCTTTACCCGTCATATCAAGATATTCACCTCGGTTGATGTTGAATGGATGGATCCCGTTACCTTCCGTTATCAGACGGGTGTTGGATGGGAAGCGATACGATGATGCTGGTTCCCTCCCCAATTTTACTTTGAACCTGGATTTGGCCGCGGTGCATTTTAACGATGCCATATACGATCGATAAACCAAGCCCGGTGCCTTTGCCGGAAACTTTCCTCGTGAAGAATGGCGTGAAGAGCTTGCCCATGTCCTCTTCTGGAATACCGCACCCCGTATCGGCCAGTTTGATGATCAGCCATCTATCATATTCCACTTGCGTCGAAATCGTAATTCTTCCCTTACCTTCGATCGCTTCGGCCGCGTTGTTCAAAAGATTAGTAAAGACTTGCTGGATTTGGTCCTGATCGACCTGGATTTCTGGAACGTCCTCGTCGAAGTGCGTCTCGATCTCGATTTGATCGAGACGCGGTTTCCGACGTGCGTCCGACACGACTCTCTCCAGCAGGGCGTGGATGTCAGTATTCGTTGTGAGTAAATGTTGCTGGCGCGAGAAATTAAGCAGGTCCGCAACGATCGATTTACAACGGGTTGCTTCCTCGATGACCATCGCCAGATCTTCGTGATGCGGGTCATCACGCGGTGTTTCCTTGTACATCACGTCGGTCAGGAGTAGGATCGTTCCGAGGGGGTTGTTGATCTCGTGCGCCACGCCGGCGGCGAGTTGGCCCACGGAAGCGAGTTTCTCCTGGTGGAATAATTTCTTCTGCGTCTCGTCCAGCTTTTCCACCATGTTGTTGAAGGAATCTCCCAAGAGGCACAATTCCCCTTTACCGTAAGTCTGCACGCGCACGCTCATGTCCCCTCGGGATAAACGCTGGTTGGCATCGACGAGTTCCGCGATCGGACGGGCGATGAACCGCGAGATGGGGACGCTGAAGGTCGCCGCGCACAGGATGCATATGAAGGCGACGAGGGTGACGCGTTGATCGAAGGTGTCGATCAGACGTTCGAAGGACGATTTCACGGCGCCGACGTACAGGATGCCCACCACGTGATCGAGGTGGTCGAATAAAGGTTCATAGCGCGTGATGTACCATTCGTTGACGACGAAAGCCTCCCCTTCGTATCCCCGGCCTTCGGTGAGTACGACGTCAAAGACTTCCCGGGACACCCGGGTTCCGACGGCTCGCTCCCCGGTTTCGTCGGGTACGTTCGTCGATATGCGCAAATCGCCGTAGAAAATCGTGGCGGTATCGACGCCCGCTGCGTCTCGAATTTGGTCTACGAGCGTAAAATCATTATTGAACAGATAGACGACGACCACGGCCATGCGCTTCGCTGCGCCCTCGAGATCGATGGGGATGACGCTGGTGAGTGCCAGGCCGGCCGTCCCCTCCCGCGGATCGTACGGCATCGAAGCAGCTTTTTGGGTTTCCTTCAATTGGATGAAAGCCTGCCCTGCAAGCCCTGCCTGGGATAGGAATTCTTCCGGAATGATCTCGGTAGCAGTAATTGCCGTGTTTTGGGTCAGCACGCGTTCGACGATGGGAAGTTCCCCCCAATTTCCGTTCGTGATTCGTTTCGAGAGTTGGTCGTTGGACCAGAGCGCCCGGCCCAAGACGATGTTGCCACGATCGTCCAGCAGGCAAATGAAGTGTGTGCCGCTGAGATTGGGAACGGTAATCTTCCTGCTCAATTCTTCATCCAGTGTCGCCAGCGCCTCCGATTGGCCCTCCAGCGCAACCGGAAGAGCCTGCAACACTCGAGGGTCTTTCGCAACGCGTTGGCCGACGTCTGTGATCTCCTCTGCCTTGAGGCGATAGAATTGGCTCGCCAAATCCATGTCGCGATCGATACGTTCGGCTTCGGCGGATTTCAGATAATCGTCGATCACCCTCGAGATCACCAGCGCATTGAGTCCCAAAGTCAATGCAACCATGAGCAGGAAAGATCCGATCAAGACGACCTGCATTCTGCCTCCCAGCATACGCAGAAGTAATTGACTCATCTCAATCCACCTGCCATCTCTGAAAAAGCGTGAACGCTATCGCAGACATCGTAATCTCGGTCCGCCGTCCGGTTCAATGAATCGAATGTCGATTGGGAAAATGAAGAGAGGGAACGGTCGGCGGCCATCTCGACGTAGCCATGCGTTACCTGCGTTCCCTCCGGATGAGTCGCCACTCTCGACCCTCGTGAATCGGTTCAACCAGGAAGATCCGTTCCTACTCTGCTGTTGATACTTGTTGTGCCTCCAGCAGCCATTCCACCTTACCGAGAAGGTCATCCGGATCGATCGGTTTATCGACGAAGAGTTCGACGGGCAGGTATTCGATGTCCGGCTCGAACTTCAAGGGGGTCGTGCTGTGGATAGCCGTCAACATCAGAATGGGGATGTCTTTGAATTCCGCATAATCCGACGCCGGATCAGGATTGCGGAGTTTGAGCGCAAACTGAAAACCTTCGGTGGCCGTGTCCATCATCACGTCGAGAATGATCAGATTGGGTCGGTCCTCCTTGATGACCTTGACGCCTTCTTTTCCGTTTGCGGCGTCGAGTACCTGGTGGCCCGCATTTTCGAGAACCATGTGAACGGCGGTCACAATATCGGGATCGTCATCGATAATCAGAATCTTGGACATGGTCGCAATTCCTTTCTGAAGGATTACAGCATCTCTTCGCTGAGATCTATGAACAGTTCTGAAGTCTCCTCGACGACGAGCCGGGTTCGTTCTTGGCCGCGCAGGTAGACTTCCAGCGGAACGCCGAGGAAATCCGCCATTGCCTCAGGATCGGCGATATCTATCTTGCCCCACCTGGCGAATTCCAGATCGCCGGACAAGTTGTAGCGTCCATCGTACGATGTGCCATCCGGCATGATGGCACCCCATAGGCGTTTTACCTGAGTGAGTTGCCGTTCGCTCAAGTTGTGGGCTCCGTGCAGATTGGCCTTAAAGAAATCGGCATCCTGGAGGAAGGCTTCATCGAAGTTGACGTTCCGCATATTTGTCCTGGCCAATTTGGTGTCTTGTAGATTTGCCAGACTCAAGTCGGCGGATTCCAGGTTCGCTTGATGCAAGTCGACCTTGGTCAGGTTTGCTTTGAACAGGTCCGCATTCTGCAGATGGGCGTAACACAGGGGGATCCCTTTGAGAGAACCGTCT
This sequence comes from Anaerolineales bacterium, assembly GCA_034430695.1. Taxonomy (GTDB): domain Bacteria; phylum Chloroflexota; class Anaerolineae; order Anaerolineales; family E44-bin32; genus WVZH01. The sequence goes on along the minus strand of DAOUEE010000238.1, from coordinate 3,854 downwards.
TCGAGCCAACCCCTTGCCCGCAATTCCGCAACAGCTTGCAGAACGATTCTGTTCTCCGGATTTCGTAATTTCCGAATCAACTGCATCACCGTACTCATGACTGCCTCCTTGTTACTCCGTTGGGATCGATCCGGCTGTAGCCTGACGAATCGATCCCCGTTCGGTATTGTGGTTCTTTTTCAATCTAAGCCCGGGCAGTAACAACTGCAGTCTCGATTCGGTATCAGTCCGGTAACAGAGGTCCTGGATCATGTGATCTTATCCGGAGTGCTTTTGATTGACGGCGAATGGAGCCGGCGAATGATCTCGCTGCATAAGAGTGGGACGGACTCCCGGACTTGCCGGCTGAGATCGGCACCCCAATCGTATTGAGCGGGTTGAACTGCAAACAATTCAACAAACGCCGGCCAGAGGTCGAGGATAAGTCCCATGAGGATCATGTCCCTCAAATACAGGCCGTGGCACGAAAAATACTTGTTGAATAGATGTGGACTTGCCTCGTCAGCCTTGATTTCGATCCTTATCCACTCTCCTGCGCACCGGCCAATTTCCGCTGCATCGATGATCAAGATCCGTCTGAAAGAATTCATGCAGAGCAAAAACTCGGGGCGTAATATCGAGGCGTCCATAAGTGTCACACGTTCAGGCAATTGCGGATGGATTTTCAAGCGCTCGATGATTCGAGAGCCTATCCCGTCGTCGCCACGCATCGGATTGCCCAGCGAAAGCACAAGGTTTCCGGGGATGTTGTGGGCTCGCTGGATGGGATAGCTGTCACAATGCTGTCGTCGCATGGAATCGAATCCTGTGACTCCCACGGGACAGGCTCCTTTATACAATGCGGATCTCCAGAGCGTGCGTCGAGCACGAAATACACGGATCGTACGCCCTGACCAGCATCTCCAGATACCTGCTGAGTGATTCTTTGCCTTGTCCACAGAACTGCGGAACGAGGGCGCGCATGTCCTCTTCGATGTTGGCCAGATTCTGTGCGGTTGGCGTGATGCAATTCGCAAACGATATCGTTCCATCCTGGATGGCGTAGTGGTGGTAGAGCGTACCGCGCGGGGCTTCGCAGGCCCCGATACCCTCGCCCGAAGGACGTTTCTGTACGATGGGCAGCTCGACCGCCAGGCCGTCGCGGGTGAACTGACCGAGAATGACGACGGCTTCTTCCACGCAGTGAACCATCTCGACGATCTGCGCGACGGTATTGAGATAAGGATTGACGCATTTCGGCTTTATATCCAGCGCCGAAGCCGCGGAGCGGGCTTTCGGGTGGAGGTCGGTGAAATTGATGTTGAAGCGTGCCAGCGCGCCGACCATGTAGGAGCGGCGTTGGTTGCGTGAATGTTTTGCAGTGGAGTGGCGGACGACGGTTTCGTTCGTCACATCCAGGTATTCCTCAACCGGCCAGGATCCACCATCGCTGCTGATGATCTCTCCATCGATCAAGCAGTATTCGCCCTCGGTGTGGAGGGCCAAGTATTCCGTCTCGTTTTCGAATTCGGGGAAATGCAGACCTTGAAACGTGTCGACGGTGGCATCCGTCTCCTGGCGCAGATCCACCAGGCGATCGTGCAGTTCAGTCAAGCTTTCACAGGAAGGATATTGCGTGAAACCGCCCGTGACCATCGAAATGGGATGGGTATGGCGACCACCGACAACCTGGCAGAGGTCCCCTGCCACTTTCTTCATTTTCAACGCACGCAGCACGAGTTCGGGTGCAGATCTGGCCAACGGGATGACGCTCTCTACCTCCAACAAATCAGGAGCCGCGAGCATGTAGACGTGCAGGATGTGGCTGTCCAGCATTTCTCCGAGAATGTTGAGTTTCCGCAGCAGCGTGGTTTGCGGGCTGGGCACGATCCCCAGCGCCTTTTCGCTGGCGCGTAGCGAGGCAGTTGCGTGCGTCACCGCGCAGATGCCGCAAATGCGAGAGGCGATGTGCGAGGCTTGCTGATAGGGCTTTCCGCGCATCAGCGCCTCGAAGAAGCGCGGCGCTTCGACGATCTCGAGAGCGCATTTGTTGAGTTCTCCGTTATCGAAGTCGACGACGATGTTCCCGTGGCCTTCGGCACGAGTCAGATGTTGAATGTCGATCTGGATGGCTTTCGTTTTAACTGCTCTCATAGGCACTGACCTCTTTGGAATGCAGTGGATGCGTCAAGAACAGGCTCAGCATGGAACGCAACTCACGTGGGCTGCATCGTTTCTGGGAGAATATCGTTTCCAAAGCTTCGAGGTTGGGATTGGGAATCATTCCGCGGCACCCTTCGCAGCCGACGCCGAGACCGGGGCAGAGGGCTCCGCAGCCAGCACGCGTTATAGGACCGAGGCAGGGTTTTCCCTGCTGAAGCAGGCATGCGTTTTCCCTGAGTTTGCATTCCAGGCAGACGGGGAACTCAGGAATTACGGGCATGCGTCCAAGGCAAAGCGCCTTTACCGCTCGGATGAATTCCTCACGATCGATCGGACAACCGGGTACGAAGGCGTCGATGCGGATGACTTCCGATATCGGACGTGTTCGATGCGCTTCGAAATGATCGAAGGCATCGGCGTAGACGACTCGTTTCAAATTGTCAATTTTATGATCGTTCCGCATGGCGTTCACGCCGCCCGTGTGTGCACAGGCGCCCAGGGCGACGACGATGGTCGCCTGGTCCCGGATTCGCTGCAACCTCGTCTCGTCACTCTCGCGAGTACACGAGCCTTCGACGAAGGCTACATCGTAGGACTGGGCTCTTTCACTCATCGCCTCGCGAAATTCGACGATCTCTACAGCCGACAACAAGTCGGGGTGGGTTTGCAATGCGTCGAGAACCGTGAGCTGACAGCCTTCGCATCCGGCGAAATCGAAGAAGGCGACTTTCGGAGCAGACTTCGTCATCAGAATGCCTCCTTGAGGTACTTGATTTTGGCGTATGGGAAGGCAGGACCGTCCTGACAGACGTAGATGTGGTCCAGTTGGCAGTGGCCGCACTTGCCGACGCCGCATTTCATGCGGCGTTCGAGGCTAAGCCAGATGTTCCACTCCGGCAGTCCTTTACCCAGCAATTCCATCAACACGAAACGATACATGACGGGCGGACCACAAGTCACGGCAATGGTGTTCCTGGAATGCAGCCGAATGCCGGGGATCAACGTGGTGATCACTCCGACGTTGCCTCGCCAATCGTCATCCGCGTGATCGACGGTCAGATGCAGCTCGACGTCTTCGCGTGTCTGCCACTCCTCCAATTCATCTCGAAACAGGAGTTCGGCAGGCCGCCGGGCGCCGTATAGCACGATCACGCGCTTGAACTGGTCACGATGATCCAGTACCTCGTTGATCAGGGAGCGCAGCGGCGCGAGGCCGAGGCCGCCGGGGATGAAGAGCAAGTCGTGCCCACGAAAGAGATCGACCGGAAACCCTTGCCCGAATGGACCGCGGACGCCGATTTCATCGCCGGCTTCCAGTCCGTGTAAGGCGTTAGTCAACGACCCTGCGCGGCGGATGCAGAGCTCGAACGTCGATGTGCTTCGGCTGGGTGAAGACGAAATACTGATAGGAGCCTCGCCAATACCAAGTACGGAAACCTTGACGAATTGGCCTGGTGTGTGTCCCAACGGCTCGGCGTTAGGCGTATCGATTTGGAATAATTTCTCTTGGTCCGTAAGGGAGCGGACGCTGCGTATCGGCATCATCGTCGGCAGATACAGCGCCTCGCTGCTTACGTCTTTAGTGAGCGGTATCGTCATCGGACCAGCTCCTCATGAATGGCGGCGCCGGGAATGACGGCGTGATGCAGGCGGTTGAACACGTCGAGGGGCGAAATTTCCGCCAAACATGATTGCGCGCACCTTCCGCAACC
>DAOUEE010000237.1:0-3076 GCA_034430695.1 Anaerolineales bacterium | reverse complement strand
ACCTCGACCTGGCTAAAAATGAAAGAAAGGCTTCTCTTCGAAAAAAGTACCTCGAACAAGCCATCGAACAATCGGAACGATTGGAGCGCCTGTCAAACGCACTACTCGATATTTCCCGGCTTGAAGCCAATATAAATCTCCAAGATACGGTCCGGTTGGATCTTGTCAGGCTGCTTCGTGAAGTCAGCGAGCGCTACGCTTCACGCGCTGAACAATCGGCCATCGAATTCCACCTCGAGCTGCCTGCGGACTCGGTGGAGTTGATAGGCAGCGAAACACAGCTTCGCCGCGCACTCGAAAACCTGCTCGACAATGCGCTGAAATTCACGCCACAAGGCGGAGAAATCCGGATCGGGCTTCGTCTGGAAGATGATTTTGCAGCCATCTGGGTGGGAGATACCGGAATCGGCGTCCCGAAGACGAACTGCCAAATCTATTTCAACGTTTTCACAGGGTCCGCAACGCGCACGGATTTCCCGGCAGTGGTTTGGGATTGGTCATCGCGAAACGATCATCGAGGGACACGGTGGCTCGATCCATGTGGAAAACCTGGAACGCGGAACTCGCTTCATCTGCCGACTGCCTGCCGTACATTGAATCCGCCCCGCAAGGTAAAAAGACCCTGACATCCGGTGAGCAGGATCCTCGATTCGGATTCCAGCAACGAACTCGAGCGATTATCCTTCGATCTCGTCTGGCTCGGTGATGTTAAAGGATTCGACCGTCTTCCGGAAGATGCGCAATTCATCGTGGCTCAGCGCAGAATCGGCGACCAGCAAGAAGCGATAGATCGCAAACGGGGCCTGGATGAAAAACTGGTAAGAATAATTCGTTTCTTGACCGCGCTGCGGCACCTTGTAACTGGCGAGTACGTATTTCGCAGGCAGGGATCCGATCCAGAAATTCGAATCTTCTTCGATCGCCGAGTATTGTGAACCGGAGAGGATGGTCATCGCTTCGTTCGCCGATATCGCCCGAACGACGACCTGATGATTTCCAATGAGGAAGGGAAGAATCCCCGGGCCATCGCAGTGAACGGCCCCTTCCGGCAGGTCGATACGACAGCGGCGTTTCGGATTGACCAACCGGCCTTCTTCGAAGGTGTATTCTCGATCGGATTGCCCATCGATTCCAGCGCCAGAATCAGCAGGGATTTCCCCGGATTTGATCTTGCGCATGATAGAAAAACGCAGCAACCATCCCAGGGGTGTGGCCACGATTCGCATGATCAGCGCGAGGATACGGAAACTCAACGGCGGAGCCTGAGGCAGAGGAATGGCTTCCGACTGGGTAGATTTTGCCCGGCGCAGATGCAAATCGAAGCTCCCCACAGGGTCGTAGTTGCGCTTGCGAAAGCGCCTGTGGACGCAGGAAAATCCCGCCGAATCGGGAAAACCTTCCGTGACATACGCGTACTGCGCAGCAGCAGGTCCGGCGTGGATCGCGCTCGCAAATTCTGCGCAGATGGGGTCCTTAAAAACGCCTCGTTTCCTTTGGATTGCTGCAATGTCGGTCACTGCAAGATCTTCCAGGCTGCACTTCGCCAGAAGCGTAGGAATATCATTCGGGACATCGGAGAGATCGTCTGACCCGTAACATTTTGGCTGCGAGTTGAAAGCCGCAATGGGTTTACGCTGCATATAAAGTTCGTAGCCCCAAACGTCACTGTCAAGCAGCCAGAGATGAAGGATGGGAAGCTGCAACAAATTCAACTCGAACAACAGCCTTTCATCTTCTTCGAAGTCGCTGTAGAGAATGATCGTCCAGCGATCGTTCCAGAAAAGATAGAACCCCCGCTCCCCCTCCATGTCGTCATCGAGCACGGAGGATCCTTCGATCTCGGAGAAACCTTTTCGGGACAACCAGGTCGTGATCTTCTGCTCGGCAACCTCGTGAACGTCGTCCGGTATGCTGTAGCTGCGGTAAAACGCTCCCATGCATTCTCCCGACTGGATCAATCCGATATTCGAACGGCCAAGAACGAACTATCAGGGATTTTACTGGATAAAATCCCTGATAGATTGGTACGCTGGTCATCGTGCTGCAGATATGCCAGATAGAGATAACGCAGGTTTTCGGTCGGTCAGATCTCACGTGCCAGATCTACAATCTCGATGATCGCAGTATTCGCTATGCGCTCCTGATTGTATTGAGCCTCACCTTCCTGATGAACACTTATACACTCTCGCAGATTATGGACCTGCGTTGCGTCATTCCCCACGACGATTCGATTCTCACTTTTTGCTGTCATCTTCGGAAGGTTCATTCATCGACGGACGCTTCCTCAAGAAATACCAGGCCAAGATTACAATCAACACCGGGGGACCAAGGACCGGCAATAGATAGAGCCCGATCCAGATCGCCAGTTCGAACAAACTGTGATAGGTCTGGGTCAGGGTTCGCTTCGCACGCACGACGGTTTTCGAAGCGTCCCAGGGCGTGGGCGTCATGGTGGGCCGCGGCGTGTTCGTAGCCGTGGGGGTCAGCGTCGGCGTGGGAATCAGTTCCGGCAGGTCCGGTGAAATGGTGATGGTAATCGTCGAAAATGCGGCGCGATCTTCGAGATAGTTCATGCGGCCGCGGATCTCCTCGATCTGTCCCTCGATCTGGGAGAGTTCTTCGTTCACCTCCAACGCTTCATCTACTGTTTTGGCTTGATCCAGAAATGTCTTGATGCGATCGCGCGTCGCTTCGAGATTGGCAAGCTGAGACTCGAGGTCGACGTATTCGTCCGTGACGTCCTCGCCGTATGCGTTCTCGTCCGTGACTTTGACGGCGATGTCCCGCAGACGGCGCATGGTGCGTTCGAATTCATCGACCGGCACGCCAATCGTGATCGTGCTGTACTTGTAGGATTCGATTCCCCAATCCTGATACCAGACGCGGGAACTGATGATGTACCCACCGGCGTCGTCGACGATCTGCGTGGTGCGATCGATGGCGGTGTCCGAGTCTTCGACCAGGAGCGATATTTCGGCGTTTTTGATGATCATGCGGCTGGAGCGCTGCCCGAAATCGAGCAGCGCCATGTCGGAAGCGCCGCCCGAAGCGGCCTCGGACTCCGGGACTTCCTCCA
>DAOUEE010000236.1:0-6372 GCA_034430695.1 Anaerolineales bacterium | reverse complement strand
ACGACCTTCGCGCCGGTTTCCTTTTCGCAATGCTCCACAAAAGCCTTCAAGCGCTCCATGGTGAACACGTTCTGTTCCTCGTGTTTGGGCTGGCCCAAGATGATGTGCGAGGCTTCGATTTCCTTCGCCATGGCCATGATTTCGTCCATCACGTTGCCTTGCCGAACCGTCCATTGCGCTTTGATTCCGTTTTGTTCTGCCTGCGCCTGGGCGCGTAAGAGGATAAACTCGCCCATGCCGCGCATCTCTTCGGAGATCACTTGTGTGCGGCCTCTTTCTGTGAGATTGAGAAAATCCAAATTGACGACGTATAGAAAGTGGAGCGGTTCCTGAATTTCCTTCGCCAGGGATATGCCCGCTGCAATCGCGCCTTTACTTCCCGGGCCTCCTCGGATCGGACATAAGATTCCACCCATTATTCCTCCTTAACGGGCATTGACGCCCGGCGTTTCATCATGCTCAGGTGTCGTTCTTTCGATGTTGGTTTACCCAACCACCAGAATATCTCCCAAGGATGTGGTTTCGCCACACTCGAAAGTGGCGCTCGGCAACACGACTTCGTACTATCCAGCCGCTTCCAGTATCTTCACGGGTACTTCACTCAATTCTTGAAAGCGCTGTGCGTCGGCCTTCGTTCCCGCGACACCCGCCGCGTAATGCATCGGAATGGCCAATTTGGGACCGATGTCCGCCGCAGCTCCCGCGGCCTCCTCTGCCGTCATCACGTAGGTGCCGCTCACGGGAAGCAGAGCCAGATCACACTCGATTTGCTTCATTTCCGGTATGCGATCCGTGTCGCCGGCAAAATACAAGCGCTCGCCCGCAATAGTAAGAATGTAACCGACGTGTCCGGCATGCTTGGGATGGAACGGCTTGTCGATGTTGTAGGCCGGAACGGCTTCCACGCTAACCTCGTTGATTTTCAGCGATTCGCCCGCGCGCAGTACCTTGACTGGCTTGTCGATTTTATTCGCCGCCGAAGGATTTGCAACCACCGTGGTGCTGCTCCGGCGGATGCTGGCGATGTCCTCCGGAGAACAATGGTCGTCATGTTCGTGACTGACCAGGATCAAGTCGGCCGGTGGACTGCCGGGCGGCAAGTGCCAGGGGTCGATGTAGATGACGATGGGTTTGTCGAGGCGAAAGCTGTCGTGACCGATCCAATGTAAATTTTCAAGCAGACGAATTTCGTTCTCACTCATGATCGAACTCCTTTCTGGTTAGTATCTCTCCTCGCTACTTTGGTCGATTACTTAAGTGGGGCGGTTTTGTCGCGAAACGCGCTCGAGGAAATCGTCGAGTAGCTCCAACGCGTGTTCTTGATCGCGGTAGCTCGAAACGACGATGCCGGGAGAATCGTTGCCCGTGATCATCTTCGAAACAGCCACATCCTGTGCGTGAAGACACAGAACGGGTTTTTCGAGACCGAGAGCGTGCGCAATTTCATACCCCACGCCGTGAGACGGCGTGCTCACTTCGGCCACGACGGCGTCACAATCCTGGAGCCAGGCGATGTCCCTCTGGAAGACTTCGTTCGGGTCGACGATGCGTTCGACCGACATGACCTGCGGGTGAGCAAGATGTGCCGTTGGCACTTCGTGCTGCGCTTCCAGGAGGTGCTTTACCAGAAACGCATAGATGTCTTCGTCCTTGCGTCCACCGGTAAGCGAGCAGGAGAAGTAGATCTTCAAGCGGCACTCCTCCGGGTTCGACGTCACGCTCGAGTGCGATGGTATGCGAAGCGTGGCTCCATTTCACCCGTACACTACAGATGCGGCCATCGGCGGGAATATCAAATCAGTGCCATGACTTGACGCTCCTCTCTGAGCATGATACCATGCTCGACGTGTTTGGAAGCAGTTCTCGCACCCTAATAACAAATCGCCGCCGGAGCGACCGCGGCGGTTTTGTCTTGCCGGGCAGCGCTGTCTTCCAAGAAAGACGTGAAAATCAGGAGGCTAGAAAGAAATGTCGGAAAGAATCCAGGGAACCGTAAATTGGTTCAACGCCGTCAAGGGCTTCGGCTTCATCGGACGCGAAGATGGCGACGATGTGTTTGTTCACTTCACCGCCATCAACATGGACGGCTACCGCAAGCTGGAAGAGGGACAGCATGTGGAATTCAGCATCGAGGATGGCCCGAAAGGACCGCAGGCTGCGAACGTTGATGTGATCTGAACATTGGGGACCAATACAACAATCCCCGCCTTCGTGGCGGGGATATTTATTTAAAAGGACGATCTGTGTTTCTGACTCGTATTTATACGTTCATCTTCGACGCCGAAAAGCTTCTACGGGGGCTTAATTCCCGCCGCAGCGGAAAGCTTCTTCCACCAAGTGGTAACTTGTGCTAAGATCAACATGAGGTGGGTGGTACATGAAAGAATCAAAAACCGATCCCATTCGATTCCTTCAGATTGAAGCCGCGCGCCTGCGCCAGGAGAATCGCGAAATGAAAGAGGAACTTGCAATGCTGCGTTCCTCGATTCGCGCCCTCAGCGCCCTGCAGGACATCATTCAGCGCATGACTCCCAAATCCGACCTGCTCAGCCTGCTGGACGACCTGCTTGCAGCCGCCCTGGCTGTCGTCGACGCCAGCGACGGTTCGTTGCTGCTGTTGGACGATGAAACCGAAGAGCTGGTTTTTGCCGTCGTGCGTGGATCGGCGCGCAATGAATTAACCGGTTTTCGCCTGCCGCCGGGAAAGGGCATTGCGGGCTGGGTGGCCGACACTCGCAAACCGCTCGTCGTGCACGACGTGCGCAACGACACGCGCTTTTATCCCCAGGTCGACGAGACGTTTGGATTTGAAACCCAGACGCTGGCCTGTGTGCCCCTGCTGGACGGCGACCGCATTTTGGGCGTGATCGAAGCCATTAATAAAGTCCCCGGACGCAATTTCACCGAAGAAGACAATGATTTGTTGATGGTGCTGGCGCAGTTGGCTTCCGCCGCGATCACACGCGCCGAATCCTTCGCCGAGCAGCGTACTTAATCTCTCAGTTTCGCCTTCAAATCTGACTCCAATTTGTTGACAATCTTGGCGCGCAGCTTTGCCACTTCTTCGTCGGTCAACGTACGGTCGGGCGCCTGGTACACCAAAGCGTAAGCCAGGCTTTTCTTGCCGGCGCCGACCTGATCTCCGCGGTAAAGATCGAACAAGCGCACCTCGATCAACAAGTCCCCGCCGGCGCTTTGGATGGCCGCCTGAACTTGCTCCGAGGGAACCGTTTCGTCCACGACGACGGCGAGATCCTCCAGGATCGGCGGGAAAGCGGGAACCGCTCGAATTTCGTAAGTCTCGGGGACGGCCTGCAGAATAGCTTCCAGGTTCAGTTCGCCGGCCAACAACGGCGCATCGGAAATCTCGTAGCGTTCGTGGACCAATGGGTGCAGCTCGCCAAAAATTCCCACCTGCTTCTCGCCGAGCAGGATGCGAGCGCATTTTCCCGGATGAAACACGGGATGGTCGTGGGTTTCATAGCGTATGTGCCCCAGATGCAGGGCATTCAGGAACGAGCCGAGGATGCCCTTCAAGTCGTAGAAATCCATGAATTCGGCGTCAGCGCCCTGCCAAGCGGGCAGCGAGCGCGGGCCGGTGATGGCGACCGCCAGGCGCAGCGGCTCTTCCGGCAGCTTGCTCTCTTCGGAGACCAGGTATACGGCGCCGATTTCGAAAATCGCAATTCTGGAGCGAATGCGCGCATTGCGTTCGACCACTTCGATCAAGTTGGCCAGCAAGCTGTGCCGCAGCACGACGCGATCGCTGACGATCGGATTGGCCAGTTGGATGTACGGCCGGTCGTCGGGAGTGGTGCCCGGCGCCAGCATGCGCGCCTCTCGTTCCGCTGACGTGAGTCGATAGGTGACCACCTCTTGCAGCCCGAGGCTGGCGAGCAGATCCCGCACCCGCTCCTCCCCTTCGAGCCCCGGGTTGCCATATTGCGGCGGGATGGTGTCGGCGATCTGCGTTTCGGGAATGCGGTCGTAGCCGTAGATGCGGGCGATTTCCTCCATCAGGTCGGCCTTCCCGACGATCCCTTCCGAAATATCCAGGCGGTGAGCGGGTACAGTGGCGCGGATGGTTTCTCCCTCGACTACGACCTTGAATTGCAGCCGGCGCAGCAGATCCGCGATCTCCTCCGGCTGCAGCCGAATCCCCAGCCAGCGGTCGACGTCGGACGGCGTGATTTCGATGCAGGGATCGACCAGCGGCTTTGGATACTCGTCGACCAGGCCCTCCGCGATGGTTCCACCCCCCAATTCGGCCATCACGATCAGACCGCGCTGCACGCCGAGTTTGGCGACGGCGGGATGCACCCCGCGCTCGAAGCGGTAGGCCGCATCCGAGTTGAGGTTCTGAGCCGCCACCGTACGGCGGGTGTTGACGTAATTCCAGGAAGCCCCCTCGAGCAGCACGTTTGTAGTCTCCTCGCTGACCTCCGACTCCGCGCCGCCCATGATCCCCGCCAGCGACAGCGCGCCTTTGGCGTCTGCCACCAGTACGGTGAAATCGTCCAGTTCGCGGTCGACGTCATCCAGCGTGGTGAGGGTCTCGCCCGGCTCCGGCAGGCGGGTGATGATCTTGGGCGCCTTTCCGCCGGCGCGTTCCACCAGCACGTCGTAATCGAAGGCGTGCAGCGGCTCGCCGATTTCGAGCATGACGTAGTTGGTCGCGTCGACGATGCTGTTGATCGGACGCATACCCGCCAGCCGCAAACGGCGCTGCACCCGGTAGGGGCTGGGCACGATGGACACGCCTTCGATCAGGCCCAGGACGAAACGCGGGTTGAGCTTGGGGTCACGGATTTCGATGCTCACCCTTCCATCGATCGGCGCGCCGCTCCAGGGCACCTCGAACGAGGGTGGTTTGAGTTCTTTATCGGTCAGGGCAGCGATTTCCCGTGCCACGCCCAGGATGTTTGCGTCGCGTGCGATGTTGGGCATGATGGTGATGTCGAAGACCACGTCGCCCATGTAGTCCACCAATGGTTGGCCGGCCTGCGCGTCGTCATCGAGCAGGATCACACCTTCGTGGGCATCCGAAATGCCCAGTTCCTTCTCCGAACAGGCCATCGAATAGGATTCGACTCCGCGGATCTTGGCGCGCTTGAGTGTGGTCAACTCGTGGCCCGGTTTGTGACCGTCGTAGATGCGTGCACCTTCACGAGCGTAGGCCACTTTGCGCGGCTTGTCGAGCGGTCCTTTTCCCTTGTATTCGAACAAATTCGGTGCGCCGGTGAGTACCGTGTGCTCCTGCTCACCGTCGAACAAGCGCAGCAGCACGAGGCGGTCGGCGTTGGGATGAGGCATCACTTCCCGCACTTCGCCCACGACGATCTTCTCCGGATCCCAGGCGAGACCGGTGACGTTCGTTTCAAGCCCGCCGCGAGAGCCGGTGTGACCTTCGATCCGTTCCTCGGGAAGCGGCAGGCCTACAAACGTGACGGCCTCCACCTCCAACCCCGCCAGCGTCATGCGGTGCGCCAGTTCGAGGGGCGATACTTCGATGTCCACGAAATCTTCTAACCAAGAAAGAGGTACTAGCATGCTTCTATCCTTATCGAATGCGGTGTGACCGTATTTCCAACCTTTTCCACTTCTAGAATTGCTCCAGGAAGCGTAAATCGTTCGCCCAGAAATAACGGATGTCGTCGATGCCGTACTTGAGCATGGCGATCCGTTCGGGCCCCATTCCGAAGGCAAATCCCGTGTACTGCGCCGGGTCGTATCCGCCGTTCTGCAGCACGACCGGATGGACCATACCGCAGCCCAGGATCTCAAGCCAGCCGGTGTACTTGCACACCGTGCATCCTTCGCCACCGCACACGAAACACTCGATGTCCATTTCGGCCGAAGGTTCGGTGAAGGGGAAGTACGAGGCGCGGAAGCGCGTGCCCACGTCCTGGCCGAACATGCGCCGGGCGAATGCGTTCAACGTACCTTTCAGGTCGGCGAAGGTGATGCGCTTGCCCACCGCCAGGCCTTCCACCTGGTTGAATTGAATCTCGGAGCGGGCTGTGATCTGTTCGTAACGGTAACACATTCCCGGCAGGACCACGCGGATCGGTTCCGGTGCACGTTCGCGCATCACCCGGATTTGCCCCGGGGAGGTGTGGGTGCGCAGTAGAACGTCGGGTTCCGTGGTGAAAAATGTGTCTTGCATGTCCCGCGCCGGATGGTACGGAGGGAAATTGAGCAATTGGAAGTTGTATTCGTCGCTCTCGACGTCGCGCGATCGGTAGACTTGAAATCCCATCTCGGCCCAGATGGCGAGAATTTTTCGCAAGGTCTGATTGGCGGGATGGATGCGGCCGCGCACCATCGGGCGGCCGGGCAGCGTGACGTCCAGACGCTGTTCCTGCAGTGAGC
>DAOUEE010000235.1:0-8423 GCA_034430695.1 Anaerolineales bacterium | reverse complement strand
TCCAGCTCCCGGATCAGTGTGGAGGCGAATTCCCTGGGTTCCAGCGGCATTCTCATGCAGACTTCCCATCGACGGGGTGACAGCTTCGAAGCGGTTTTAGCCGGCCGCGTCGATCATACACTCGCATGCGCGGCGGCTTTCTCGATGACGTACAGCTTGCGCCGCGCGCCGCCGGGTCGGATGACCTCGCGGTCGAAACGCATTCCCACTTTCTGCGCCACGCGTTCCGAAGCTGCGTTCTCGGGCTCGATCAAGGCGATGAGCCGCTCGAGTTCCAGCGCTTCGAATGCGTGCTGGATCAACGCCCTGCCGATCTCCGTGGCGTAGCCATTGCCCCAGGCGCCGGCGGCGAAAACGTAGATCAGTTCGATCTCCGTTTTTCCGGCGATGTCCTTATCGAGCAGCCCGCAGTTCCCCACCAGCTGGCTGGAATCCTTCTCGATCACGGGCCACAGATCGTACTGCTCCGCAGCAGGATTCCGCCCGACTTCCTCGAACTCCGTACGCAGCCAGTCCCGCTCACGCGGTCCGCCCAGGTAGTGCGTGACCGCCGGGTCAGACCAGAGATTGATCAGGGTGTCGATGTCCGCTGCCCGCTGCAGCCGCAGGATGAGGCGTTCGGTTTCGAGGATGGTCGTCATGAGAATAATTCCACCAGCTTGTTGATTCCGTGGATAACAATTTGTAAATTGCTCATCACGCTCGCGCCACGATCGCCCAGGAGTGCGTATTGTGTAAGCGTGTGGTATCGATCTCCCGATCCCCGAGACGATAGACGCCGGGCGGAATGCCGCCTTTGACCTCCGCCGTCCCATCAACCGGAAGGATCGTCTCAGCGAGGTCGATCTCCTGAGAAACGATCACGCCCGTTTGTCCTGCTGCCAATCGCTGCGTCCAATCTTCCTGCGACGATCCGAAAGGAACCAGTGCATTTTCGAAGATGCAGTACTGGCTGAAATGTCTGCGCATCAAGGCATCGATTTCGAGGAACGAGAACCCATGACTGCCGAGCATTTCGCTGTTCGGTGTTCCAAGCACGATGATACCATCAGGGCGAGCGATGCGTTGAATCTCGTCCAGCGCTTGATGTTCCATGCCGTAATCCTTGATGTGTTCGAGCACCTCGCTGCAGACGACCAGGTCAAACTGGTCGTCGGGAAAGCGGTTCATGTCCGTGATGCTCTGGAGGCTGAATTCAGCCAGGTCGCCGTAATGCACCTTGGCGAAGCGAATGGCGGATTTCGAAGCGTCGCATCCACTTATACGCCGCGCGCCGGCTTGCTGGAGCAGCGCACAGCCGTATCCGCTGCCGCAGCCGACGTCGGCCACGTCTGCACCGTTCGCAAATTGGGCGGCGAAGTTGTAGAACTTCTGATGGTTGAGGAAATTCTTGACGTCGTCGGAGGTTGCCGCTCTGCGCAAACCGAAGCGGTTGATGCAGATTCTATCGGGGTAGACGCGGACGAAGTCCTCGAAGTAATACTTACCCGAAAGCCTCCCCAGGATGTGAGTCAGGTAATCCAGGATAGCGATACCGAATTTTCTCATCAGTTTTTATGTCTAATTTGTTCTTGCACAGAATGCGATCTTGCACGATTGGCTGAAGCTCGGATGATTCCAGATTCATCCGCATTAAACGAACCCACGTCACCCGATGTTTGCCCGCCACCATTCCGTAAAGCGTCTCATCCCCTCTTCGATGCGTTCGCTCGCGGCGCCCAGGGAAATGCGGGCGTAGCCCTCGCCGGATTCGCCGAACACCGTCCCGGGGGTCAGGCTGACGCCGGTGTTCTCCAGCAGCGCCGAGGTGAAATCGGCAGCGATCCAACCCTTGGGGACCGGCATCCAGATGTACAACGCCGCTTGGGGAACCGTAGGTTCCACGCCCAGGGCATTCAGGTGTTCGAGAATCAGATCCCGCCGCTGGCGATAGGTCTCGTTGCGCTCCTTCAACCAGCTTTGATCGCCGTTCAACGCTGCGGTGGCGGCGTCGGTGATGGGCTTGAATTGCCCGCTGTAGACGTTCGGCCTGAGCTTGCGCACCGAATCTACCAGATTGTCTCCACCGACGACCACGCCCACCCGCCAGCCGGCCATGTTGTGCGATTTAGAAAGCGAGTTGAACTCAACGGTGACCGCTTTGGCGCTTTCGATCTGCAGCGGGCTGGGGGCGTGGTAGCCGTTGAAAGTGACCTGGCAGTAGGCCGCATCGTGGCACAGGATCACATCGTGCTCACGGGCGAAGTCGATCGCCCGCTCGAAGAAATCCAGCGTCGCCAGGGCGCCCGTCGGATTGTTGGGGTAGTTGAGCCACAGCAGGCGAGCGCGTGTGGCGACTTCGGGCGGGATGGCGGTGAAATCGGGTAAAAAGCCGTGCGCCTTGTCCGAGGGCAGCAGCACGACCTGCGCGCCTACGAAGCGCGCCGCCTGGGCGTAAATGGGGTAGGCCGGTTCAGAAATCAGCACGACGTCTTCCGCTTCGGCGTTGGCCAGGGTGAAATGGAAAATGCCTTCCTTGGAGCCGAGCAAAGGAACGATTTCGCACTCGGGATCCAGATTTACATCGAAGAGACGTTCGTAGAGCTGTGCCCAGGCCTGGCGTAATGGCTGAGGTCCGTTGATCGGTTGGTAGCCGTGATGGTTGGGATCGCGGGCCGATCTCGCCAGCGTTTCGACGATCGCCTCCGACGGCGGCAAATCCGGCGAGCCGATGTCCAGACGGATCACGTCCGTGCCTTGGGCGCGCAGCCCCGCAATCGTTCCGTCGAGTTCGGCGTAGAAACTGGGTCGCACAGCGTCCATGCATTGGGGTTGCTTTTTCATCCTGGTTCCTCGGTGTAGGTTTCGAGTTCGAGCTTCGCGCCTCCGAAGCCTATGCCTTTCTTTCATTCAACGTTTCGGCCAGGGCGCGCAGGGCCAGCAGGTAAGAGCGCCAGCCGAAGCCGGCAACCATGCCCACGCAGGCTTCGGCGCTGATCGATCTGCGGCGGTATTCCTCCCGGGCGAAAATGTTGGATAGATGCACTTCCACCACGGGCAGCTCGCTGGCGGCGATGGCGTCGCGCAGCGAAACAGAGGTGTGCGTCAAGCCACCGGGGTTGATGATCACTCCGCTGGCGTTTCCGCGCGCCTGATGCAGGGCGTCGATCAAGGCGCCTTCGTGGTTGGATTGCAGCGTCTCGATGGCCAATCCCAGGCGCTGCGCTTCTTCCTTTAAAATCTCATCGATCTGCGCCAGTGTGGTCGAGCCGTAGACCTGCGGTTCGCGCATGCCGAGCAGGTTCAGGTTGGGGCCGTGGAGCACGAGTATGGTTTTCATGCCGACTCCTTCACGTCTTCTAACGTCTGTAGAATGAGTTCTTCGGGGACCGTTTGGCGGATTTCCGCCAGGCCCGGTTCGACCGGCAAAACGAAGCGCAGTTGGCCGCCGACTTTCTTCTTGTCGCTGGACATGGCGGCCCGTACTTCCGGGACGGTGAGTTTCTGAAAGCGCGTGGGCAGACCCAACCGCGTCAGCACGGCTTCGATGCGCACTGCCAATCCTTTTTGCGCCACGCCCAGCGCCTCGGCCATGCGCGCTTCCGCCACGAGGCCGATGGCGACCGCTTCGCCGTGGCTCAAAGCATATTCGCTGGCGGCTTCCAGGCCGTGCGCCACAGTGTGGCCCAGGTTGAGTTTGGCGCGCACGTCGCGCTCGAATGGATCGACGTTGACAATGTCGATTTTCACCGCCAGGGCGCGTTCGATCCAGCGCTGCGTCGCTGGCCCGTTTCCGCGCTCGAGCCACTCGAAAAGCAGCGGGTCGGCAATCAAGGCCGCCTTGAACAGCTCCGCCATGCCGTTGCGCAATTCTTTTTCGGGCAGCGTGTCCAGTGTTGCGCTGTCGCTGATGACCACGCTCGGCGGGTGAAAGGCACCCACCAGGTTCTTCCCCTGGGGTAAATCCACGCCGACCTTGCCCCCGATGCTGGCGTCCACCATGGCCAGCAGGGTGGTGGGCAGATTGACCCAGCGCACGCCGCGCATGAATGTCGCCGCGGCGAAGCCGGTCATGTCGCCGATCACACCGCCGCCCAGAGCGACGACCGTGGCGCGGCGTTCGATTCCGATTTTCAGGAAACGGTCGTAGAGCGTGCGGATGGTATCCAGCGTCTTGTGTTCCTCGCCGGCGGGAATCTCGACCAGCCCGGCATCCAACGCATGGCAGACGCTTTCGGCGTAGAGCGGGGCGACGTTCGAATCGCTCACCACTACGAAGGGCGGATTTAGCCCTCGATCGGACAGCAGCGTATCCACGCTTTGGAGCAAAGCAGTTCCGAGAATGACATCGTAAGCGGGAGGCGGCGCTTCCACCCGCAGGGTCGCGCTCCCTAAAGTCTTCAGCAGCGCCAGGGCTTCCTGCGCGATGCGTCTAGGATCGTCGCCGGAGGCGTCGACGCGGTTGGGGAAGGAGGCATACACCTCACGCCGTTTTTCCAGCAGCGCCAGCAGCTGCGCTTCTTTGTCGCCGCTGAGCAGCGGGCGATCGTCGGCTTTTTGCGTGCGCCGCAGCAGCACCTCCTGCGGACAATCGAGGAAGATCACCCAGCCGCTGGCTTCCATCACTTCACGGTTTTTCGGATCGACCAGGGCGCCGCCGCCGCAGGAGATGACCCGGCCGCTTTCCCCGGCCAGCTGGCGGCAGAGTTCGGTTTCCATCTTGCGGAAAGCGGGTTCGCCGTCAGCGGCGAAGATCTCGGGGATCGGCTTGCCGGCCAGTTCCTCGATGCGGGCGTCCATGTCGAGAAAGGGGCGCTGCAGCTGCTGCGCCAGAAGCTTGCCCACGGCGCTCTTGCCGGAACCCGGCGGCCCGAAGAGCGCCACGTTCTGCGGCGCAAGGGCGCTAGTCCCAGAAGACGATGGGCTCATCGTCCATCTCCAGGTCTTCGAGACGAGCGGTGCGTAATTGGCGAAAACGCTGCTGCAGTTCATCCAGCGAATCGCCGCCCAGTTTTTCGAGCAGGGCGTTGGCCAGCACGATGCACACGACGATTTCGCCGATGACCGCGGCCCGCGGCACGGCGCAGAAATCCGAGCGCTCGTATTGGGTTTGCGCCGCTTCGCCGCGGGCGACGTCCACCGAAGCGCGCGGCGTGAGCGTGGTGGAGATCGGCTTCATCGCCACACGCAGGATGAGTGGTTCTCCGGTGGTGATGCCGCCTTCCAGCCCGCCGGCGCGGTTGCTGCGTCGTTTCAAGACACCGTCCTCGAGGTCGATCTCATCGTGGACTTCGGTGCCGCGTAATTTTGATAATGCGAATCCAGTACCTATTTCTACGCCTTTCATGGCCGGGATGCTCATGATCGCCGCCGCCAATTGACCGCTCAGGCGGCGGTCGGCGTGCACGTGACTGCCCAATCCCGCGGGCAGTCCCAGGGCGACGACCTCGAAGATGCCGCCCAAGGTGTCTTTGGCCTGCATGGCGGCTTTGATTTCCGCCTGCATGGCATGCGTTCCCGCATCATCCGGGCAGCGCACTTCGCTTTCCGCCGCTTTTTCGATACGCGCGGCCAGATCCAGCGCATCCAACTCGGCGGAGGCCTGCCCGATGGCAGTGACGTAGCTGCCGACGCGGATGTCGAATTGAGCCAGCAGCTTGCGGCACACCGCTCCAATTGCCACGCGCGCCGCCGTCTCGCGCGCCGAGGCGCGCTCCAGGCTGAAGCGAAAATCCGAATAGCCGTACTTCACCGCACCGGTGAGGTCGGCGTGACCCGGTCGGGGGACGGTCATGGCGGGAATCGCTTTACCTTTCCAATTTTCGTGATCGCGGTTGCGGATGATCATGGCGATCGGCGCGCCGGTCGTCTGGCCGGCCAACACACCCCCGCTGATCTCGACGGCGTCTTTCTCGAGCTTCATGCGCGGGCCGGCGCCGTAGCCACTCTGGCGTTGGGCCAGGTCGGGAGCGATGTCGTCCGCCGAGAGCGGCAGCCCGGCAGGCATGCCCTCCAAAATGGCGACCAACTGCGGTCCGTGCGATTCGCCGGCGGTGAGATATCTAAGCATGTCGCTGCTCCAATGCGGTCTGCGCTGCGGCGGCCATCGCCTGGCGCGAAGGCGTTTTCCCCGTCCAAAGTTCGAACGCCAGGGCGCCTTGTTCGACGAGCATGCCCAGGCCGCTGCCGGAATCCAGTCCCTCGGTGCGAGCGCGCTTCATTAACATGGTTTCGGCCGGGTTGTAGACCAGGTCGTAAACGAAGGCGTCCGCAGGCAGGGGGATGTCCTGCGGCCAGGGACAGGCCTCGACCTCGGGCGACATGCCCACCGGTGTGGCGTTGACCAACAGGCGGCATTGGATTCCAGCGAAGCTGCCGTCTTCCCAGGGCAGGATCTGCGCTTGCGCGCTGGATGCTGTTACCAGATCTTCAATTAATCGCTGCGCTTCATCTAATAATGGGGTGATGAATCGAATGTGCGCCCCGCCGGGGATCAAGGCCGCGGTGACGGCGCGCGCCGCACCGCCGCTGCCGAGGACAATCACCTCGTCGCCGTCGATCTCGACGCCGTGGGAGCGTAGATCGACCTGGAAACCGGTGACGTCCGTGTTGTGCCCGATCAGGCGCTCTCCGTCCCGCACGATGGTATTCACCGCGCCGATTCCCGCCGCCGAAGGGTCGATCTCGTCCAGTAGCTGCATCACGCGCGCCTTGTGCGGGATGGTCACGTTGGCGCCCATCCACTCTCCCCGGCGCAGCCGCGCAACCGCCGCGGGGAGATCTTCGGCCGGCGTCTCCAGCAGTTCGTAGCGCCAGGGAAGGTCCAAGGCGGCGAAGGCCGCGTTGTGCATCGCCGGCGACACGGAGTGCGACAGCGGGTAGCCCAGCAGACCGACGCGGCTCATGCCAGTTCCGCTCCACATGAAGTGAGGGTGGAAATGAAATCGGGGTAGGATTGCCGGATGCATTCCGCCCCGCGCACCACCGTGCTGCCCTCGGCGATCAAACCGGCGACGGTCAACGCCATGGCCAGGCGGTGGTCCTTGTGCGAATCGACGGCGGCGCCCTGCAGCCGGGTGGGCCCTGCGACCACGAAGCCGTCTTCCCGGGCTTCAATCTGGGCGCCCATCTTTTGCAGTTCGCCGACCAGCGAGGCGATGCGGTCGGATTCCTTCAAACGAAGTTCGGCGGCTTCCGATACGACGGTTTCCCCTTCGGCCTGTGTGGCGGCGACGGCGAAAATGGGAAACTCGTCGATCATGCGCACCACACGCTGGCCGGAAACCGCCACGCCGCGCAGTTTGCTATGCCGGATTTCGAGGTCGGCGATAGGCTCCAAACCCGATTCGTGTTCGTTCTCGAGGCGGATATCGGCGCCCATCTCCTGCAGGACGTCGAGCAAACCCGTGCGGGTGGGATTGACTCCAACGCCCTTGAGTTTCAGTTTGGAAGCGGGCACGACGGCGGCGGCGCTGATCAGAAAAGCGGCGGAGGAGATATCCGCCGGAATGACCAGCGAGAAGGCCGAGAGCGGGCCCCGTTCGGGAATCAGCTCGACCTCGCCGTCCTTGGCGTTCACCGCAATGCCCAGACAGCGCAGCATGCGTTCGGTGTGGTCACGCGAAGGACCGGGTTCGTGGATCGTGGTGGGGCCTTCGGCAAACAGCGCCGCCAGGAGAATGGCGGTCTTCACCTGCGCCGAAGCAACGGGCATTTCGTAGTCGATGCCGTGCAGCTTCCGGCCGCGCACCGTCAGTGGGGGCTGATCGTCCGTGCCCTGGATGTCGGCGCCCATGCGACGCAGGGGGTGCACCACGCGTTTCATTGGGCGTTTGCGCAGGCGCTGCGTGCCGTCCAGCGTGGCTTCGATGGGCTGCGCCGCCAGTGCCCCGAGCAGCATGCGTATCGTGGCGCCCGAGTTCTGGCAGTCCAGGATTTCTGCTGGTGTCTGCCAGGGACGGCCGATAATGACCAGGTCGTCGTCGTCCATGAATTCGGCGTCGATGCCGAGGGTCTCCAGGCAGCCGAGCATGGCATCGGTCACGCCGGCGCGCAGAAAGCCCTGGATGCGGCTGGTGCCATGGGCGATACCGCCCAGGAGCAGGGCGCGATGGGAGATCGATTTGTCCCCCGGTGGGCGCACGCTGCCGCGCAGTGTCTCAGCCGGCTGGGTGATGCGGATTTCCATCGGACTCCTCGATTTCGGTTTGCTGGTTGCTCAGGCTGGCGCGCTGGCTGCGGATCAGGGTCAGTTCGGCGAAAAGCTTGTCGGCATCGCCGGAAGAGATGATCTTGGATAATTCCTGCAGGTGATGAATGGCGCGTGCGAGCGCTTTTTGAATCTCGCCCCGATTGGTGAGTAGAATGTCGCTCATAATGGTGACTTCGCTGGCCGCCAGTCGGGAGGTGTCGATGAAACCGGAGGCGATCAGGTCCCAGATGGC
>DAOUEE010000234.1:0-12898 GCA_034430695.1 Anaerolineales bacterium | reverse complement strand
ACGTGCTCCACGGCCTTGGGCCCACCGTCGAGTTTGGTCGACATGCGCAGGCTGCTGGCCAGGATGCCGGCTTCCTTCTCGCCGCCGGCAAAGCACACCGTCACACAGGTGCCGCAGCCGACGACCAGCACGTTTTCGGCGTCGGCGATCAAGACCTTGATCTCCTCCAATGGTTTTTGTTCCGCGATGATCATACTTCACTCTCCCTGATGCCGGAGCGTTTCCGCACGCTTCCGGATCCTGTTACCCTATACTTTGTTATTTTCCTCAGCGGCGAGCCGCAGTGGACTCGGGCCCACATTCTGAACCTGTTCGGTCATTTTTATTATCGTTTCGGCGAACTGCTGGCCCATCGCCGATGAGAGATTGAACATCTCCATTCGTTCGGGTTCCAGGCCGATCGACTCTAAAATATTTTTGATCCGTTCCACCCGGCGTTTGGCGTTGGCATTACCTTCCAGGTAATGGCATTCGCCGGGCAGTCAACCGGCGACCATCACGCCGTCGGCGCCGCGTTCGAATGTGTGCAGCACCTCGAGCGCGTCCAAACGCCCGGAGCATGGAATCTCGACGATCTTGGCCTGCGCCGGGTACTGGATGCGCAGGACACCAGCCAGATCTGCTGCAGCGTAGGCGCAATGATGGCAGCAAAAGGCGACGATCTGCAGATCATTCCCGTTTTCGCTCATCTTTGCCCTTACCCTAACCCTTCCTGTACTCGGATCTTCGTCTCGAACAGGGCACCCACCTCGTCTTCCAACTGCACGTGTCGATAATGCAGCAGTTCGATGGCATAGGCGGGGCATTCGGCAACGCACGTGCCGCAGCCCTGGCACACGGCGGGTTCGATGTACGCCGCGCCCACGATGCCGCCGACGCCGGTGAAATCAATTTGCATCTGCGGCACGCCGTAAGGGCAGATGCGCACGCAGGTCAGACAGCCGACGCAGGCCTCGGGATCGACGCGTGCAACCGAACCGCCCGCATGCAATGTCTGATGCGACATCACCGTCGCCGCGCGGGCCGCGGCGGCCTGGGCCTGCACGATGGTCTCGTCGAGCAGCTTGGGATAGTGGGCCGCGCCGGCGAGGAACACGCCCTCGTTGGAGAAATCCACCGGCCGCAGCTTGACGTGCGCCTCCAGGAACCAACCGTCCAGATCGACGGGCACCTTCAATTTCGTGGCCAGCGCCTTGCTGTCCCTCGCCGGAACGAGCGGCGTGGAAAGCACAAGCAGATCGGGCTCGAAGTTCAACGGCGTACCGAGCACGGGATCCCGTACGTTCACCTGTAAAGCACCGTTCGCTGCCGCTTGCACTTGCGGTTTATTTGCCGGATCGTAGCGTACGAAGATCACGCCGCTATCGAGCGCCTGTTTATACAGGCGCTCCTTGAATCCGTAGGTTCGCATGTCGCGGTGCAGCATGACGACGCGTGCATCAGGTTGTACGGCCTTCAACTGCAGCGCCAGCTTCAGCGCCGTGGTGCAGCAGGTGCGGGCGCAGGTCTCCTCCGCCGGACCGACGCATTGGATCATCAGCACCTCGTCCGGCGGGGCTTCATCGAGCAGCTTCCAGGTCGCTTTCGTCTTATCGTCGAGCTTGACCCGTTTGCGGCTGCATTTGGCCAGCAGGGCTTCAAACTGCAATCCGCTGACCACGCGCGCGCTTTCCGTGTAGCCGTATTCCTCGCCGCGATACTCCCGGCCGCCCGTGGCGACGATCGTGGCGCCATGCTTGATTTCTACCTGGCTGCCGGCCTCGTTCTGCAGCGTGGTAGAGAAATCACCCATGAAGCCTGAGGTGTGATGCACCCGGCTCGAAAGGTGCGTGGTGATCGCAGGGTGTGCTTCGACTTGTTGGATCAACGCCCGCAGGTATTTTTGGGGATCGTGTGCAGCAGCCGAATCTCCGGGATCGTGGTTGAAAAATACCCCGCGCAGGCTGCCGCCCAGAGCCGCTTCTCTTTCGACCAGATGGACGGGGAAACCCTGTTCGGCCAGGGTGAGGGCGGCGTTCATACCCGCCGCACCGCCGCCGATGACCAGCGCTTGCTGGCAAACGGGAACCGGCTGCGTGTGCAGCGGCTCGAGCGCCGCCACGCGGGCGACGGCCATGCGGATCAAATCCTGCGACTTTTCTGTTGCCGTTTCGGGCGCATCGGAATGCACCCAGGAGCAATGGTTGCGGATGTTGGCCATCGCAAACAGGTGCTCGTTCAACCCCGCCTGGCGGATCACGTCGCGGAAAAGGGGACCGTGGGTGCGCGGCGTGCAGGAAGCCACCACGACGCGGTTTAAATCGTACTCTGCGATACAAGCCTGAATCTGCGCCGTGCTGTCCTGCGAGCAGGTGTACAGCAGATGGTCGGCGTGAGCCACGTGAGGCAGCTCCGACGCGTAGTCCGTTACGGCTTCGATGTCCATGTAACCGGCGATGTTCGTGCCGCAGTGGCAGACGAAGACTCCAACGCGGGCAGGCTCGCCCGCGATCGCCTTTTCGGGCGGATAACTCGGCTCGCGCGTCAGCTGGCCCCGGGCAGCGGTGAGCAACGCCGCCGCCCGTCCCGCCGCGCCGCTGGCGTCGACCACCGATTCGGGGATGTCCTTCGGCTCGCGGAACGGTCCTGCTGCGTAAATTCCCGGCCGGGAAGTTTCCACCGGATTGAAGAACGCCGTGTGGCAGAAACCATAGTCGTCGAGTTCGATTCCCAGGCGCTGGCCAAGATCCTTGACGGATTGCGAGATCTCCATGCCCACCGACAAAACGACCAGGTCGTACTCTGCTTCCGCCATCTTCGTTCCGGGCAGCGTAGCGTCAATCTGATCGGCCATCCCGACGCCTTGTTCTCTGGCGTAGCGGATCCCGATGTTCTGAGTGTCAGGGACTTCCTTGAGTTCGGATACACGGCAGCGGGTGTATTGGATGCCGTACTTTTCACGGGCGCGCCGGTAATAGGCATCGTAGCCCTTGCTGAAGGCACGCACGTCCATCATCAAGACGTTCACCTCGGCCTCGGGATCGTGATCTCGGACCAGGACGGCTTCTTTGGTGGCGTACATGCAGCACACGGCTGAACAGTAATCGTGGTTCCGGTCGCGCGAACCGACGCACTGCAGGAAGGCAATTCTCTTAGCCGGCTGTCCGTCTGAAGGGCGCACGACGTGTCCCGTGGTGGGTCCGGAAGCGGAGAGCAGGCGCTCGAGCTGCAGCGCCGTGATCACGTTGGGGTAGCGTCCCAAACCGTATTCTGCAGAGAGCTCGGCCTGATATGCCTGGTAGCCGGGAGCCAGAATGACCGCGCCGACGTTGATCTCTTCATAGGATTCGACCGCCTCGTGGTCGATGGCGTCCACACCGCAAGCGTAGACGCAGGCCAGGCATTCGGAGCAGTTCCCGCACTGCAGGCAGCGCTTGGCTTCGGCGCGCGCCTGGCGTTCGGTCAATCCCAGCACGACCTCGCGAAAACTGGTGACGCGCTCCTCCATGGGAAGCAGTTTGGGTTCGCTGCGGGGCAGGAGTTCGATCTCCCCTCGCTTGAGGCGGCGTTCGATGTCCTCGCGGGTAACTTTGACCACCGGCGGCGTGGGTTTCTCCAATTCGTCGAGCGTGCCCTGTAAATAATGGTGGATCGATTTCGCCACCCGGTGTCCCAGGGCGATGGCTTCGACGATGAAGCTGGCGCCGGTCTTGCGCCCGCCGACGACGAACAGGCCGGGCGCGTTCTCGCATGCCAGGGTTTCTTTGTCGGTGCTCAAATCGTCGAAGACCGGGTGCAGATAATTCAAATCCGACTGCTGGCCGACGGTGCCGATCACGGTGTCGACTTCGAGGCTGAATTCGCTGCCGGCTTCGATCTTGGGCCGCCGCCGGCCTTGCTCGTCCTGTGTCATACCGCGGCCGGTGCGGGCCAGTTCGACGCCGGTGACCTTGCCGTGCTCGGTGAGGATGCGCGTCAGTGTGGTGTGCTCGAACTGGCGGATGCCTTCGGCTTCGACGGCGTCCATTTCCCACTGGTAGGCAGGCAGTTCGCCGCGCGGCCGGTCGTAGGCCAGGAAAACTTCTTCGGCGCCCAGCCGGCGGGCGACGGCGGCCGCGTCGAGCGCCGTCACGCCGCCGCCGATCACGGCCACGCGCTCGCCGACAGTGACGGGTTCTCCCAGATTGACTTTGCGTAAGAAAGTCGCCGCGGAAAGTACGCCCTCGGCGTCTTCGCCCTCCACGCCCAGCGAGTGATCGCGGCTGGAAATCCCCGTCGCCAGACATACGGCGTCGTAGCCTTCTTTCAACAATTTCGTCGGGTCGGAAATTGGCGAGTCGGTCTTCAGCACCACGCCCAGGGCGAGGATGTCGTCGATGTCGTCCTGCAAGGCGCCTTTGGGCAGTCGGTGGGCGGGGATGCCCACGCGCATCATCCCGCCGGCAACGGGCAGCGCTTCGTAAACGGTCACGCCGTAGCCCATTTTCACCAGATCGTGGGCGGCGGTTAGTCCTGCCGGACCGGCGCCAACCACGGCGATCCACTCGGGGCGCGTGCGCGGCACGGGCTCGACCTTCTCGCGTCCGTAAGCCAGGGCGTGATCCATTACGAAGCGTTTCAGCGCCATGATGCTCACCGGTTCATCGACCAGAGCGCGGGCGCAGTGTCCCTCGCAGGGATGGTGGCAGGTGCGTCCGCACACGCTGGGGAAGGGATTGTCCTCCTTGATCACGCGATAGGCTTCGCGGTAGCGTCCCTCTCCGATGAGGGCGATATAGCCCTCGGCGCGCTGATCGGCGGGACAGGCGTTGCGGCAGGGCGCGATGCCCAGTTTGTCGATAGCGTAGGCGTTGGGCACCGCCTGGGGATAGAGTTTGTAGGCCGCTTTGCGCGGCGCCAGTCCTTCGTTGAACGCGTCCGTGAGAACGACGGGGCAGACCTCGGCGCAGTCGCCGCAGCCGACGCATTTGTCGATGTCGATGTAGCGCGGCTTGCGGCGCACGGTGATCGTGAAGTCGCCAGCCTGTCCTGCGATCTTTTCGACTTCGCTGTCGACCATCAAGTCGATGTTGAGGTGGCGCCCGGTCTCAACCAGCCTGGGGCTGATGATGCACATGGCGCAGTCGTTGGTGGGGAAGGTCTTGTCCAGCTTGGCCATGTGTCCACCGATGGCGGATTTACTTTCCACCAGGTAGACGCGGAAGCCCTGCTCGGCCAGATCGAGGCTGGCTTGCATGCCGGCGACTCCGCCGCCGACGACCATCACCGCACCGATAACCTCGTCGGGCTTCATGCTTCCAGCACCTCTCCGACTTGCTTGAGCAGCATCTTGGGCGGCACGGGTTTCTGCATGTACAGCGTTACGGCCATGTCCTGGCCGGTCTCGAGTTCGTAGCGCCGGCGGCTGGCGTCTTCAACGACGGTGGTGAGGATGATGATCGGCAGGTCGGCGAGTTGCGGTTCGCTGCGCAGCTCGCGAATGACGGCGAAGCCGTCCATGCGCGGCATGAGCAGATCCAGGATGAGTAGATCGGGTTTTCGCTTGCGAACCAACTCCACGCAGGTCTGGCCGTCCGACGCCGAACTAACCTGATAGGGCTTCGATTCGAGGACCGTGGTGATCCCGGCGACGATGTCCGGGTCGTCGTCGGCGACGATGACGTAGGGCAGTTCGACCGCTGCGGTGACGTGCCGCAGCAGCTCATCCGGCGGCGCCGGCTTTTCGATGTAGGCCTGCACGTCCATCGCCAGGCCTGTCTCCAGCTCGTAGCGGCGGTAGGCTGCATCTTCGATGACCGTGGTGAGGATGATGACGGGCAAGCCGGCGTATTTCGGATCGCCGCGCAGTTCGCGGATGACGGCGAAGCCATCCATGCGCGGCATCATCATGTCCAGGATCAACAAATCGGGCGGCTCCTCTTGAATGCGTTCCATGCAGGCGATGCCGTCGCCGGCGCTGGCCAGACGGTAATCGCGCGTCTCCAGAACGGCAATAATCCCCTCAACGATGTCCGGGTCGTCGTCCACGATCAATACATACGGTTTATCGCGCATGTCTACCCCCCTCCCTCCTGGGTGACTGCGGGTTCGGCCGACCTGCCCATTCCGGGAACAGGAAGCGTCCGAGGGATCGTGATGGTGAATTTGGTGCCGGATTTTCCTTCTTGGTAGGGGCTTTCGACCTCGATACTGCCCTCGTGCGCTTCGATGATCTTG
Organism: Anaerolineales bacterium; assembly: GCA_034430695.1. Classification (GTDB taxonomy): domain Bacteria; phylum Chloroflexota; class Anaerolineae; order Anaerolineales; family E44-bin32; genus WVZH01. The sequence goes on along the minus strand of DAOUEE010000234.1, from coordinate 6,703 downwards.
TGTGCGATGGAAAGCCCCAGGCCGGCGCCTTGGAAATCGCCGACGTTGCTGGCGCGGAAGAAATCGTCGAATATGTGTTCCTGTTCGTCCTCGGGTATGCCGATGCCCTCGTCCATCACCTGGATCACCAGGGCCTCAGGTTTGTCGTGTGCGCTGAGGGTCACAGTGCTGCCTTCGGGTGAGAATTTGACGGCGTTGGCCAGCAGATTGGCGATGACCTGCCGCAGCCGGCGCCGGGCGGCGACGATGGAACGAAATTCGGTCGGCCCGATGACCTTGAGCTGCACGTTCTTCTGCGACGCCGCCAGGCGGACTTCCTCGATCGCTTCGGCGCCGAGTTCGGCTGGATTGAGAACCTCGAAGTCTGCGCGAATCTGCTCGGGCTGCATGCGGGCGAAGTCGAGGATGTCGCTGATCAAGTTGCGCAGATCGGCGATGCGCAGCGTGCTGCGTTCGATCAGACGGGTCTGCTTGGGGCTCAGTTCGCCTGCGTAACCGCCGGAGAGGATCTGCAGGTAATTTTCGACCGCAGCGAGCGGACGTTTCAGTTCGTGTGAGACGATGGAGAGGAAATAGGTGAGCATCGACGTGGCGTTGGTCATACGCCCGCGAATGATCGAAGCCGTGCATTGACAAATGGCATAGCCAATGTCTGGGTGATCGCTCATATAGGCCCGCATGTCTTCGCCGGAAAGCGCCAACAATTTGACGTCTTCGATGCAAACGCCGGAAGAGGTATAGATGTACGGCGGGACCAGGCTGGACCAACCGACGGCGTTTCCGGAACCCGCGACGTTGAACGTTGCACGGCGCGGCGTTCCCGTGCTGCCCAGCTGCACGAGCATCTCGAGCGAGATCTTGCCCTCGAGCAGCAGGTAGAGCTTATCCGCCGCAGCACCTTCCTTGAAAAGAACGGTGCCTTCGGGATGCGATTCATGTTTGACCAGACGCGCAATTTCCTCTAAAGCCTCCCCAGGAAGCTCTGCGAAAACATCGAAGCGCTTGAGAGAATCAACCTTCGCCATTCTCTTTCGCTATCTCGACGGCAGGCGCCTTGTCGTCGGATCGTTTTGCGCCGTTAACGCGCAGCGGATTGGGGCCCAATCGTTGTATCTCGGCTGTGATTTCGGCCGCGGCAAAGGAAAATTCACCGGCCATGGCTGCCGAAATGTTGATCATCTGCAGCCGCTGGCTTTCGAGGCCGATCTCATCCAACAGCCGTCGGGCAAATTCCACCCGTCGTCTTGCGTTCGTATTACCTTCCAGGTAATGACAATCGCCGGGCAGTCAACCTGCCACCATCACGCCGTCAGCGCCACCCTCGAATGCGTGCAGCATGTGCTCGACGTCGACGCGCCCCGTGCACTGTACCTCGATGATCTTGATCGACGAGGGGTACTGGATTCGCAGGCTGCCGGCGAGGTCGGCGGCATTGTAGGCGCAGTGACTACAGCAAAATGCGACGACTTGTGGTTCGAATTCGGCCATGTTCCCTTCCTGTTTCCGTCTGTTGCTACGTCAACCTCGTTCAAAAATCCGTTCTTAATTAAGCGCAATAATCATCCTGAATGCAACCAAAGGAGTGGTCGAAGGATGCTGAAAAGCGCCTACGCCCGCTCCTTGACTTTATCGCTAAAAGTCTCCAACAGTAGAGCATCCAACTTGACCGTAATCTGGTCGTCGCGCTGGCTGACGACGCTGATGGCTTTGGCGGGGCACTCGGAAGCGCACGAACCGCAGCCGTGACACACGGTAGGTTCGATGTACGCTGCGCCGCTGATCTCGCCCACGCCGGTTCTGTCCGGTATAACCTGCGGCACTCCGTAGGGGCAAACGCGCACGCACGTCAGACAGCCGACGCATTTCGTCGGGTCGACCTGGGCGACGACGCCGCCGGCGGTCAGTGTAGTGCGTGAGAGGATGCGCGCCGCGCGCGAAGCAGCCGCCTGCGCCTGCACGATACTCTCGTCGACGAATTTGGGGTAGTGCGCCATGCCGGCCATGAAGTAGCCATCGGAGGCGAAATCCACCGGGCGCAGTTTGATGTGCGCTTCCAGGAAGAATCCGTCCTGATCGAGCGAAACCTTGAATTTCGAGGCCAGCTCGCGGGATCCTTCGGCCGGTACGGCCGGCATGCTCAACATGAGCAGGTCCGGGTGCAAGGTCAGTTTCTCTCCCAGGACGTGATCATGGATGTCGATTTCCAAATCCCGGCCATCGCTGCGAACCACGGGCTTGTGTTCGCCATCGTAGCGTACGAAGCGCACGCCAGCTTCACGCGACTCGGTGTAGAGCGACTCCTTGAAACCGTAAGTGCGGATGTCTTTATAGAGCACGGTGATGCGGGCTTCGGGCTTGAGACGTTTGAGCGTCATGGCTTGTTTCAGCGCCGTGGTGCAGCACATACGGGCGCAGAAACGCTCCGCAGGTCCGACGCACAGAATCATGGTCACTTCATCGGGGAGCTGTTCGCCGATCGCTTTCCAGGCTTCGGCGGCGCGGCCCTCGAGATCGATTTGCGAACCGTGCGCTCTGGCGAGCAGCGCTTCCAATTCCAGACCGCTAACCACGCGGGGATTGTTTTCGTATCCGTACTCCGGCCCGTGATACTCTTGTGCGCCGGTGGCGATGATGGTCACGCCGTGGGCGATGAGTTTCTCGTCTTTGCCGTTGCGCAGCATGGTGGTGAATTTTCCCATGAAACCGCTGGTGCTGACGACTTCGTGGTTGAGGTGACATTCGATCCTCGGCTCAGCTTCGACGTCGGCGATCAGGTTTTCCAGCAGTTCACGCGGTTCGTCGCCGGAGGTCAGGTAATGCACTTTATTTAGATTCCCGCCCAGTTGCCCTTCACGCTCTACCAGGTGCACGTCGAAGCCGTTCTCGGCCAGCGAGAGGGCGGCGGTCATGCCGGCTACTCCGCCACCGACCACCAGGGCGCTGTGTTCGATCTCGACTTTGCTGGTGTGGATCGGTTCCAATGTCGAGACACGGCCTACGGCCATGCGCACCAGGTCACGCGCTTTGTGCGTGGCGGCTTTCCTGTCGTGGGAATGCACCCAGGAGCACTGGTTGCGGATGTTGGCCATGTCGAACAATGCGGGGTTGAGGCCGCCGGCACGGATGCAGTCTTGGAAGAGCGGCGCATGGGTGTGCGGTGTGCAGGAAGCCACCACGACGCGGTTGAGATTCTCTTTCTTCACCGTCTCGGTGATGTGTGCCACGGTGTCCTGCGAGCAGGTATACAGATTATCTTCGGCGTGGACCACGCCGGGCAGCGTTTTGGCATACTCGGCCACGCTGGGCACGTCGAGGTAGCCGCCGATGTTCGAACCGCAGTGGCAGACGAAAACGCCCACACGCGGTTCTTCACCCGCCACGTCGCGCTCGGGGGGATATTCGGGGGAAGTGGTGAGCGAGTGGCGCGCCGGAGCGAGCAGCCCGGCCGCCATTGCAGCGGCGCCGCTGGCATCGACCACCGATTCGGGAATGTCCTTCGGTTCACGGAATGGTCCGACGGCGTAGATTCCCGGCCGGGTGGTCTCGAGTGGATTGAACAAAGCCGTGTGGCAGAATCCATATTCGTCCAGCTGAATGCCGAGGTCCTTGCCCAAAGCCTTCACGCTTTCGGATATCTCCATACCAACGGAAAGTACGACCAGGTCGAAGCGTTCTTCGGCGAGCAGCGACCCGGGCGGCGGCGGTCCGGATGCAGAATGACCGTTTCCGTTCGTCGACGGCTGCTCTACGTATCGCAGTACGATGTCCTGGCTGTCCACGTCTTCCTTGAGTTCCGAGATCCGGCAGCGGGTGTATTCGATGTCGTACTGCTGCTTGGCACGGCGGTAGTAGCTTTCGTAGCCCTTGCTGAAGGCGCGCATGTCCATCATGAACACGTGCAGCTCGGCCTCGGAATCGTGCTCCTTGATCATGATCGCTTCTTTGGCGGCGTACATGCAGCACACGGAGGAGCAGTAATCGTGGCTCTTGTCGCGCGAGCCGACGCACTGCAGGAAGGCGACTTTTTTCGCGGGTGTTCCATCGGAGGGACGATTGACGTGGCCTTGCGTGGGACCGGAGGCGGAGAGCAGGCGCTCGAGCTGCAGGGCGGTGATCACGTTGGGGTAGCGCCCCAATCCGTACTCGGCGGATAACTCGGCGTTGTAGATTTCGTAGCCGGGCGCCAGGATCACGGCGCCCACTCGAAGCTGCTCGATCTTCGCGACATCGTTGTGGTTGATGGCATCACGCCCACAGACGTACTGGCAGGAGAGGCATTCGGAGCACTGTGCGCAAGCCAGGCAGCGAGCCGCTTCGGCTTGTGCCGATTCGTCGCTGTAACCCCCCTCAACCTCGGCGAAGCAGCTCGTCCGCTGTTCGACGGGAAGCGCGGGCATGGGGATCCGGCCCGTGGGCTGGATCTCGCCGGAGTTGATACGCGCCTGAAGTTCGGCGCGAGTGAATTTCACCACCGGAAGTTCAGGTTTGGGTTCCGGCTCGAGTTCCTCGCCGCGCAGATAGCGGTGAATGCTTTCGGCCGCTTGATGGCCGGAGGCCACGGCTTCGATCACAAACGCCGTGCCGGAGACGCTGTCACCGGCTGCGAAAACGCCCGGCCGGGTAGCGGCCATCGTGTTGGGGTTGATGGCAATCGTGCGTTTGGTGGTGACACCCACGCCGGCGTCATCGGGGATGAAGGCCAGACCGGCACGCTGACCGACGGAGAATATGATGGTGTCCGCTTCGATCACGTGTTTGGAATCGGGTACGGTCTCGACGGACAAGCGGCCCTCGTGATCGAAATCGAAGTGAGCCACCCGCTCGCATTCCACTCCGGCTGCGTGCCCGCTGCCGTCGTCGACGATGCGGAGAAATGTGCGGTCGGCATGAATGACGACGCCTTCTTCCTCGGCGGCATCGGCTTCCCAGGCATGGCCGGGTAGATTATCGCGCGGCTCGAGACAGGCCATGTGCACTTCGGCGCCCATGCGTACGGCGGTACGTGCGCAGTCGAAGGCCACGTTACCGCCCCCGAGCACGAGAACACGATCCCCGATGGCCGGTGGGTTGTCCAGACGGACGTCGCGCAGGAAGCGGGTATTGATCAAAACACCCTCGAGGTCGGCGCCCGGGATCGGCAGACGGATCCCCTCGTGGGCGCCGACCGCGATGAGAACCGCTTCAAAGCCCTGGTCGAACAAGTCATCCAGATCCTCGACCCTGGTGTCGAGCTTCAGGTCGATTCCGAGATCGAGAATATCGGCGATCTCGCGCTCGATGATCTCCGTAGGCAAGCGGTACTCGGGAACGCCGACGCGCAGCATGCCGCCGGCGACGGGCAGCGCTTCGAAAACCGTGACCGGATAGCCCAACAAGGCCAGGTCCTGCGCGGCGGTCAGGCCGCAGGGACCGGCGCCGATCACGGCGACTTTGGATTTACGGGTGATTTCGGCCGCCTCGCGCGCCTGGCGCGGTTTCTCGTAGACTTTGTCGGTCACGAAGCGTTTCAGGGCGCGAATGTTGATCGGTTCGTCGACCAGGCCGCGGTTGCAGGCAGCCTCGCAGCGATGGTTGCAGATGCGGCCGCAGATCCCCGGAAACGGATTGTCTTCCTTGATCACGCGCAGGGCGTCATCGTAACGACCTTCGCGAATCAGGGCGATGTAACCCTGGGCGCGCTGCCCGGCGGGGCAGGCATCACGGCAGGGAGAAATACCCAGTTTGGCGATGGCATATGCGTTGGGTACGCCTTGGGGGTAGAGTTTGTGGGCCGCGCGACGGGGCGCGAGGCCTTCGTTGAACGGGTCGGGCAGCACGACCGGGCAGACTTCGGCGCAATCGCCGCAGCCGACACACTTCAAGGGATCGATGTAGCGTGGTTTGTGACGCAGGGTGACCGTGAAATCGCCGGGCTGGCCATCGATCTTGAGCACGTCAGTGTCGACGTGCAGATCGATGTTGAGGTGGCGGCCGGTGTCGACGAGTTTCGGACTGATGGTGCACATGGCGCAGTCGTTGGTGGGAAACGTCTTGTCGAGTTGTGCCATGTGTCCGCCAATGGCGGACTTCGTCTCAGCCAGGTGGACCTTGTAGCCCTGGTCGGCCAGATCGAGGCTGGCCTGCATACCGGCGATGCCACCGCCAACGACCAGGACCGCTCCGATGGGAGCGGGCGGGTCGTTTTGAGCCCGAACGAGGGGGTCTGCCTGCGCCCTTTGCTTTGATGACAAGGGCCCCTCCCGTGGGCTGGGAGCGCCAGATTTCAGGGCGCTCTACGACGAGATTCGGTATGGAATAATGATAGAAGTACGGCGGAATGTGGGGCAGTGCAGGATGTCACCTGCAGAGTGGACAAACTTCGTCCGATTTTGAATAATTGAAATCGAATTTCGGAAGAGCGCAGCGTGTTCCAATGTAAGGGTTTCAAACACATGACTCGTGATATTTGTTCAGATAATCAATAATACTTGGAACGCATCATGCCCATCCGGGTTAATTATCTGTAAGTTGGGGACAGTCATTTGCTGCAGCGATACGTAGAGCTTCTGGCTGAGAGTAAAGAAATCGGTCCTATCGCCGCGGCCGCCTGGCCGGCCGCAATCGGGGGCACAGCAGCCGGAGCGATCGCCGGCGATTGATATTTCGACAAAATAGATGGCGGTTTTCCCGGGCTGGCAGCTTTGATGTCGCTCGTATGTCGTGC
>DAOUEE010000233.1:0-6866 GCA_034430695.1 Anaerolineales bacterium | reverse complement strand
CCACAATACCAATAAATTACTACTTGAATACGGCTAACTATTATTACCCTTTAAACCCGCCCCCGTATCTCCGCTTTACAGGTTACTTACGGGCGGATACGCGCTGGTATTCGATATTTGTCTGGCTATGAGTATAATTGGATTGATAATCAATCCCCATGGCTTGTTATCTGTCCTTCAACGCTTTGTAGCATAGTCCAGATTCGGCCGGGGGACAACCAACAGGGGGATAGTCATGGACAACAAACCTTCGCGTTTGCTCGATCAGATGCGCCTCGCACTGCGCCGTAAACACTACTCGCAATCCACCGAACGCAGTTACGTCAATTGGGTCCGCCGCTTCATCCTCTTCCACGGCAAACGCCACCCGCGTACCTTGGACACGCCGGAAGTGGAAGTGTTCCTCACCCACCTGGCCGCTCGCGCCAAGGTGGCCGCCTCCACCCAGAATCAAGCCCTCAACGCCCTGCTCTTCCTTTATAGCCAGGTGCTCCACAAGCCGCTCACCGAGCCGATCCACGCCCTGCGCGCCAAACGCCGCAAACCTGTGCCCGTGGTACTGAGCCAGAAGGAAGTCCGCCGGCTGCTGGACGGCATGCAGGGGCAGAATCAGCTCATCGCCCAATTGCTCTATGGCAGCGGGCTGCGCATCTCCGAATGCCTGCGCCTGCGCGTGAAGGATCTCGATTTCGATCAGAATCAGATCTTCGTGCACGACGGAAAAGGAGCCAAGGATCGCGTAACCATGCTGCCGCTCGCATTGATCCAACCCCTTCACCGTCACCTGCGGCACGTCCGCGCCGTACACAAACGCGATCTACGCAAAGGTATGGGAAACGTCTATATGCCCCACGCTCTCGAGCGCAAGTACCCCTACGTTGCCCGCGAGTGGATCTGGCAGTGGGTTTTTCCCTCCCGAAGTCTCTCTACTGACCCTCGCAGCGGCCGACTCCGCCGGCACCACCGCTCACCCAGCGCGCTCCGCCGCGCTATCCGCGACGCAGCCAGGATCGCCGCTATTCAGAAGCACGTCACTCCTCACACCTTGCGCCACAGTTTCGCCACCCACCTGCTCGAAAAGGGCTACGACATCCGTACCGTGCAGGAACTCCTCGGACACAAAGACGTGAAGACGACCATGATCTATACCCATGTACTCAAGCGAGGCGGGCTCGCCGTTCGCAGCCCACTCGACTCCTAAGGATGAATGTCGCCGTGTTGTTTAAAGAGCTTTAAAATCCCTTAAAACCAGCTTGATATACCCTCTGCAGTATGAAATGGGTCTTCATTCGCATCCCCCAGCCTGTTCCACAGCCAGGCCGCTTCCATCACATTTCAAACAGTCCGACACCCCCAGATGCGCCCGCTCGATTTGCCCCGTTCCCCGGCAGGCGGAACAATTGCCGGTCACCTCCTCGTAGCACGCCTCGCAGTACCCTTCGAGCGGCAGCGGCTGGCCCTCGACGAAGAACAGCCTCCGCCCACAGCGCTTACATTCCCGCCACACCATGCATGCTCCTAAATGCGCGGTCCAACCTCACCCCTCCACCCAGCCCGGAACGTACTTCCATGCCTTCCGCAGCTCTTTTCGCTTCGATGCATATTCCGGTTCGTGCTGCGCGACCAGCGCCCAGTACTTCTTCGAATGGTTCAGATACACCGTGTGACACAGTTCGTGCAGCATCACGTAGTGCACCAGGTCTTCGGACAGGAAAAGCAGCTTCAAATTCAAATTGACGTTCTTCTGCTCCGAACAACTGCCCCAGCGCGTACGCTGTGACTTGATGAATATGCGCCTGATCTCGAAACCGTTTTCCTCGGCCAGATGCCGCAGCCAGGGCTTGAGATGCCGGTGCGCCTTGCGCCGCAGCCATTTTCGCAGCACGGCATGCACCGCATCCGAATCGCCCTTGCCGTCGTGGACTTTCAGGTGATTGCCCGGACACTCGACCAATTTCACGGACGCAGCATCCGCATACTCGACCCGCCAGACCTCTCCGATGCTGCGCAGTTCGAGGCGCTCGGGCCAGGCGCTTTGCGGTGCGAGTTCGCGCTGCGCCTCGATTTCCCTGGCGACCTTCTCGATCCAACCCCGCTTCTGGGTCAGCAAATCGGGGATGCGCTTGCGGTCGTAGCCCCTGGGCACGACCACAACCAGTCCGTCTCGCAGCGACATCTGCAGCCGGGCGTGCTTGGCGCGCCGGCTCACGCGCACATGGTATTCGCGCTCAATCGACAATTCCAATCCTCATCTTTCACTCGCCCCCTCGCCGTTCTTTGCCTCTTCATAATCTGCCGGCGTGTCGATGTCCTTCAACACACCGGCATCTTTCGTCTCCATGTACTCGATCCACTCGCTGCGCCGGCGCAGGTAATCACGCAGCGTCTCGCCAGCCTCCAGCGCCAGAATCTCCGGCCACAATGCCCGCACGAACAGCACCGGATGCCCCCGGCGCCGTTCGAAACTCGGCGCCAGAATCCGGCTGCGCCTCCGTTCCCAGGTTTGCCGCAAACCGCGCACGGTTTCGACTTGCAAGAAAGGCAGATCACCGGGACAGACAAACGCGGCCTCGATCGTCTCATCCTCGAGGGAGCCCAGTCCCACCTGGATCGAACCCAGCATCTCGCTGGAAGCAAAATTGGGATTGAAAACCGGTTGAATCTTTTCCGGATCGAGTGTGCGCTCGACCGCATCCCGATTTCCCCCCGTCACCACGATCACCGGCGCAGCAGCGGCCGCCACGAATGTATTTGCCAGCGCGGCGATCAACGAGCCTTCGCCGCGCCAGGGCAGCGCCAGCTTCGGCGATCCCATGCGCTTGGATTCTCCTGCCGCCAATAAAACGGCAGCGATCATCCCTCGCCTCGCAAGCGCCCCCAATCCTCTTCGTTATCGATGTCCTGCAGCGTCGAATCGTCCCAATCGACCCACTCCGTTGGCAGTGAACCGATCAGCTTGCGCCCGCCTCGATCCCCCTCCACGGCGTCCAATTCCGGGTAGGTCGCCCGTGTGAAAAGCACGGGATTGCCGCGCCGGCCCTTCGCCCGCGGCGCCACGATGGCTGCATCGCTTTCCCGATACGCACCCACCAGGGCACGCACCAGTTTCTCATCCACCAGGGGCATGTCGGACAACAGCATCACCACTGCTTCGGCCGCATCCCGCACCGCATCCAGGCCGGCCTGCATCGACGAGCTTTGCCCACTTGCCCAATCGGGATTGTGCACGAATTCGACGGGCTCTCCCGCCAGCGCCGCCTGAACGTCGTCCGCAGCTGCGCCCGTCACCACGACCACCGGTTCCAGGCCGCCTTCCAACGCCGCTCGGACCGCATGCCAGACCAATGTCTTCCCCTGCCAGCGCAAGAGCTGCTTCGGTTCGAGGAAACGCTGCGAGTCGCCCGCGGCCAGGACGATTCCCGCGATCGTGGAACCATGTCTCTGCTTCTTTTCACCCATCACGCCCTCCCCGGATTCCTCCACCGGCTTTATTCTTTCCCGGACCATGCCTTGAGTACGCGTTCCGGCGTAAATGGGAATTCGTCGATCCATATGCCGAGCGCATCCCTGATCGCCGCTGCAATCGCAGGCGCCAAAGGAATGTAAGGCATTTCTCCCATGCCGCGTGCACCCCATGGGCCGATCGGATCGGGATGCTCCAGCACGACGGCCGAGATCCGCTCGGGGATATCCATCACCGTGGGGATCAAATACGTCGAAAGCAGTCCGGTCTGTACGTAGCCACCTTCTTGCTGGAAATCTTCCAGTAGCGCGTAGCCGCTGGCCTGCACGATGGCGCCTTCGATCTGGCCGTGAACGCCTTGCGGATTGACGGCCTGCCCTACGTCGTCGGCGCAGATCACCTCCAACAAGTGCACTTTGCCGGTTTCTGTGTCCACTTCCACACGGACGATTTCCGCCACGTATCCGTAGGCGAAATTCGGCTCGGATTTGCCGGTTTGCGGATCGAAGGGCGTCGTCGGCGGCGGGCGGTATTGGTACGTCGCTACCGCAGGGCGTTCCTCGCCGTGCCACTTTTCCAGCGCCGCTGCCACTGCGCCGCGAATCGAGTTGCCCGACATGAAGGTCATGCGCGAGGCCGAAGCCGAACCCGAATCGTCGGACGTCGCCGTGTCGGAAGCCACCAGGCGTACTCTGTCGATGGAGACGCCGGCCGCTTCCGCCGCCATCTGCGCCATGACGGTATGCGACCCCTGCCCGACGTCCGCCCCGGCGTGGCGCAGCACCAATTCCTCGATCTCACCTGCACCGTGCAGCTCCACCGTCGCCATACACTGCTCGGGCGCGCCGAACGAGAAGCCCACGTTCTTGAACCCGCAGGCAAAACCAACCCCACGGCGGAGATGCGCCTCCCCCTCCTCCACTTCCTCGCCGTCTGGTTTCCTCGCCCAACCCTGCTTCGTCTGCCGCCAACCGCCTTTTTGCGCGCAGGCAGCCAATACCTTGTCCATACTGACGCCCTCGGGCAGCGGCGTTCCCGCAGACAGCAGGGAGCCCTCCCGGAAAATGTTGCGCTCGCGCAGTTCCACGGAATCCACGCCCAGTGCTTCTGCCAGCTTGTTCATCTGCCCTTCGGCGGCGAAGGCGCCCTGCGGACCGCCAAATCCGCGGAACGCGCCGCCCGGAATGTGATTCGTGTACACCGCATAGGCGTCCACTTTCACGTTGGGGATTTCGTACGGCCCGGTGCACATCAAGGTGGCGTTCCCCAGTACCTTCGTCGAGGTGTAGGCGTAGGCGCCGCCGTCCTGGATCACATCGACTTCCGCCGCCAGAATTTTCCCTTCGCGGCTTGCGCCCCACCTGGCGCGCAAGACGAATGGATGCCGCTTGTGGTGCCCGAGAATCGACTCCTCACGTGACCAGATGATCTTCACCGGACGATCGATGCCGCGCTGGTGCAGGCGGTACGCCGCCAGGGCGAGTACGATCTGCACCGACATGTCCTCGCGCCCGCCGAACGCCCCGCCGATGGCGGGATAAATGACCCGGACGCGATCCTTGGGAAGATCGAGTGCATGCGCAATTTGTTCCTGGTCCTCGTGCGTCCATTGGCCGGCGACCTCGACCGTGATGCGCCCCTCTTCATCGATGTAGCCCAGGCCGGCTTCGGGCTGCAGAAAGGCATGCTCCTGCGCGGGCGTGCGGTATTCTCCTTCGACGACGACGTCCGCTGCCTCGAATCCCTTCTTCACGTCTCCCTTGCGGATGCGGTAGTGGCAGAAAATGTTGTTCTCCCGATCCGGATGCAGCAGCACGTCGTTCGATTTCCACGCCTGCAGTACGTCCGTGAGGACCGGCAGATCTTCATATTCAACTTCGATGCGCTTCACGGCTTCCGCCGCAATCGCCTCGCTTTCCGCTACCACCAGCGCCACCTGATCGCCGACGAAACGCACCCGGTCGGCGTACGGTTTCGAAGAGCCGGGTCCGCAGAGCACCGGTTGGTCGGGCATGATCAGGCCGTATTCGTTCACGGGGACATCTTTCGCCGTAAAAACGGCAAGCACACCGGAAAGTGCTTCGGCAGCCGATGTATCCACGCTGCGTACGATGGCGTGCGGTCTGCCCGCGAAGAGCATCTTCATGTAGGCCTGATCGGGACGGTCGATGTCACCGGGGAAATGGGCTTCTCCCGTCACTTTCCCCCGTGCGTCGATTTTGGGTACGGATGTTCCAATCAATGACATGTGCCCGCCTCAATATGATTCATGTTCAGGCCTTGAACCCCGGCTGAAGTGATCCATGCGGTCCGCCCACTTGCTGCATGAGTCAATCGAAAAACAGGAAATTGTGGTACCGAATTTACCTTCGCTTCCTTGCGCCGGATCTCCTTTTCGGCAGCGGGGCATCGGTCTCGCCCATTTTCTTCGGAAACATCACCGCCCATACGATGCTCAGAATCGAGTAGCACAACATCATGAAAAGTAAGGAAACCACGATTTGCACGAGGGCGCCGTCCGGCAGGAACGTTGCGAAAGATGGACGCAAGGCATCTGCCGGCAGATATACCAAACCCGATCGGATAAACCAACCGGAGAAGAAGTAAGCGGCCGCCCCTAAAACAGCGATGATGATGCAGCCGACTCCTCGCAAAACAGGATTCCCGCGTTTCTTCTTTTCGCGTTCCTCGTAGAATTTTCGATCCGACCACATACTTCCTCGACCCATTGCAGCCTCCTGAATTTAGGTTGAAATTCGCCTTGCTGGATAAATCCTTTCGATTTAGCCCTCAGAATCGTGAGCCGCTTTGTCGATGGCCGAGACGATCATCGTATATCCCGTGCAGCGGCAAAGATTGCCCGTGATCGATTGCACGATTTCCGCTCGCGTGGGATGCGGCCGCTCCTCCAGGAGCTTGACGCCCGACATGATGAAACCGGGCGTGCAGTACCCACACTGCACGGCGCCCTCATCGATGAAAGCCTGCTGAACCGGATGCAGCTCATCGCCTCGGGCAATTCCCTCGATGGTAACGATCTCTGCCCCATGAGCCCGCGGCGCGGGAACCAGACAGGCCATCACGGCGGCGCCGTCGAGGAACACCGTACACGCGCCGCACTCCCCTTCCGCGCAGCCTTCTTTCGTTCCAACGAGCTTCCCCTCCTCACGCAGCAGCCGCAGTAAAGTTTTATCCTGGCCCGAAGTAAAGCGATACGTCTTACCGTTGATCGTCGTCTCGATGGGCGTATCCGTCCGGTGCTCGCTGGATGCCGCGAGCCGGGATGCGGTCGGCATCTCGCTGCTGCCCCAGAGCATGACGGGGCGTTCGGGATAATCCCGGCGTTCTCGATTGTAGGCCAGATCGCGCAGCGCTCGTCTGACGCAAATCTGCACCATCTTCT
>DAOUEE010000232.1:0-9058 GCA_034430695.1 Anaerolineales bacterium | reverse complement strand
ACTTAATCGAAGATTATGAGAGCGAACAGGAATCTTGGATGCGCTTGCTGGATCTCGAACCAGACAACCTGAGCGCCCTCACCCACGGGGCTCAAGCACTGTGGGACCTGAATCGTCACGCTTCGGCCATCGGCCTCTGGCAGCGTGCAATCCAGATCGATGGAGATAACGCCGAGCTTAACTTGCAGTTGGGCCGTGCATATTTTGCCACTGGTGAAACGCATAGAGGTCTGGACTATGTAGTACGTGCCTATAAGTTGGCGCCAGGTTCTGCGGACCTCGCCAAGGAAGCCGGGAATTCACTGCTGCGCTTCGGATCTCCGCTCGATGCCTTGGAAGTGCTGCAGCGTGCGGTCCAACTCACTCCGAACGACATCGATTGTCTCATGGATCTGGGAAAGTGCTACTTGCAGCTCGGACGTTTTGACGAAGCCGAACACACGCTGTCGAAAGCCCGAGAGTTTTCATCCCACCCGGTCCGTGCCGATGCGCTGCTCTCGCAGATTGCCCTGACGAACGGCGATCTCGCCCGAGCGGAGACGCTTCTACAGGAGACTATGCAAGCAGTTCCCCGCACATTGGAAGACACGTTATGCATAGCGGAAACCGCAACTCGTTTGGGCCGCTGGGACGATGCAGTGAACGCAATCGATGAAACGCTTTCCAAAGATGAAACCTTGGAATCTCTTCTGGCGTATGCCAAGCTGCGTTTGCGACTCGCTAACACATATTGGCTATACGCAACTCTGGGAGCTGCTCAAGCCCATGCTCCGAAGCCGGAATGGGCATCGCCGACAGCCGAAGGCGAGATCAATTCGCTCATCGAAAGAAGTTATCGAGCCGGCGCCGCGAAGCATACCGTCGATCGACTCAAACGCTGGTCAGCGCTCACCTTCGACTCGATCTCGCTAGAGGATGTCGACTCCGAATTGGATGTGGAGACCAGGCTCGGTTGGAGCCCTGTGGTTCACGCATTGGCGATCTTCCTGCTCAAAACGGGAAACCCGGAAAAAGCGATCGAGGTCATTGAGTCCAACCCGGACTACATCGATCCTGACTCCTGGGGAGCGATCCTGCTTGGACTGTGCCACACAAGCCTGGGTGATACCACACAGGCCATCCAAGCCTACAACATCGCCTCGCGTAACATGGTCGTCCAACCTCTGGTCAGTTTCCTCGCCAGCGACACACTCTGGCAGGCTGGCGAAGTCGAAGATTCGCTCTCGAGTCTGAACCTCGCCTTGTCGGCATGGCCGAACGAAGTCACGTGGCACACGATCGCCGCATCGAGGTATCAAGATCAGAAACGCTTCGACGCCGCTGTTGCGCATCTGCAGCAGGCCGCCGAACTCGATCCCGGAGATCCGGAAAACTTACATGCGCTGGCCCATGCACTTAGAAACTCGGGGCAGCTCAGCGAAGCCCTGGTCCATTACGAGCAGCTGATCGAGAAAGCGCCGGAACGAAAATCAGCTTGGAAAGAAGCCGCCGAAGTCGCCATGGCCAACGGAAAAGCGGAAATTGCCCAGGCCTGGTTCGAACGTGCCTCCGCGCTGTACCCTTCCGATCCCGCATGCTTGATTGGGGCCGCACGTGCTGCGATGTCGCAGGGAAAGGCGGATCAAGCCATGTCCCACATCGATGCTGCGGCCCGTATGGCGCCGAAAAATCTGGACGTTCTGGTAGGGATGGGTGAAATCCTCGCGACCCAGGGAAAATACGATAAAGCTCTCAGAGCATATGACCAGGCGATAAAAAGCTCGGATGGTCAACTTGATATCCGCGTTGGCCGTTGTAATCTCTTGCTTCAAATTGGACGGCCGCAGCACGCGATTGCAGAACTTCACACCCTGCTCGAAGCGCATCCGCGGAATGAAAATTTATTTTCGACGTTGGCTAAAGCCTACGAAAACGCCGGAGATCTCGAGAATGCCATCGGGGCTGCGACGCAGGCTACCCTGCTCTCCCCCCGGGATGCGGAATATCGTTACCAGGTCGGCCGCTTGTGTCGTTTGGCCGGGCAGCTGGATCGCGCCTTGGACGAATTACGACAGGCACAAACCACTGCACCGGCGCAAGCCTCGATCTCGCGCGAGCTGGGCCAGGTGTACGAACAGCGCCGGGAAATCGCCCAGGCACTCGATGCCTACCGGCGTGCCCTTGAACTCGATCCGCGGGATGATTTATCCCACTATCGCGCCGGATTGATACTGAAACAGCAAAAGGCGTATCCCCAAGCCGCGCGCCTGCTCGAACGCGCCATCGAGCTCAATCCGAAGGATTCGGAAATTATCCAACAGTTGGCCGCTGTTCGGGCCCTTGAATTGGTGCACGGTGGCATATAGATGGACGGTGAAACGATGATCGATCGCCTCGAACTCATACGACTAATCGAATCGGCACGGATCGCAGGGAGATTGGATTTCGCACGTTCCATTGCGTTGGATTGGCTCGAAACTTGGGCGGGGGATATGGAAGTTCAACTCAAGCTGGCCCGAATCGAGATCGACCAGACACGGTATACACAAGCGATTGAACGCCTGTCTGGGTTGACATTGTCCGATCCAGAGAACTCCGCCGCATTTCAGATGCTCGCCGTTGCACAAAAAGAGACCGGCAATCCTTTGGCTTCCGGCGTGAGTCAGTCGTGTGCGGATTTGCTGCAGGGAAAGACACTCGATCTCGGACACAGTCCGTCCTGGGCTGTTCAATTGAAGCAGTGCCTCGAGGCCATTCAGGGAGGCGATACCGAGTTGGCAATCGGTAAATCCCAGGAAGCGCTCGCCGCTGATCCTGATACGCCGCTTCCGGTGTTGGTTGCCATTCAAGCCCATCAGAATGCCGGAGCAGAGCAAATCGCGCTCGCACTTGCCCGAATGGGTCACGACCGCTGGCCGCAGTGCATCGCCTTCCGTATCTATCTTGCGAAGGAGATGCTCGCGCGTGGCGACGTTAGCCGCGGCGTGGCGTATCTCCATCAGGCGGCCGTGGATGACCCGCTGGGAATTGTCACAACGAAAATCCTGGGCGAGACGCATCCCTATCGGACGTTGTGGCCGGATAGAATGACGGTTCAACTCGCCAGCCCGGTTCCCGCAGAAGTGAGCGCGGTTCTTGGCACCAACAAATTGGCGGGAGCTGCCTCTGCGCAATCGCTCGCCTCCGATCCGTCTGCGTCCCCGGAGATTTCCTTGTCAATGGAGACGGTAAGTGTTCAGGAAAGCTTCGAGGCCGGGACAACCACAGAGGCTTCCTCTGATGCGGTCGAGGACCGTCCCATCGAACCCCTGCCCGGAGAAGGCTTTCAAGGGCCGAACAGCGGCGACAGCCTGCTTGCAGACGATCTAACGGACGGAAGTTCATTCCCCGAGGTCGAAGCGGATTTCTCCCGCATCGCGGAGCGCCTCAACGCCCGGCGCCAGGCAGCGGATGAGGATCGCCGGTTCCCTGCATACATCATCCTGTCGAGCCGAACGCGGTTGATCCAAGTTTTCGGTGAAGAGAAATTCGAACAGATCGATTCGGTAATCGGAACTCTATCCGAAACCATCCGCAAGAGACCCGGGTGGACAGCCTATCATGTTTACATCGATGATCCGTCTTCGTTTGGAAACTTCAGAATGCAGCCTGCAGATCCGGCGAACGCCTGGCAAATCAAGCTGCGCCTTGCCGATCTCGATCAAGCGTTGAAACAGCGTGGAGAAATGATCGGCGCGCTGCTCCTCGTCGGCGGCGAACGCATCCTGCCCTTCCATCGACTGCCCAACCCCGTTGACGATGACGACGACTACGTATTTTCCGACAACCCCTACGCAACGACGGACGAAAATTACTTCGCGCCGCAGTGGGCGGTTGGCCGCTTACCTTCGGGTGATTCGGCCGATTTGCTCATCCACCAGCTGGAGAAGATGATCGCCGATCACCGCATCGCAATCCAGAGCGTCGGATTAATGACGCGCATCCGAATTTGGCTCTACCTGCGCCTGGAGCGTTTTCTACGGCGAAAGCCGCGTTCTTTGGGGTATACCGCCAGCATCTGGCGTAAAGCCTCCCTGGCGGTGTATAAGTCGATTGGCGAACCCAGATCACTGCTGACTTCCCCTCCGGCGCAAGCGGCCCAGATTGCACCGATCGTGACGCACCCCTTCCACTTTTCCTACTTTAACCTCCACGGGCTGGAAGACGCACCGGAATGGTTCGGCCAACGCGACCCCATGATGGACAGCGGATCGGGTCCGGACTTCCCCATCGCTTTCCGTCCTCAAGACGTCGTCAACAGCGGCCGTGCGCCCAAAGTCATCTATTCCGAGGCTTGTTACGGGGCGAATATCGAAGGCAAGTCCATCGATTCGGCGCTGTGTCTGAAATTCCTCGATTCGGGAACGCGGGCGTTCGTCGGCTCGACAAAAGTCTCCTACGGATCCGTCACTACGCCGCTGATCGCAGCCGATCTCCTGGGGCATCTCTTCTGGAACCAGGTCAACCAGAGGATCCCTGCGGGCGAGGCGCTGCGAAGGGCGAAACTCCTGCTGGCTGCCGACATGCATCGGCGCCAGGGATATCTCGATGGCGAAGATCAAAAGACGCTGATCTCCTTCGTCCTATTCGGCGATCCACTCTATAACCCGGCCATCCAGCTTGCACGCCCCGGACAAAAATTGGTCGTGCGCAGGAAATCCCGGCCGAAGGAGATGAAGACCGTGTGTGCACTTGGCGTCGAAGATCTCGCCGACGTCGATGATCCTGCGGAAATCGAGCGCGTGAAAAGCATCGTTGCCAAATATCTGCCGGGAATGGTGGATGCGCACTGCCGCATCCATCCACAACCCATGTACGGATGTGAGAGCACTCAACATCAATGCCCCTCGAATCAGCTCGGGATCAAACGACTCGTTGCGGGTGAACAGTCGACGCACGTGTATACGTTCGCCAAGCACGTCGTGGACGGTTCCCGGCGGCACGCGCATTTCGCCCGCCTCACGCTGGATTCCAGCGGTCAGGTGCTCAAGTTTTCGGTTTCTCGATGAAACCATCCAGGCACAAAACTTGCATGCTACACAACCACGGAGGAACACAAACACGATGACCCCTGCCATCCCGCGTCTTGGTTATGTGTACCGCAACGATGATCGGCACTATACACAAGACGACCTGCGCATCTGGTTGCCGATGCTTATATCGCTCAATACGCGCTGGTTGACGTTGTACGCCTCCAGCGAACGCACAGTCCCCGAACATTTTCTAGGCGGCATTATCGATGCGGGCATCGAACCAGTGATCCTGATACGCGGTAAATTGGGAGAAGCGAATCCCCATGCATTACATCCATTACTGCGAAGCTACGCCCGCTGGGGAGCCCGCTACGTCGTCGTATACGATCGCCCCAACTTGCGCGGGTGTTGGAACACCGCGGAATGGAATCGGCGAGGGATCGTCGAACGCTTCCTCGACCGGACCATCCCGCTGTTGGAATATCAGCAATCACTGGGACTGAAACCGGTATTCGCGCCGCTCGAACCCGGCGGGGATTACTGGGACACGGCCTTCCTTCGAAGCGCCTTCGAATCGTTTGCCCGGCGCGGAAAATCAAACTTGCTCGAGAGCCTGCATCTGGGTGTTTACACCTGGACGTACGACAAACCGCTCGGTTGGGGCGCGGGAGGACCTTCTCGGTGGCCCGAAGCGCGTCCGTATCACACCCCTCCCAATTGCCAGGATCAGATCGGCTTCCGCGCATTCGAATGGTACGCGGATTTAGCCGTTCAGACTATCGGCCGGGTTCCGTCGATGCTCGTCATCGCCGGAGGCGCTGTTCCCGACCTCGCGAAAGAGACAGACCACAACACGGCCCAGATCGAACAGAACGTGAGCATCTTGCGCGCCTTGAGCGGAGCGGACATTCCTGAGTACGTACTCAATTTTGCCTTTTACTGCCTCGCTGCGGATTCAGAGCAACCAGGCAGCAATGCCGGGTGGTTCACCAAAGAAGCGCAGCCAAAACCTATCGTAGAAGCGATACAGAAAGTCTTGTCCTCCCGGGAGAAAAAACCAGCGAGCGTCACTCCGAAATCGTTGGACCACTACGTCCTGCTGCCCAATGACGTGGAATTGAAATCTGCTCTCACAGAATTAACCGGTTTTATCCAACAGCACAAGCCCGTGCTTGGATTCTCCGAAAACGAAGCCAGAATGGCGGGAAAAGTCACCCTCGTCGGTGGGGAAAGCAAGTTTCCCCGTACACTTGAACGGGAATTGACCGACGCCGGGTGTGTGGTCGACCGGATCACCACGAGGCCAGAGACGCTCGCCGGTGCTCCCGGGCAATCGATCCCCCCTCGCCCATCCATAAAATATTCACCTCTCGGAGGTTCATGATGTCTGAAATGCTGGACAACATCGGACGTGTAAGCATCAAAGTCTTTGGCCTGGGTGGCGGCGGCTCAAATGCGGTCGATCGGATGATCCAATTGGGTTTAGCGGACGTCGACTTCATCGCCGCGAACACCGATCGTCAGGCACTCAGTTCCAGCCTCGCTCCCAATCGCATCCAGCTGGGACCGCGCATCACACGTGGCCTGGGCGCCGGCGGCGATCCACGCATCGGAGCTTCTGCCGCGATGGAAAGCAGCCAGGAAATCGCCAAGGTGCTCAAGGACGCCGACATGGTGTTCATCACCGCCGGTATGGGAGGCGGCACGGGCACAGGCGCGGCTCCCGTTGCAGCGGAAATCGCCAAAGAAAGCGGAGCGGTCGTCGTCTCGGTCGTGACCCTGCCGTTTGCGTTCGAGATGAAACGGCGTGCTCAAAACGCACTCGAAGGGGTTCGAAATCTGCAGCCCCATTCACACACATTGATTACCGTACCCAATGACCGCCTGCTTCAAATTGCGCCGAAGGATCTCAGCCTGGAAGTGGCGTTCCGTTTGGCCGACGATGTCTTGCGGCAAGGCGTTCAAGGAATCGCTGAATTGATCATGCGTCCGGGATTGATGAACGTCGACTTCGCTCACGTGCGGCAGTTAATCCTCAACGGTGGCGGCGCGCTGATGGCCATCGGCTTGAGTGAAGGATCGAACAAGGCCAAGGACGCCACGCATCAAGCGATGAACCATCCGCTGTTGGAAATCGACAGCATCTCCCAGGCCTCTGGCGTTTTGGTCCATTACACCGGCGGATCGGATTTGACTCTCCACGAAGTTGGTGATGCGGTCGAGGACTTACGCCAGATGCTGCCTCCGGACTGCGATCTGATACTCGGCGCATCGACCGACGATATGATGACCGGGCGCGCGCAGGTAATCCTCATCGTTACCGGCATCGGCGGCCGTCCTGTACGCGTCCTGGGAACGGAACAATCGTTTGCCATGGAAGACATTCCCGCAGAGCAAAGTGTCCTCGTCCAAGACAACCTCGATCTCCCGGCCTTTTTACGCCGCAGAGCATCGATCGGATGAGGGTTCAAGATGGATAAATCGACAATATCGAAGCTGACCAATCAAGTCATTCGTAAATTTCCGGAAATGGAGGGCGTGCGACCAAGTGTGAAACGAAAGAGCGGCTCAGGAAACGGCGCGCAATACGAGTTGACTTTCAAAAGCAGCGCCCAATTGCCCGGAGGGAAAACGATGCGTCGTGTCGTTCGGGTAATTGCTGATGAAAAAGGCCGCATCCTGCGCATGAGCACGTCAAAATAATATGGCCGAAATTTTTCAATCTACGATAACGCTCCTACGTCTAACATTCTGGCGAGCCGTCGCGAGTTTTTTGGGCTGGATCATCCGCTGTAAATCAGGGGGTTGCGACCCTTTCGCCGTTGCCACCTACCTCATTGCGGGATTCGTATCCTACTTCGCCGGTAAAGCCTTCGCCGGCTTGATCTTGCGCGCTCTGATATCCTGAAATTCGCCGCTTCGGATTGCCGCATTTCCGCAGCACGAGTAAAATCTGGACGTGTGACGATAACCACACGTCATATTTGAGTCCACGATGAAGAGAGAGACTTCCCGCATCCCCCTGCTTTCAATTGCCATCTTCTGCTTCCTCGTGGGAGCCTTGAGCGTTCTCGTCAATCTTTCCAAGCAAGAGAATCCGGCAGAAAAGTCTGCGACCCCTCCTGCCGAATACGAATCAAGTCAGAAGACGGCGCTGATTCTGGGGGTGGATCGACTGAATCAACCCGATCTGCAATTACTCTCCGTATGGCTTGCCACGTTTGAATTTCCCGATAAGGAAATCATCCTGCACGGATTTCCGACGAACCTGCAATCTTCCGCGTCCCCTATCCCACTTGCGAATTTATTTGGTTGGAGTCCCGATACCGGAGTTGACGGCAACTTCCTCGCCGCTATCGAAAAAACCACGGGCGTCGAACCCGATATTGTCCTCATCCTGGATGAAGTCGGCTACGCATCGTTGATCGACTACCTCGAAGGAATCACGTTGACCGGGAATTACATGGACGGGCCGACGGTGATCAGTGCCCTGCGCGTTTTCTACGACGACCCGCTCATCTCCCTGGAAGCGCAGGCGAAGGTCTTGCGCGCCCTCGCCGAACGCGTGGATACATTAGGAGCGTCTCCGAACCTCACCCCTCTGTTCAACTTGATCCCGGAGCATGCTTACACCTCCGAACCAGCCTCGGTCGTCGCAGTTACCTTTGGTTTGCTGCTGCCGCTGCGTCCTGAAGCGATCCGAATCCAGGATTAGCAATTCCCGGATTGGCAAATCAATTCATACTTGATTTTCTCGGCGAGTCCGTCTATCCTTTATATCGTTATACTGAATATCATCCGACATGATTCCCATACATCAAATTTCTATGTGGTAAAAAGGAAGTGAAGGAAATCGAATACGCCGTTCGATTTCGCCGTGGTCTAACTCTCTCATGAGGAGGAGAAGAAGATGAAACGACTTACCCTATTAAGCTTGATCCTGATCGGCAGTCTACTTCTCGGAGCCTGCAAAACAACGGGGGAAGATATGGGTCCATCGGAGCAGGAGCCTGCAGAAGCAGACTTAAACGATCTCGGAGGGCGTGAAATCCGCGTCGGCGTGGAAA
>DAOUEE010000231.1:0-11850 GCA_034430695.1 Anaerolineales bacterium | reverse complement strand
CGAGGGCGGATTGCTTCTTCAAGCCGAGATACCTCACCCCAGAGTCGATCTCCCGGTAAAAATGGCGGAAGAACGGTGATGGGCCGAAGACGGTTCCTGATCCCCGGCCCCTATGGCGTCATTGCGTACATTTTGCCGATATGATAGATTCCTAAAACTACGGCTTCCGGTTTAGGAGTATGTATGGCTCCAACACCACGTTCGACGCTTAGCGAAGATTTCGCAGCCCATTTGAATTGTCCCATCTGCGGAGAAGCGAGGCTGATGGTTCATCACACCTCCTCCCTCCCGGATTATGTTACCTGCCATAATTGTTCCTCCGCCTTCGTCGTCGAGGAAGGTGGAGAACGGGTTCTCTTTGGGAAGATCAACGATCAATACCCGCGTACGCAACAATTTGCATTGAAACAATGGGTCATGCTGGAAGCCGTCGAGCGTCGCGCCTCCGACGAACGATTGGAAGACGAGGACACGACCGCCCCGCCAGAAGTCGAACGGGCTCCCACCCCGCCAATCCCTGAAGCTGCCCCAACGCCGCAGCCTTCTGTGGATAACATCTTGCGTTCGGCAGCCGTTCCCATCCCCACCGAGCCCGACCTTGAATGGCCGCCGGAGAAATTGATCCCCCTGGAGCCGGAATCTGAACCCGTCCAGGCTCAAAGGGCTGAACCCAGCCCGCCGACGCCTGCGAGCGTCGAACCCGTCATGCAGAAACCGATGCAACCATCCCCGATTCCACCCGCACCTTCCCATCCCGAACCACCGTTGGGTGTGGACCTCGATAGAATTCTCCGCGTCGAGGAACAGGCAGATGAGTCAGCGACACCCGGCGATACGCCGGTATTTCCACAGGGCATGAAGCTGAAACAGCCTGCGGAAGGCCCGGCTGAGCCTGCCCCCTCAGCCGAAGCACAAGCCGAGCCAGACTCAGCGGTTCAGGCCGCCCCCGCAAAGCCTGCCCCCGAACCTGCGGCACTCGAGTTGCGCGAAAACGATCCGCCGGCCGGAATTCGATACCGCGTCGTCATTCGGGGAGAAAAGGTGGTCTTTCCCAAGAAAGCCTGTGCTCACTGTCAAGCAACGCCGGTACGCGGCCGCCTGACGATCATCGGCGATCTTCCCCAGGGACAGAAAATCGGCCAACGAAAGAAGTCATCGTTCAACCTACCCCTTTGCGCCGAATGCCACGATCGAGCCCAGAGCGTCACGCCGGAGGAAAAAGCGGAACGGCTTCAAGCGAACCTGATAGCTATGCTTGTCATGATGGTGCTCCTTGTGGCGGCTCTGGCTTGGGGTCTTGACCTTCAGGAGGATCCTATCTCCGGCGTAATTATCATCGGTATTCTCGCCCTGGTAGGATATTTCGTCCCGTCCTATTTCTTGTTGAGGCGCATTAAGCCTGCCCCGCCCTCGCCCAACGCCGCCTACATTCGTTCTACGCTTCTCATCCCCGACGATGCGCAGGGGCTGGAGACGGCCTTCGAATTCCGCAACAAGGATTATGCGCAGCAATTCTTCGAGGCCAACGAATTCGTCACCCTGGGAAAGCCCATCCAGGTTAAAGACCGCTCCTTTTCCAGGATGCGGCCCCCGGAAACCCCTGCGTCGTAAATCCGTCACAGCGGGACGATCATAACCCTGCTTACATTCATGCCACCGCCATCCCTTCGATGTTGCGCCGCGAGTGCTGACGCGGCGTAGCGTCCACTCGCGCGAAATCCCATCCTCGCTGCCAGCGACGATCAATCCTGTACTGACCCTTGATTTTGGTCTGTTATAATGATATGTTGTACACGATATTAGAACATTTGTACGAATAAGGCCAGAATCGAATGACTCAAGATTATATCCAGGTCGTAGGTGCACGGGAACACAACCTGAAGAACATCTCCGTCGACATCCCCCGCAACAAGCTCGTCGTAATATCCGGCATATCCGGATCAGGCAAATCATCGCTCGCCTTCGACACCATTTTCGCAGAAGGCCAACGCCGTTACGTCGAATCCCTCTCGGCGTACGCACGTCAGTTCCTGGGCCAACTCGACAAGCCTGACGTGGATTACATCGAGGGGCTTTCTCCCGCCGTGTCGATCAATCAACGCGGGGTATCCCACAATCCGCGATCCACAGTCGGAACCGTGACGGAAGTGTATGATTATCTGCGCCTGCTTTTCGCACGCGCCGGAATCCCGCACTGTCCGATCTGCAATCGAGAAGTAAGCCAGCAATCGGCACAGGAGATCGTCGATGCCGTCGAGGCGCTGCCGGCTGACTCGCGCGTGTTGATCCTGGCGCCGTTGATTCGCGGCCGCAAAGGGACACACCGTGCAGTTCTCGACGAGGTGCGCAGATCTGGCTTCGTGCGCGTGCGGGTGGACGGCGTGATGCAATCCGTCGACGACGAGATCGAGCTGGATCGCTACAAAACACACACCATCGAAGTCGTCGTGGATCGTCTCATCGTCGAAGCAGATGCCGAACATGCATCGGAAAACGGATTCCGGTCACGCCTTACGGATTCGATCGAGACGGCACTACGCTGGGGCGATGGCACGATGCTCGTCGCCGATGTGACTTCAGAGCAAGAACCCAAAATCACTCCGTATTCGGAGTTCCTCGCCTGCCCTGAACACGGCACGATGCTCTCGGAGATCGAACCTCGCACGTTCTCATTCAACACGCCCCACGGCGCATGTCCGGAATGCCAGGGACTGGGAATTAAACTGGAGATCGATCCCGATCGCATCATCCCCGATCGTTCCATCTCCATCGCCGACGGTGCGGTCGCCGCGCTGGAATGGTCCAACCAAAGCCGCGAACGGAGAGGTTATTACTGGCAGATGGTCGAAGCCGTCGCCGAGCATTATGGCGTGAGTCTCGACGCACCGGTCGCAGAACTCGAAGATGAAAAATTGGATTTGATCCTGTATGGAACGAACAACGAAAAATTGCCCATTCATTACGTGAACAGTGACGGCCGCAAAACGACTTTCAAGACGACTTTCGAAGGCGTGATCGGAAATCTAGAGCGTCGCTATCAGGAGACGCAGTCCGATGCGGTTCGCAACCGGATTCAAGAATTCATGGCCGAGCGGCCATGTCCCTCCTGCGGAGGCCGGCGCTTGCGCGCAGAAGCCCTGGCCGTCCTTCTAGACGGCATGAACATCGTCGAGATCACGAAGTGGCCCGTCCAACGTACCCTGCAATGGATACATAAATTACAGGGAGACGACAGTCCGTTGTCCGACCGTCAACGGAAAATCGCCGATCGTGTGCTGAAGGAGATCGCCGATCGCCTCGGTTTCCTGGTGAACGTCGGCCTGGATTACCTCACCCTCGACCGCTCGGCGAGCACGCTCTCCGGCGGCGAGGCGCAGCGCATCCGGCTGGCGACCCAGATCGGATCGCGTTTGATGGGCGTGCTCTACGTGCTCGACGAACCGTCCATCGGTCTTCATCCCCGCGACAATAAACGGCTCATCCGCACTCTGGAGGAGATGCGCGATCTGGGCAACTCCGTGCTCGTCGTCGAGCACGACGAGGCCACCATCCGTGCCGCGGATTGGGTCATCGATCTGGGTCCGGGAGCCGGCGAAACTGGTGGAGAAATCGTGGCGGAAGGTACGGTAGCTCAAGTCACGCGCAACCAGGAATCGGTTACCGGGCAGTTCCTCGCCGGAAAACTCTGCATCGACACTCCCGAGAAACGGCGAAAAGGAAACGGACACACCCTGTCCGTCCTCGGTGCACGCGAGAACAACCTCAAAGACATCGACGTCCACATCCCCCTGGGGACGTTTGTGTGCATCACGGGCGTTTCGGGCTCCGGCAAATCCACGCTGATGGTGGAGGTGCTCTACAAAGCGTTGGCGCATAAACTGCACGGGGGACGGCAGCAACCAGGTGCCTACTCCGCACTCGAAGGGATCGAATTCGTTGACAAGGTCATCAACATCGATCAGAGCCCGATTGGCCGCACGCCGCGCTCCAACCCCGGCACGTACACAGGCGTTTTCGATCACGTGCGGATGTTGTTCGCCGAGCTGCCCGAATCCAAAGTGCGCGGTTACAAGCCGGGACGTTTCTCTTTCAACGTCCACGGCGGCCGCTGCGAGGCCTGTCAGGGACAGGGACAACTGCGTATCGAGATGCAGTTCCTGCCCGACGTGTACGTGCCGTGCGAGGTATGCCACGGCGCCCGCTTCAACCGCGAGACGCTGCAGGTGTGCTTCAAAGAACATTCCATCGCCGACATCCTCGAGATGACCATCAATGAAGCCGCAGAATTCTTCGAGGCATTTCCGGCGATAGTGCGCAAACTCGACACCCTACAGGAGGTGGGCCTGGGCTACATCAAAATCGGCCAGCCGGCCCCCACCCTGTCCGGCGGTGAAGCCCAACGCGTGAAGCTGTCGCGCGAACTCTCAAAACGCAGCACCGGCCACACACTCTACGTTCTCGACGAGCCTTCTGTGGGATTGCACGCTGCGGATGTGTATAAATTGATCGACGTGCTGCAGCGGCTGGTGGACCAGGGCAATACCGTCTTGATCATCGAGCACCATCCCGACATCATCAAAGTCGCCGATTGGGTGATCGATCTCGGTCCTGAGGGGGGAGATCAAGGCGGAGAAATCGTCGCAGTCGGAACACCGGAACAGCTCTGCGGCGTGACCGCATCCTACACCGGACAATTCCTGCAGGAACACCTAAAATAGCATTGGATCGAGTTGGTTATTCGTAGCGCAGCGCTTCGACGGGTTGGAGATCGGCGGCGCGTTTTGCCGGATAGAGACCAAAGAACACACCGACCGCCGCCGAGAACAGCGTCGCCAGCAGGACCGCATCCAGGCCCATGCTGGGGTTCAACTCGGCATCCGAAGCGGCTGCGATCGCACCGACAATTTGCGACAACCCCCAACCCAGGCCGATGCCGATCAGGCCTCCCATCATGCTCAACAATGCCGATTCGGTGAGGAATTGTAGCAGGATGTCCCGTTTGCGTGCGCCGACCGCCTTGCGTAAACCGATCTCTCGCGTGCGCTCCGTTACCGACACGAGCATGATGTTCATGATCCCGATCCCCCCGACGAGCAGCGAGATCGCCGCGATCCCGCCCAGGAAGACCGTAAGCACGCTGGTGATCTGTTCCGCCGTTTCGAGGAAATCCTGCTGGGTGAAAATGGTGAAATCGTCTTCGCCGATTGGCGTGCGGTGACGGGCGCGCAGTATGGCGGCAATTTCCTCGTTCGCCGTGGAAACATTCTCCGGACTGATTGCCTGCACCAGAATCATATCCACCGCATCTCGATTCCTGCGCAGCAAGCGAACTTGTGCGGTGGACAACGGCACGATGATCTGATTGTCCTCGTTTGAAAACTCGGATCCACCCTTCGAAACGGTGACGCCAATGACACGAAACGGCTGCCCTTCGACGCGTATGGTTTCACCGAGCACGCCCTGCGTTCGGCCGAACAATTCATCGGCGACGTCCGGGCCGATGACAGCCACGGCGGCCCGTCCGAGAAGATGCACTTCGCTGATGAACTCCCCTTCCGCAAGTTCAACGTTGCGCACACTTTGATAATCCGGTGTGACGCCGTAGCCTGTGGTCAGATCTCCCTCCCCAGCGTAACTGACCTCGACCGTACCTTGAAGCACGGGAGCCACGCCGACCACGGAAGGAGCCACGAACGGATCGCGTATCGCTTCAGCATCCGCCAGGGTCAACGGCTTGGGATTGCGGATTTCCTGGGATCCGCCGCGCACTACGAAAAGCAAATTGGTCCCAATGCCGCTGATCGATCCCGTGATCGTGTTTTGCGCGCCGGTACCAATCGCCAGCATGGCAATCACCGCCCCGACGCCGATAACGATGCCCAGTACCGTCAGGCCGGAGCGCAGCTTGTTGCTGGCGAGGCTGTCCAGCGCTTCCAGGACGTTATTCCAGATGTCCATCCCGATTCCTTACCGCCTTGCATCTGCTCGTTCGTGAACCCGCATTTCCAGGATGTGTGGAAAACGTGCAGGCCCATCCGTGCGGTCACGCTATCAACCCGATTGACTTTCGACCAATCCATCCCGCAGCATGATCACGCGTTCGGTCCGCACTGCGATCTCTGGATCGTGGGTCACGAAAATCAGGGTCGTTGAGAATTTCTCGTTGAGATCGAGCAAAATGTCCATGATTTCCTCGCCCGACTTCGTATCCAGATTGCCCGTGGGCTCGTCGGCCAGAACGATCGCCGGGTTATTGACCAGCGCCCGGGCGATGGCCACTCGCTGCTGCTGGCCGCCGGAGAGTTCGTTCGGCCGGTGACGGATGCGGTCGCCCAGACCGACGTCTTCCAGCGCCTGGATCGCCCGCTTTCGCCTGCCGTTGGACACGCCGGCGTAGCGCATGGGCAGCTCGACGTTCGTCAGTGCGGTCTGGCGTCCCAACAGGTTGAAACTCTGGAAAACGAAACCCACTTTATGGCTGCGGATTTCCGCCAATTCATCGTCGCTCAAATCGGCGATCTCCTGCCCATCGAGCTTGTAACTGCCGCTGCTCGGGTGATCGAGGCATCCCAGGATGTTCATCAGCGTGCTTTTTCCCGAGCCGGAAGGCCCCATGATGGCGATCACTTCTCCCGGCTTGACGCGCATCGACACGCCGCAGAGCGCGTGCACTTCGATTTCGCCCATGCGATAGACTTTGGTCAGGTCCTCGGCTTCAATGACCCACTCCGCCATTATCTGCCCCCCATGAATCCCGGCTGCCCACCGAAGATCATATTTTCGGGCGGATTCAAAACCACGAGATCTCCTGCCTGAAGTTCTCCATCGAGAACCTGGCTTTGCGTATCGGACGATACTCCGAGTTGGATGACCACAGGTTTTAATTGCTCCCCTTCGAGGATAAAGACGGTACGTTCACCGTCGACCACTCGTACGGCTCGATTGGGTACGAGCAGCACGTCCTCGATCTGCTCGACGACGATGTTCACTGCGGCAGTCATGCCCGGCCTGATGCGCTCGTCCGAATCTTGCAGCTCGACGGTAACGTTGAAACTCACGACGCCCTGCGTGATCACGCCACTGAGCCCGATCGCGGTCACCTCTCCGTGATAGGTACGGTCGAGGACGGCATCGAAATTCATGTTAACCGGTTGGCCGAGCGCAATTCGATTGATGTCCACCTCGGAAATTTCGACGTCCACCAACAGGTGTGAAAGATCCGCCAATCCGAAAGCGACCGTGCCCGGAGCAACTTGATCGCCGGGTTTTACCTGCACCGAAGTGATCGTGCCCGAAAAAGGAGCCTCGATGCGGGCGGTCTTCAGCGTGGCCTCTGCGGCCGCCAGGCGCGCTTCCGCAGCGGCGATGTCATCGGGGCTGGGCCCGTCTTTCACGCGCTCCCATTCGCGCATGGCATCCGCGACCTGCGCTTCCGCCACCGCCACATCGGCATCCAGCAACGCCTGTTCGGTCTCCGAAGGATGTCCCGTGTACCAATTGAGCTCACGCTGGATCGAGTCGCGTTTCTTGCGGGCCGCGATGAGAGTGGACAGCGCCAGAGCCCTGCCCGGGTCGTCATCCGGACGGTTCTCCACCCGCTCGTATGCAGCCTGGGCACGATCGACATCCTGCTGCGCGAGCACCAGGTTGGCGCGCGCTGCAGCCAGCGTGTCGCTGCTCGCCCGATAACCTTGCTGCCGTACGGTACGCAGATATTCAGCATTTTCGAGTGCGTCTTGCGCCTGGGCGAGAGCCAGCTGCGCTGCGGCCTGCGTTTGCGAGGACTCCAGAAGGTCTTCCAGGGCTCGCTGTGCCGCGACGTAATCGGCCTGCGCAAGGATCACCGCTGCGGGCAGCGATGTCTGTTGAATTTCGGACAACACTTCCCCGCGCTCGACCTTATCCCCCAGCTCTACGTCGACGCCGTCCACGATGCCGCTGGATTGAAATGTGAGCACCGCGGATTGGTTCGCCCGTACGCTCCCCGTTGCACCGACCGTTGCCGTAAGCGAACCCCTGGTCAACTCTTCGGTCTGCAGAGAATCCAATGAAGCCTGATTCGATTGTGCGCAAGATCGCAGTGCAAGAAAACCCGCAATAATGACAACAACCACAGCGATCGCGATATATCGTCGTTTCATCTTTCTAATTCCTTCCAGGTGCTTCTCTGCCCTTATCGTTCGGTGAATAAGATTTGCGATCCCCAGGGCAAGAAGGTAAACGCCTGGGGATCCTCGGTTTTCCGAGCCGAACAGCACAACAAACTGTATTTTACCCCATGATGATAAGCATATTTTCGGTTGTGACAACCATCACGAATAAGGATGACATTCACGACTGATATAGGACCACTTGGGTCTGTATCATCTTATGTAAGGATTCGCGGAGGGTTCTACGATGCCGGAAATATCAAGTGATGAATTAACTCTCGACCGCAAGGCTCGCATGAAATTGCCTTATGAGGACGTCGAAGCACGCCCGGTCAAGGTTCGCATCCTCGATTTCGAGCCTACGTTCAAACCTCTGACCGCAGAGCAAGCGCGTCACGCAGCCGAAAGATGTATTCATTGTCCGGATCCTGCCCCTTGTCACAAAGCATGCGTTCTGCATAACGACATCCCCTCCGCAATGTGGTTGATCGAGCGAGGCGACTTCATCGGCGCAGCCGAAATATACCGCCGTACCAGTTCCATGCCCGAAATTTGCGGCAGAGTATGCCCGCACGAGGCGCTCTGCCAGGGCGCATGCCCGCGCAACAAGCGAGGCGAGCCCGTCTTGACAGGTGCGTTGGAAGCTTTCGTGGCAGACTTTCAACGCGAGCACGGCAAAGTTGAAATCCCAGTCGGTTCGCCTACCGGTAAAAAGGTCGCCATCGTCGGCTCCGGACCATCGGGTCTCGCCTGTGCGGAGCAGCTGGTCCAAAAAGGACACGCCGTAACAATTTTCGATGCCATGCCCGCATTCGGCGGTCTATTAATGTACGGGATTCCCAATTTCAAACTCGACAAGCACGTCGTCCAGGCGCGGATCGACGATCTGCGAAACGCCGGTGTCTCCTTCGTGAACAACACCCGCATCGGCGAGGGTCAAACGATCGACGATCTCATGAAACAAGGTTTCGACGCCGTCTTCATCGGGGTCGGTTCGCTGATCGATGCCAAGATGGATGCGCCCGGGGAGGATTTACCCGGCGTGTATAAAGCCACGGACTTCCTCATGCGCGCCGACGTCGATCCGAAGCTGCTTCCGCAATCGAAGCGCAGCAAACCGGAAATCGGACATCGGGTCGTGGTTATCGGCGGCGGTGACACGGCCTCCGACTGCCTGCGCACTGCAATCCGGCTCGGGGCGGAAGAGGTCACCTGTCTCTACCGGCGCACGGAAGCCGAGATGCCGGGTGGCGAGAAGGACCGCCACCTGGCTAGAGAAGAGGGCGCCCAATATCGTTTTCTTACCCAGCCGGTGCGTTACATCGCCGGACCAGACGGGAGCGTTAGCGCCGTTGAATGCTTGCAATGCGAATTGGGCGAGCCCGACGAAAGCGGCCGCAGACGGCCCATCCCCATCGAGGGTTCGAATTTCACCGTAGAGGCGGACACCGTGATTCTGGCGATCGGCTACTGGCCCGATCCCCTCATCGGAAAGACGACGGACCACCTGGAAACTCGCAAGTGGGGTCTCATCATTGCCGAGGAAGAAACGGGCGCCACGTCGCGAAAGGGCGTTTTCGCCGGCGGCGATGCAGTCAGCGGACCCGACCTGGTCGTTACCGCCGTCGCCTCAGGCCGTCGAGCTGCGGCAGGCATCCACGAATACCTGCTCGAAACCGGCAAATAATACATCATCCCGAAACCGCTCCAAATTAAGGGGCGCGGGTTTCTCCATCTCTCCTATCGAACCTGAAAAGGCATGGTTGCGATACTCCCAGGCAAGATCGCCTGCGCGCTAAATGAATCGAAGACCGGTATAATCGGATCAGCGCTTCTCCAAGGGAAGATTTGGAAATCATGCACGAAGCCCCAGCGAAGGCGTTAGCCGCAGAAATAAAGGACGAAGCAAAACGCGCCGGCTTTTCGCTTGCGGGCATCACGTCGCCCGATCCGCCTGCCCATCTCGAGGTCTATGAAGCGTGGCTCTCCGAAGGGCATCATGCGGGCATGGCCTACATGAACCGCGAAGATGCCCGTCAACGCCGCGCCGATCCCCGCACGATCCTGCCGGAATGCCAGGCGATCATCGTCCTCGCAGCGGACTATCTTCCCAAAGCTGCATTCCGCGAGACATCCAACTTTCAGATCGCATCTTACGCCCTCGGGGATGACTACCACATCGTGCTGCCCGAGCGCATGCGCCGGCTCGTCTTATTCATTCAGGAGCGGCTGGGAAGGGAAGTGAAACACAAAATCTACACCGATACCGGGCCGCTGCTCGAGCGCGAACTCGCGCAGCGAGCGGGCTTGGGTTGGATCGGAAAGAATTCGTGCCTGATCCACCCACGACTCGGCTCCTATTTCGTCCTGGGCGAAATTCTGCTCGACGTTCCCCTGCCGGTCGATGAGCCGTTCTCAACCGACCGTTGTGGGACGTGCACCCGCTGCATCGACGCCTGCCCGACCGAATGCATCCTGCCCAACCGTACCCTGGACGGCCGCAAATGCATATCGTACTGGACCATCGAAGCCAAAGATGAGATCGCACTCGACATCCGTCCGCAGATCGGAGACTGGTTGTTTGGCTGTGACGTCTGCCAGCAAGTATGTCCCTACAATAAGACGTTCGCCAAGCCGAGCGAGGATCCCGCATTCCAGATTCGCGAATCCCTCGCCGGCGCGACGCTCGGGCAATTCCTGCAGCTTCAACCGGATGACTGGCGCCGCAGATTCAAGCAAAGCCCGCTGCTGCGCGCCAGGCGGCGCGGTCTGGTGCGCAACGCAGCCGTCGTGGCGGGCAACGCCGAAGATCCGGCATTTGTCCCCGAGTTGATCGTTCTCCTTCGGCAAGACCCGGAAGCGCTCGTGCGTTCGCATGCCGCCTGGGCGCTCGGCCGCATTCGTTCTCCGCAAGCCCTTACCGGACTTCGAGCCGCGCGTTCAAGCGAGAAATCTCCCGAGGTGATCGAAACCATCGAAACGGCGCTGCGAGATTCCTGGTCGTTTACACTCGATTCGAGAAAATAGGACAGAGAACTTCCACAAAGGGCTGCACCCAGATCCAATATCGCTCCGCAACCAACCTAAAACCTCGCTGGTGCCGGATATATATCCGGTGCCGATATCTGGCGCATTTTTTTCCGCCGCCGTGAAATGTTGGGTTTCGGTTCCCTCAACCCAACCTACGAGTTAGACCCGGCGGGTTTCAATTGGGGCTGCCCTTTTGGGACAGCCCCGTTGTTATTTTTACTCTATGGATTTGATATCGCGGCTAGCTCGGCGTAGCGGAAGGCGTACCCGGCCCCGGAGACAGCGTGGGTGTCGGTGTGGCGATGTTAACCGGGACGAGGATGATCTGACCGACGCCGATGTCGTTCGGATCTTCGATGTCATTGGCTTCGGCGATCGCTTCCGCCGTGCTGTTGAACTGCGCGGCGATCGACTCGAGCGTGTCGTTCGGTTGGACGCGGTATTCGATTTTTTGTCCGGGCAGCAGATTCTCCGGCAGAGGTGTGTTCGTCGGCAAGACGTCTTCCGCGCCGGGGATGATCAAAACCTGTCCTACGAATATCGCATCCGGATCGTCGATGTTGTTCACGGCCATCAAAAGCGAGATTCCGTCCAATCCGAACTGTTCGGCGATCGTCCAGAGTGAATCGCCCAACTCGACCGTGTAGCTCAATGGGCCCGTGGGTGTCGG
>DAOUEE010000230.1:0-9455 GCA_034430695.1 Anaerolineales bacterium | reverse complement strand
AGAAGCGCTCATCGCAGCGACCGCGATCGCCAGCTTGGTGATAATATTGAAATTACGCGATTTCGATACGGAATCCTTAGAAACCGCCGCCTTGCCATCGGCAGAACCGCCTCCACCCGCAAAATCGATCCCGGCGGCGGACGCCGATGACATAACGGCAGAACAGGTTGAAGACAGCCGATTTGTGTAGTCCTACACACCATTAGAAGTCCTCAACGCATTTCGGGGCTTCTCCTACAGGACGTGAAATGGAGAACATATTCCGAAATGCATGCGAGGCCTGACAGGTTGAGAAGATGATAAAAACCGATTCATTGACCAAGCTGTTTAACGACGTAGTCGCCGTGGATCGATTGAGTTTGCAGGTGAACTCCGGTGAGGTGTTTGGCTTTCTGGGTCCGAACGGCGCCGGGAAAACGACGACGATCCGCATGTTGACGGCGTTGATCGCCCCCACATCCGGAAGCGCGGTGGTAGCAGGCTTCGAACTCGGCAAGGAAGACACCCAGATCCGCAGAGTGGTGGGCATCCTGACCGAATCGCCGGGATTGTACGATCGCCTCAGCGCCGAGCGCAATCTGGATTTCTTCGCCCGTCTCTACGAAGTCGAAGACGTTCCCGGGCAGGTCGAACGCTATCTGCGCATGCTGGAATTGTGGGATCGCCGCCAGGAAGCGGTTGCCCAGTTTTCGAAAGGTATGCGCCAAAAGTTGGCCATTGCCCGGGCCCTGCTGCACGAGCCTCAGATTTTGTTCCTCGACGAGCCGACCAGCGGCCTCGATCCGGAAGCCGCGCGCCTGGTGCGGGATTTCATCGCCGAACTTCGCAGCGAAGGGCGTACGATCTTCATGTGCACGCACAATCTGGATGAAGCGGATCGATTGTGCGATCGCATCGCGGTTTTCAACCAACATATTCTGGCGCTCGATACACCTTCCGCGCTGCGGCGTTCCGTCTACGCCCGCACGGTGGTTTTCCATCTGCGCGGCATCCATCCGGGTTTCGTCGAACGGATCGAGAACTTTCCATTCGTGCGCTCCGTGGAAACGATGGACGGGAAATTGGTGGTTGGCCTCGACGAACCCGAGGAAAACAATCCCGCCATCGTTCGGGCATTGGTCGAAATGGGCGCCGATATTCAATTCGTCGGCGAGCTGCGGCGGTCGCTCGAAGATGTGTATTTACGGCTGGTCAATCCGCAGGATCATGACACCGACGATTCGAAGTAACGCAATGCAAAAACGCGTCGCATACTGACGACAGAGGTGATGGATGAACAAGGTTTGGATTATCGTTCGCAAAGAATGGGCGGAGGTGTTCAAGAACCGCTTTGTGCTCTTCACCGTTGCCTTCCTGCCCATCATTTTCACCGCGCTCCCGCTGATCATGCTCTATGCTACCCGCAATTCGGCGGATGTCAGCGGTCTTTCGTCTGCGGACATGCCCAGCGGATTCACACAATTATGCGGCGACCAGATGAACGCCGCAGAGTGCAGCCAATATTTCATCATCAGCCAATTCATGCTGCTTTTCATGATCATGCCATTGGCTATTCCCGTTACGATTGCCTCTTACAGCATCGTCGGTGAGAAATCCACACGAACGCTGGAGCCGGTCCTGGCCACACCGATAACCACGGTAGAATTGCTGGCCGGCAAGGGCCTGGCGGCCATTCTGCCAGCGATTGGTGCGACGTGGCTTGGATTTGTAGTCTTCGCAGTAGGGGCGCGCATGCTCTCAGCCAGTCCCGTCGTGTTGAGCCGATTGGCGGATGCGCTCTGGCTGACGGCGATTTTCGTCGTGGGTCCACTGTTGTCGATTGCTGCAGTCAGCGTGGCGGTGATGGTCTCTTCGAGAGCCAACGATCCCCGGGTCGCCGAGCAGCTCTCGATGCTGGTCATTCTGCCGCTATTGGGAGTCTTCTTCGGCCAAATCACCGGACTGTTCTTCATCAACGACCGTCTGATCCTCTGGATGGCCGCCGTCCTTCTGGTGATAGACGCCGGATTGGTGGCTCTGGCCACACATCTCTTTCAGCGTGAGACGATTCTCACGCGCTGGAAATAGCCTCATGAAAACAATTCGACACACATCGATCATTCTGTTGTTTTTGACTTTCCTCGTTCCGCTTCGCTTCGCCTCGGCACAGGAGAACACCGGTTCGCTCACCTTGAATCTGCGCAGAGACTTCGGCTTCAGCATGGGCGGGCAGATCCAGGGCAGCTTCACACTCTCGGCCTCGGGTCCGGACGATCTCTGCAGCGTGGATTTCATGATCGACGATGCGGTAGTATTTCATGATACTGAATCTCCCTTCGAATTCAAATTCCATACTTCGGCATACGCCCTCGGGGTCCATACAATCCAGGCCGTCGGCTCGACGGCCACCGGCGCGTCGCTGCAAAGCGAAGTCCTTCGCTTCGAGTTCGTCAGCGCCGAGCAAGGTTGGAAATCGGCCTCGGTGATTATTATTCCTTTGTTTATTCTAATTGTCGTAATTGGCGTCGCCGGCGTATTAACTTCTTCTCTGTCCGGCCGCAATAAAAAATTTCGCCTCGGAGAATACGGTGCTGCCGGTGGTGCAGTGTGCTCTCGTTGCGGCCTGCCTTTCAGCCGCCACGTCCTTTCGCTCAACGTGTTTTTCGGAAAACTCGAGCGCTGCCCGCACTGTGGAAAGTGGGGACTCGTTCGCCGGGCGACGCCTTCGGAATTGACGCAGGCGGAAGCCCGCTACCAGGCCGATCGTCAGCAGGGGCGTATCGAGCCGCAGGATGATAAAACCAGGCGGGAACGCCTGATCGATGAATCTCGTTTCGAGGACCAGTGATGGAATCCGAATGCATTCAAGGAGGCAACATTTCTATGCTTTGATCGCTTGAAACGGATTTGGTTGTTGACACATGCGCGTTCGAATTTCAGGTTGAATTCTTTTCTCCTTTCCTTGCAGCGCAACTTGAGGGTACAATCGAAACGATCAGCAAACACCGGCGGCGATAAGCCCCGGTTTTTCTATGGTGATATCGAATGCAAAAGGACCGCCCACCCGTCTGCGATTACGAAGGATCTGATTACCAGATACGTTTCTGGGAAAATGCCGATCGCGCCTACGAGGATCGCGTCGAAGCCGTCGCGCTACGCCGTTTACTGCCGTCTGAGGGCAACTTGCTGCTCGAGGTGGGCGCAGGCGCAGGGCGGAATACACCGCGCTACTCGGGCTTTCAAAAAATCGTCCTTCTGGATTATTCGTATTCGCAGCTGCAGCAAGCCCGCCGCCGACTCGGTGACAGTCCGCGTTATTGCTACGTGGCAGGAGACGTGTATCACCTGCCCTTTGCTGCGTCTGTTTTCGACGGCGCCACGATGATCCGCACCCTGCATCACATGGCCGATCCCCTCTCGGCTCTACAGCAAGTACGCGCCACACTCAAGCCCCAGAGTTTTTTCGTGCTGGAGTATGCGAACAAGCGGAATATAAAGGCGATATTCCGCTGGCTTTTAAGGCGGCAATCCTGGAGTCCTTTCGACCCTGAGCCCGTCGAATTCGCCGAATTGAATTTCGACTTTCATCCCAAAACCGTGCTCAAGTGGTTGGAGGAAGCGGACTTCAAACTCGAGCGTCAATTATCAGTTTCCCACTTTCGACTTGCATTCTTGAAGCGACTCGTGCCGCTCGATCTACTGGTGGCGCTGGATTCTGCACTGCAGTGGACCGGTGCATACTGGCAATTATCGCCGAGTATCTTCGTGCGCTGTAGAACGATCGCCGAATCGCAAAGCTACGCAAAGGACCAATTTTGGAAGTGCCCCGCTTGTGACTCGGCCGATATGCAATCGAACGACGATGGGCTTCGTTGTGCAACATGTGGGCGGGTGTGGGCGATACGAGAAGGGATCTTCGACTTCCGAGAACCCCGGGGAGAGTAGATGCCCCGACAGCACAAGGACTCCCCGCATAGAATCCATCTATTTCCGGCCGCATCCGCAAGACACCTGCCAACAATAACCGTGAATCGACAACCATCCTCGATTCGAATAAATTGAAGAGATAACGTAAAATCAGCAGACGTTCCCGGGCAAGTGCAGATAACCCGGAAAAGCGCGCGACACCGGAGCCTATCTGCCGTATAGTAAGGTAAAGAACATCAGGAGGTTTGCATGGATACAAAACGACGCTCTAATCTCGGCGCGGGATTGGTGTTGATCTTACTCGGGATCGCATTTCTAGTCGGCCAGTTGTCTCCAAATTGGTATGAATGGTTGGATCCAGGCCGCAACTGGCCCACGATTATCATCGGCGTTGGACTGCTATTGTTGATCATGGGTTTGATGATTGGCGTGCCGGCGATGGCGGTGCCCGCTTGCGTCGTGGGGGGTATTGGCGCACTACTGTATTGGCAAAACGCGACCAACAATTGGGCAAGTTGGTCCTACGCCTGGTCCCTGATCCCGGGTTTCGTGGGGATCGGTGTCATTTTATCCGGAGTGCTCGGTGCAGGATTTAAACAGGCGCTCCGTGAAGGGCTGAATTTGATCAAGATCAGCATGCTGTGTGTGGCAATATTCGGATCGATATTCGGCGCCAACGATTTTCAGGCCCCCGTGTGGCCCATCGTGCTGATCGCCGCCGGTGTACTTTATTTACTCCAAAGTATCTTCCGATGGCCATGAGGGCGCGTTGGCTTCAGTCGATCTCGGCCGGCGGCCGCCGGCTGGTCGTCGGTGATGTTCCTGGGAAAAGGTTGTGGAGAGTGTAATCATGGAAACGAAAAGGATGAGACGCAGCAGCACAGATAAGATGATCGCAGGGGTGTGCGGCGGATTGGGCGAATATTTCAACCTCGACTCGACATTGATCCGCCTGCTTTTCGTGCTGCTGCTATTTGCACAGGGAGTTGGCGCGATCCTCTATCTGGTGCTATTGATCGTACTCCCTTCGGATGAAGAGGCGGGGAAATCGGAAAAGGCTCATTCGATCCACAATCCAAACCGCAGCGCGCCTCGCACATCAGGTGACCAGATTGCATTGATCCTCGGTGGAACGCTGGTCGTGTTCGGCGGCGTGTTCCTGCTCGAAGAAATAAGCCCGTCGATGTTCGCTGCGATTAGCAATTTCTTCTGGCCCGCAATCCTCATCCTGGGCGGTCTTGCTTTAATCCTGCGTTACCAAAGTGTAAAATGAGCTTCCCTGACAAGTCCGTGATTTCGCTTTCTACGGTGTAACTCTGAAAGGAATCGAGAATGTTGACCGCTTGGGATGACCTCATGATCGGAGAAGGCGTTGTCGTTGCAGATGGGGGCATGGGCACCACGCTCTTTTCATTGGGACTCGACCGGGGAACCGCGCCGGAATTGTGGAATCTCGAGCGCCCAGATACGATTGCGGAGATCCACCGAGGCTACATCGATGCCGGCGCACAGATCATCCTGACCAACTCGTTCGGCGGAAATCGCGCCCGCCTTGGGCGGCACAAATTGGCGGAAAAAACGCGTGAAATAAATCGGACGGCTGCGAAAATCGCACGAGGGGAAGCAGATGCCGCAGAAGAGGCCATCCTCGTTGGTGGTTCCCTCGGCCCGACGGGTAGATTGATGGAACCGCTGGGCGATCTGTCGCCCGCAGAGGCGGAGTCGATCTTTGCGGAGCAGGCATCGGGATTGATCGACGGAGGCGTCGACGTGCTCTGGATCGAGACGATGTCGGATTTACAGGAAGTACATGCCGCCCTGCGGGGTTGCATTCAAGCAGGCACCAATCTCCCACTCGTCGCGACGATGACCTTCGATACACACGGCCATACTTCGATGGGGGTCTCCCCCGAAAATGCGGTCACGAATTTGGCGGACTTCAACCTGGCAGCCATCGGCGCAAATTGCGGCAACGGACCGGAGGAGATCGAAGTGGTGATCGTCAAGATGCACGCTGCGGCTCCCTCCAAAATCTTGGTGGCCAAATCCAATGCCGGGATGCCGCGACTTCATGAAGGTAAAACAACCTACGACGCCTCACCTGAAATCATGGCCGAGCATGCCTTGAGGGTGTCCGCCCTTGGCGCTCGGATAATCGGTGCGTGCTGCGGAAGCACTGCCGAGCACATCCGCGCCATGAGCATAGCTATTCGGTCCCATTCCGAATAGTAATAGCCATCCAGCGAATTAACAGCGGACAGAGCTGCGTTCGACCCACACGACATCCGAGGCGTATCGATCGTCGCGATGCCGTGGCAAATGGGTCGTTCAAACGCAAGGCAGCCATTCCCATCTTTCACTCGCGTACCCATAACCAGATCCGGGGCTTTCGCTTCTGAGTCTGTGATACTATGGATACTGATACTATCGTTTTCTGGAGTATGGCAGATGTATTTTATATCTGCGTTGGAGGCAGCACATTTATGTTTACTTCTCAGGACGATCGGCGCAAACTAGAAACCGACATGCGTAAAGCTGGCCGCCTACCGCCGGGCCAATCCGCGACGCTGAAGTTTCCGGTTTTACATTACGGCTCCGTTCCTTCCTTCGATCCCGAGGAGTGGACGCTCCGCATCTGGGGCGAGGTCGAACGGCCAAAATCCTGGACCTGGACAGAATTCCAGGAACTTCCTCGCACGAAAGTCACATTAGACCTGCACTGCGTCACGAGGTGGAGCAAATTCGACACATTATGGGAAGGTGTGGCACTGAAATCCCTCGTTGAAGCCGGCATCATCGATCCAAAGCCCTCGGCCCGATACGTGATGCAGCATTGTGAGAATGGATTCACGGTGAACATACCTATTGAAGTCGCTCTGGCTGAGAATTTCCTTTTGGCCACAAAATCCGACGAAGCTCCGATCGAGCCGGGTCATGGCTATCCTCTGAGGGGCGTCGTCGGGTCGATTCCAGGACGCAAGGACTTGAAAGATCTTTACTTGTGGAAAGGCGGAAAATGGTTGAGGGGCCTGGAGTTCATGTCCTCCGATCGCCTCGGTTTCTGGGAGCAGGCCGGATATCACAACGAAGCCGATATATGGAAGGAACAACGCACCGCTTGAGAAGACTCGGATTTCCTGTCCACAGCACCCACGCTTGAACGTGGGCGCTGCGCTTCTCTCTCATTCTTCGGAATTGTATAATCGAGTGAGATGATGAAGGAAGAGCAGATTCGAGAAGCGCGCGAGCGCATGGTGGAGCAGCAACTACGCAAACGAGGCATATCCGATGCCCGCGTTCTCGACGCCATGCTCAAAGTACCCCGGCACCTCTTTGTGCCCGACGAAAATCGTTATGCAGCCTACGCAGATGCACCCTTGCCGATCGGATGCCGTCAGACGATTTCTCAGCCGTACATCGTTGCGTTGATGAGCGAACTGCTCGAGCTTACCGGCTCCGAAACCGTACTCGAAATCGGAACGGGGTCTGGCTACCAGGCAGCCGTCCTCGCATACTTGGCCAAGAAAGTATATTCTCTGGAACGCATCGAAGAACTGGCTAATACAGCCCGGCAAGCGCTGCACTCTCTTGCGCTCGACAACGTGGAAGTGATCGTTGCCGATGGGTCCCGTGGTTTTCCCGAGCACGCACCGTATGGGGGGATTGTCGTGACCGCGGCGGCGCCGGACGTCCCGGATCCGCTCAAACAGCAGCTGGACGACGGAGGCAGGTTAGTGCTGCCCGTTGGCGGCCAAACCGGACAAATTCTCGAGTGCTGGCAGCGGTGCGGAGATAAGTTCAAACGCGAACACGTCGTTCCTGTCTCCTTTGTTCCGCTGATCGGTGAACATGGCTGGAAATCCGACGAGCGTCCTTCTTCCTGGTGGAAGTGAAGTCTCCAGCGCCGAATGCAATCGATCGTTTGGGTAACGTTAAAAATCTCTAGGGGTACGATTCTTGGATGTGGGCATCGATCTTCAACGCCGCATCCTGAATGGGCACGACGGCGATTTCACCATCCAGATAAATCGTGACGCAATAGACACCTGCGGCGTCCCGGCGGAATAGAACCATATCGAAGCGAAAATCCACATCTTCGATCCTCGCGACGACGGTAATGGCTCGGGAGGACTCGCCCAAGTCCTCCGGCATTCCTAATTCTTGTTGGTCGATCACTTCTTCCACACTGAGATTCTCGATCATCTGCTCCGTAAAAAGATCCATCGTCTGGATTTCGGCATCGAAGTCGGCCTGATCCGACTCGCCTTCGATCAGGAACGTCCAGCCGTAGACACCTTCGAACTCTTCGTTGGAATCAATATAACTGAAAATATTGATCAGAGGATATTCCCCCTCAAACAGGAGGTTGTCCGCTACAATGCCCAGCTCCTCCAGGGTAGTCGCCTCGAAATCGGCCGTCAAATCATCCCGGTCCAATGTCCAGGAAGCGGTATCGATGGGCGCCTCGGTCAACGTTGGTGTTGGAGTCCACGTGGCGGGCAGCGGATTGCTTTCAACCATTTCGGGCGTCACGGTCGGTGATGGCGAGGGCTCGCTCGTGGAGGTCATCGTTGGCGTCGCTGGAGATTGCCCCACGAGTTCGGCATTCGCACCTCCAATGAGGCCCGAATCGCTGAGAACATAGTATCCGCCCCCAACGATGACACTGAAGGTGAGCACGGCCAAAATGGCCAGAAATGCAATTTGTTTACCCGTCATACCGAAGCGACTTCGTCCCTGATCGAAATTACGCATGCCTTGATTTCTCATCAACGAAAGCCCTCGGCTTAGCGAACACAGATTGTTTTTATCCTACAACGGTTGCACGCCTATACGACAGGCCGCCAGTGCAGAACTGCATCCTGTTCCCCACAATTAATACGCAACTACGGGTTGTTAGGCAACGTCGGAAGAATGCGTTGTTCCAACGCATGTGCAAGCTCTCGAATAGAAACAGCCTCCGGATAGCCGTCTACGTAACCCGTGAAAATCATTACCCCAGCAATATCCCTGCGGAAGACGATGACGTTCAAACGCAGTTCTATTCCTTCCATATCCAAGAGATAACGACAGCCAACGGCAACGTCTCCGAGGTCTTCCAAATCACCAATTTCCTCCTGCTCTAAAATGCCGTTGTGATCCAGGGAATTGACGATCTCTTCGACCAGCATATCCGGCTGGGAGATCTGTTCGTCAAATTCCTGTTGCTCGTGTTCCAGAACCAGGCCTGTGATGCCGAAGACAAATTGGGAATCGTCGCCCTCTTTCGCAAAGGCGAACGAATTAACCATTACGCCATGGCCATCCTCGCCGATGAGGCCAGATTCTGTATCGAACTCTTCAATTGGCGATTTCTTGAACCCCTCCGGCAGGTCAGAAAGCTGCAGCGACCATTGCACGTAGTCGATTTCTGAGAGACCAAACGGGGTAGGAGTCCACGTTGGAGGAAGGAGATTGCCGGCTGCTTTTTCGGGAGTCGATGTAGGTGAAGGTTCATCAGTGGAAGTCGGAGTTATGGTTGTCGGTGGCTGAGCGACGATTTCGTTTTC
>DAOUEE010000229.1:0-8699 GCA_034430695.1 Anaerolineales bacterium | reverse complement strand
CTGACCGGAGATCGTCCCACCGGGCGATTACACCTCGGCCATTACGTGGGGACTTTGAAAAATCGCCTGCGGCTCCAGGATGAATATGAGAGTTTTTTCATCATCGCAGACCTGCACACACTGACGACGAAGCCGGAGAAGGAATCGATCGCCAAAATACACTCCTATACACGGGAGATCGTTCTCGATTACCTTGCGGTCGGCATCGATCCGGAAAAGAGCGTGATTTTCCTGCAATCGGCGATTCCCGAAACCTACACGCTCAATCTGATCTTCGAGATGCTCGTCAGTGTACCGAGATTGGAACGCATCCCCAGTTTGAAAGATATGGCCCGAGACGCTCGTCTCGAGACGATGCCTTTTGGTTTGCTGGGTTATCCGGTGCTGCAGGCTGCGGACATCCTCTTACCCCGTGCTCACCTCGTGCCTGTCGCCAGAGACAACGCGGCCCACGTCGAAGTGACGCGAGAGATCGCGCGCCGCTTCAATCGGATGTACGCCGCTGTTTTCCCGGAACCGCATGCGCTTCTGGGTGAGATTCTGGTGGGCACGGACGGGCAGTCGAAGGCGAGCAGCTCGCTGGGGAACGTGATCAATCTCTCGGACGACGCTGAAAGCGTGACGCAAAAAGTGCAGGGTATGTTTACGGACCCGAAACGAATCCGGGCGGATGTCCCCGGCAAAGTGGAAGGCAACCCGCTTTTCATCTATCACGAGGCGTTCAACGACGATTCGGACGAAGTCGCCGAGCTCGAAGACCGCTACCGCAAGGGAAAAGTCGGCGACGTCGAAGTCAAGCGCAAACTGAGCATGGCGTTGAACCGATTTCTCGAGCCGATTCGAGCGCGCAGGC
The DNA here is from genome assembly GCA_034430695.1 of Anaerolineales bacterium. Classification (GTDB taxonomy): domain Bacteria; phylum Chloroflexota; class Anaerolineae; order Anaerolineales; family E44-bin32; genus WVZH01. Next base: position 7,846 of record DAOUEE010000229.1, on the reverse strand, counting down.
AGGCGTACGCGGCGCAAGCGCCGCTCGTGGATGAGATCCTGGTGCAAGGCACGAAACGCATGCGGGAAGAAGCTCGCGAGACCATGGCGCTCGTGCGCCAGGCGATGGGATTCCACTCCCTGCCGGAGTAAATGCAGCCGCCGGGGAAGTGAACCGAGCTGCCGTATTTCATAGGAGGCTTTTAAGGTGAAGAGCCCGATTGAAAATTTTGTCCGTCGTTGGTCGAGTAGTGTATAATCGCCTCGAACCCAAGTAACGAAGCACGGACAGGTGAAATGACAGAGAAAAGAATACGTGTGTTGATCGCCAAACCAGGTCTGGATGGACATGATCGGGGCGCGAAAGTCGTTGCGCGAGCATTGCGTGACGCAGGCATGGAGGTCATCTACACTGGTTTACGGCAAACCCCGGAAATGATTGCAGAGGCTGCGTTGCAGGAAGACGTCGATGTGGTCGGATTGTCGATTCTTTCCGGCGCCCACATGGCCCTGGTTCCCCGGGTGTTGGATATTCTCAAAGCGCAAGGCCAGGACCAGGTAAAGGTATTCATTGGCGGCATTATCCCGGATGAGGACGTGGAAGCGTTGCATGCAATGGGGGTTGCCGCAGTCTTTGGTCCCGGCACTCGAACTCAAGACATCATCGAGACCATCGAGAATGCGGTGAAAGCCGCTGGGATTCGTGCTTAACACCAAAGTACATATGCGATTGGTTGAAAACGTGTTGGCCGGCGATCGGCTGGCGTTGGCCCGTCTTTTATCGCTGATTGAAAATCAAGAAGCAGAGGGATTGGAGGCGCTGGCTGACCTCTACCCGCGTACGGGTCACGCGCACATGATTGGCGTAACGGGGGCGCCGGGAACGGGGAAATCGACCCTGGTCAACCAGCTGGTACGACGGCTGCGTTTGTCCACTCCGGAAGGCGAGGATGCATCCCTCAAAGTGGGAGTCGTGGCCGTCGATCCAAGCAGTCCTTTCAGCGGCGGCGCGATTTTAGGGGATCGAATCCGGATGCGCGATCTTGCCGGGGACCCGGGTGTTTTTGTCCGCAGCATGGCCAGCCGAGGTGCGCTGGGTGGCTTGGCGAGCACGACGGGGGGAGTCGCGCAGGCACTCGATGCTGCCGGATTCGCCGTGATCCTGATCGAGACGGTCGGCGCGGGTCAAGCCGAAGTCGATATCGCACGCACTGCGCACACGACCGTCGTCGTGACGGCGCCGGGAATGGGGGATGAAGTACAAGCGATCAAAGCCGGCATCCTGGAAATCGCCGACATCCTCGTGGTCAACAAGGCAGACTTGCCCGGCGCGAAGAACGCGATGCGAGTCTTGCAGGCGATGTTGGAAATGGGGTGTCCCGGGAATTCCAGCATGAGCGGCGAGGAGCGAGATGTTGGGCCGGCGTGGCATGTGCCCGTTGTCTGTACGATTTCAACGGAGGGGGAAGGCTTCGATACGCTTCTCGATCGTATCCTGCAGCACCGCGACTACTTACACGCTTCAGGGGGATGGAGCGTGCGAGAGCGGGAACGCCAACGCGCTGCCCTGGATGCACTCATTCGGGAAACGTTAGTGGAACGATTTCATGAGTCCCAGCCGGACGGTAAATTTGAGGAAATTCTGGAAAAAGTCGTCGAACGGGAATTGTCCCCCTGGCAGGCTGTTCGAGAACTTCTTCATCGGGAAAATGCAGAATGAAAGTGTTGCGTGACGAGTCAGCGATGAACGAGGAGGCACAAATACCGTCATGAAAAAACAATATGGCTATGGCGATATCAAGCTGCTCGCGGGGAGTGCGAGCCTAGCTCTTGCAGAAGAGATCAGTGATTACCTCAAAGTTCCCCTGGAATCATACGATTTAATCGAATTTCCCAACGAAAACCTTTTCGTGCGTCTGAACAGCAGCATTCGCGGGCAGGATGTGTACCTCATTCAGACGATGTGCTCCCCGGTTCATCGCAACATCATGGAACTGCTCATCACCATCGACTGCCTCAACCGCGATTCAGCCGGACGGATTACGGCCGTGTTTCCCTACATGGCGTACGCCCGATCGGATAAAAAGGATCAGCCGCGCGTTCCCATCAGCGCACGCATGATCGCGGACATGATCGAGGTGGCGGGAACGGACCGTTACATAACGATCGATCTGCATGCCGGCCAGATCCAGGGATTTTTCTCCATCCCCGGAGATGTGCTTACCGCGTTTCACATCCTCAGTGATTATTTCGTATCCAAGCACCTCAAGGACGCGGTGGTGGCCACGGCCGATTTGGGATTTGCGAAAAAAGGCCGCAACTTCGCGGAAAAATTGGGTCTTCCGCTTGCGTTTGTCGAGAAGAGACGGAATGGAGACCATCCTCGTGCCCGGGCGACAAACGTGATCGGGAGCGTGGAGAACAAAGATGTGATCCTCGTCGACGATGAGGTGCTCACGGGTGGATCGATGTGCGAAGCCGTGGAAATCGTGAAAGAACACGGCGCCAAAGACGTTTATCTTTCCTTCACCCACGCGCTTTTCGTTCCACCGGCGTTCGAGGAATTGGCCAATTTGCCCATCAAGGAAATCGTCACCACCAACACAATCCCGCTGCCGAAGGAAAAAATCCTGCCCAATATGAAAGTCTTGTCCGTGGCACCGCTCTTGGCGGAAGTGATCCTGCGGGCGCATGAAGGTCGTTCGGTTGGCCAATTGTTCAACGAATAATTCCACACCCGATCAGATTGATTCCTCTTCGCGATATTCGTCGATGTCGTGCCACAGACTGCGAACTTACGGGCTGCGCCGGGAGAAATGAACGATCGATGCCTGAGCGTGAACAGCGGCTTTCATCCGACAATCCGGATCCTCGAGTGGATAAGTTGAAGCCGCTCCTGGAAGAAACCTGGCGGATCGTCCGCGAAACCCTCGATCTTTACACCAGGCAAGGATGTGCCATCCGAGCAGCGGGAGTCGCTTACCATCTGCTGCTTTCCATCTTTCCCTTGCTGCTGTTTCTGATTTTTCTCAGCAGCAAGATTTTCGTGGCTTACGACGTACGTAAACCGTTAAGTGATTATCTCAATGCGACGTTTCCCGGAATCGCCAGCGAGGTAATGCGTATCGTCAATGAGACCCTGCAGGCGAGAGGTTCATTTGGGTGGATCGGCGGGTTGCTGCTCGTCTGGAGCGCTTCTTCAGTCTTTTTCTCGGTCTTTGAAACCATGAACGTAATCTGGGGGGCTTCGAACCGGTCGCTGCTCCGCCGTCGGGCCGCGGCGATCGCTTCCGTAATCGTTGTCTGTTTGCTTTTCATCGCTTCGGTCTGGCTGAGTGCATTGACGGTTTGGCCGATTTCGGGTGGCGGAGCGACTCTCGGTTTTTGGATCCAATTCTTAATCGACCCCGGGTTGATCATTATCTTTTTGTGGCTCGTATTCCGTATCTTGCCCAACCGGACGATCAATCCTCGCGCCGCACTGGCGGGTGCTGCGCTTGCGGGGATAGCGTGGCGCGTGGCGCGCTCCGCCTTCGCCTGGTTCTTGAATTCCGACCTGGCGAATTACGGCTTACTCTACGGTTCTTTGGCGTCGGTGGTGATCTTGATGCTCTGGGCTTATTTTTCCGGAGTGATTCTCTATCTCGGCGCTTCATTTGGTTCCGTGCTGGAAGGCCGCTATTGGAGCAAGAAGTAGTAACGAAGATCTATCAGACGTATAGGCAAAGGGAAATCCGCTGACGCAGCATCCTGTTTCAAATCAACCGAGCGCTCGAACCACGGTCAAAAAACTGGGATTTTGGGCTGCGATTCTCGCTGCCATCTTCTCGCTTCTCTTTGCAGTGCTGGCCATCGCTTATTCACCTCCTGATTGGGCTGGAATCGAAGCATACGCCGAAGGCTTCGATTTTCTGCAAATGCTCAACATGATCCCCGTAGTACTCGTGACAATAGCCGTCATCGTGGTGATGGCGTGCATCCATAGCATTGCACCTTCTTCCAAAAAGGTGTTCAGCTTGATCGCTATCGCCTTTTCCGTGGTGTATGCCACGATCATCTCGACGAATTATTACGTTCAATTGTTCGTCGTACGTCTCAACCTCGTAAGCGGCAATCTTGAGGGACTCCAGTTATTAGCGATGCCCAATCTACATTCTGTATTCTTCGCGCTCGAGGCGCTCGGATACATGTTCCTCAGCCTGGCTACGCTGTTTATCCTACCGGTGTTTGGCCGGGGAAAGTTGGCAGGTTGGATCCGTACCTTTATCATCATTAGCGGTGGACTGGGCATCTTCGGCACCATCGTGGCGCTGTTCGATTTACCACTACTCATCTTTGCGGGCCTCGGGTTGTGGTCGCTCACGTTTCCGATCGCCATGATTTTCGTTGCGGTGTATTTTCGAAGCTTGCCGCAGGAACAAATTCGACTTCTTGAGAGCGGATCATGAATTTTCCCGAATTCGTTTCTTTCACCATCACGAACGCATGCAATTTGCGCTGCAAGATGTGCGGCCAGTGGAGTGAAGAGGGCTACATGCACGCCGACGAGGCGCGCTTGCGGCGGGAGATGGGGTTGGATGATTGGGAACGGCTCGTGGATGAACTGGCTGACCACGGTGTTCGCTTCGTTCTCCTGCGCGGGGGAGAGCCGTTTCTATTTCCGGGCATCATCGATCTGCTGGAATACATCAACGGCTGCGGGATGTTCATTTCAATCGACACCAACGGGACGATGTTGAAAACGTACGCGGCCGACCTCGTCCACATCGGAGACGTGCACCTTACGATTTCGGTAGACGGGCCGGAAGAGATCCACGATCAAGTGCGCGGCGTCGAAGGCAGCTTTCAGCGCTTACATGAGGGAATCGGAGCGCTCCAGACTTTGGAGCAAGACGTCGGTAAGAGGATCGGCAAATCGATCTGCTTCACCATCAGCCCCTACTCCTACCGCGGCCTTGGCGACATGCCGGATGTCGCCCGTAGCCTTGCGATCGGCAGCATCAACATCGTGCCGTATTACTATGTTCCCGGAAAAGTCGGGCAGAGGTACGAAAGAGAGATGGAAACATGTTTCGCTACCGCCGCATTTTCGTGGCGCGGTTTCCATCACGAAGAATCCGGCGTGGACGTCGATGAATTCCAAACGCAGCTCGATCGCTACCTGGCGAACCTCGAAGATCTCGAGAATTTTCCCTACATGCCGTTGTCCGCAGAAGAATACAAGACCTGGTTCCTGGAAGCTACGAGCCCGGTCGGCCCACAGCGGTGCATGAACGTCGAAAGACTGATCGACGTACAACCGGACGGCGATGCGAATTTCTGCGTCGATTTTCCGGACTATTGCATCGGCAACGTGCGAGAAGCGACGCTCGAGGAAATCTGGAACGGCGAACGGGCGCAGCGCTTCCGCGCCTACCGGCGAGAGCACCCCCTTGCAGTGTGCTACCGCTGCGGGGCGAAGTATATGTCGGAGATCGAGGTCTGAAGGACTGCGCGTTTACAATTCGCTGTTTGCGGCGAGCACCTCGGAAATGTCTCTGACCTCCATTTCCTCCCCCATTCCTTTCGAGCGGATGGCGTCATCGAGCATGATCGTGCAGTAAGGACAGGCGGTTACGATGACGTCGGTTCCGATGTCTACCGCTTCCGCCAGGCGCCTGTGGCTGATGCGTGTGTTCGGGTCGATTTCCATCCACATGTGTCCACCGCCGCCGCCGCAGCAAAAGCCGTTGATCTTGTTCCGCTCGAATTCGACCTGCTTCAAACCATCGACGCTGTCCAGCGTTTTGCGCGGCTCCGCGAAAAGTCCGTTGATGCGGCCGACGTAGCAGGAGTCGTGGTAGCTGAAAACGCGATTGTCGTCCGACGGGCGCGTCTGCAGCTTGCCGGCTTCCAGCAGTTCGGCCAGCAGTTCGGAGTGGTGCTGCACGCGGTAGTCCCCTCCAAACTGCGGGTATTCGTTCTTCAGCGTGTTGTAGCAGTGTGCGCAGGCCGATACGATGCGTTGGAATTTAACGGTTTCGAAAGCCTCGATATTTTCCTGCGCCATCACCTGGAAGAGGTACTCGTGGCCCAGGCGGCGGGCGGTTTCCCCGCAGCAGCCTTCCGCCGCGCCGAGGACTGCAAAATCGACCCCGGCATGCTGCAGCAAGCGCACCAAATCCGCACCGGCTTGCCTGCCACGGGTATCATAGCCGTACGCGCAGCCGATGAAGAAGAGCACGTCGGTTTCGCCTCCCGGCTGGAGTATGCGCACGCCCAGTTCTTTCACCCAGGGTGCGTGCTCTTCCTTGGGCAGACCCCAGGGATTGCCGCGCCGCTCGAATTGTGTGAGGGTATCCCCGACGGACTTGGGCACTTCACCGGTGGTCAGGGTGAGGTAGCGGCGCAGTTCGATCGCCGTGCTGACCGGATGGATCATCAGCGGACAGGCTTCCAGACATGCACCGCAGGTCGTACACAACCAGGGCGTTTGCTTCAAGATCGCCTCACCCAACAATGCGGGTGGCTTTCCGTCTACCGGAGCGGTCAGCGTGGTTTTCAGGCTGAACTCCAGACCCTCGAGCAGCGCCCGTGGCGAAAAGGGCATGCCGCTTGCCGTCGACGGGCAGACGTCTTCGCAGCGCCCGCACTGCACGCAGGCGTCGATCATGAGCAGTGGCTGGCTTTGAAATTCGCTGATCTCTCCGACTCCCAGCTTTTCCGCATTCTCGATGTCGGCGATCGGCTCGAGGGCGCCGTTGGGGCGCTGGGAACGGGTGATGACGTTGAGCGGGCCCAGGACCATGTGCCGCAGCTTGGTGAAGGGCAGACTGACGAGGAAGAGCATGCCCGTGGCGGCGTGCAGCCAGAACAGATAGGGGTGAATCGCCACCGCAGCATCGAGGGAAAAACCTGACCTGCGCAGCAGCCCGGCGAGCAGAGTGCCTATCGGCGACCAGGACTGCCAAGCCGGATCGACGCTTTGCAAGCGCACGGCCTCAGTGGTGAACCCGAGCAGGGACAGGATCAAGAGCAACCCCAGTGAGAACCAGTCGTCCCAGCGATTCGGCAGGTAAGACGGACGTCGGAAGGTGCGCCGTAGAACAGCCATGATCACACCAACGACGATCATGATGCCGCCGATGTCCATGATCAATTCAAAACCGAGATAATAGCCTTCGCGCGGCCAGTTTATGACGAACGGTGTGAACAACGGGTACTGCAGGATGATGACGATCGTGCCCAGGATTTGGATGGTCATGCCCCAGAAAATGAACAGGTGCATGAACCCGGGGTAGACCTTCCTGAAAATACGGTCCTGCACGATGGCCCGCAGGGTGAGATTCTTGAGCACAGTCTGCCAACGCCGTTTTACGCTCACGGGAAGTTCCTGGGATGAAGCTGCTGTAGTCACGCGTCCCCCCCGATGTACAGGATATCGTCCTGCGTGAAGACCCGGAACGATAGCAGTGATTCCGGCGGAGGTCCGGAGATCACGGTGCCGTCATGGGGATCGAAGTACCCGTCGTGGCAGGGACATTCGATCCGGCCGCTCTCGGGGTTCCATTTAACGATGCAAGCAAAATGCGTACACACCGCAGAGTAGGCTACGATGCCTCGATCGGGGACGTTGATCACAAGGGCCGGATAACGGCCATACGGAATGGTAACGGCTTCGCCCGGTGCGATCGAATCGACGCCTCCGATGGCTTTCGGTTCGGAAGGGATTTCTTCCAGTTCTGTGGGCCAGAAATAGGCCACCACCGGCGCCAGCAGCGCGCCGAGGCCCGTGGCGACGAACACGCGGTTAAGCAGTTTGAGGAAGTTGCGTCGGGTCAATGATGGCTTCTCAGCGGTCATGTTTTTCTCCAGGGGCAAACTTTCCT
>DAOUEE010000228.1:0-35471 GCA_034430695.1 Anaerolineales bacterium | reverse complement strand
CGGGAATCATGGTCGGCCATGCAGACGATGCCCAGGCACTGACGGGGTGCACGGTGCTGCTCTGCACGGACGGCGCCATCGGCGGGGTCGATCAGCGCGGCGGCGCGCCGGGGACGCGCGAGACGGATCTGCTGCGCCCGTCCCATCTGGTGGAGAAAGTCCACGCCGTCTTGCTCGCCGGAGGCTCGGCCTACGGCCTGGATGCCGCGGGGGGCGTGATGCGCTATCTCGAGGAACGCGACATCGGACACGACACGATGATCGCCAAAGTGCCGATCGTGCCCGCAGTAATTCTTTTCGATCTGGGCCTGGGACGACCGGACGTCCGGCCGGATGCCGAGATGGGATACCTTGCCTGCCAGAACGCCACGCACGATCGCGTGCAGGAGGGAAACGCCGGCGCGGGCATGGGAGCCAGTGTGGGGAAGATCCTGGGTATGGCGGGCGCGATGAAGAGCGGGATCGGCGCGGCAAGCGCGGATTTGGGCGGCGGCATCGTCGTTGGCGCGCTCATGGCCGTCAATGCGCTCGGGGACGTCGTCGATCCGCGGACGGGAAATATTCTGGCGGGAGCTCGTCCGGCGAAGGTGGGACCGATCGCGATCGGAGGCGAAGGGCCCTTCGCCGACACGCTTGCGGTCATGAGGGGCATGGTGGGCAAGACTGCCTTACGCTTTGCCGCGAGAAGCAACACGGTGATCGGGGTCGTGGCTACGAACGCGCAGCTGGATAAGGAAGAAGTGAACAAACTGGCGCAGATGGCGCAGGACGGCGTCGCGCGTGCGGTGCGGCCCGCACATACGATGTATGACGGGGATACGATCATCGCCCTCGCCACGGGCAAGAAAGGCGCGGACGTCAATCTCGTCGGCGCCTACGGCGCCGAAGTCGTCGCCCGGGCGATCACGAACGCCGTGTTGAGAGCCGAGAGCGCAGGTGGTTTGCCCGCCGCAGCGGATATCCAATCACTGTAGATTCATAATGCTGTGCTTTGGAGGCCGGACAATTCTTGCGGCTGCCGGTACATTGACATCCATTCCCTGAGCGAGTATGCTCCCATTCGAACGACGCTGGAGGTCGAATGTTTCGTAGAACGAGCGACATGCCTGCCGAAACCCAGCCGGTACCCGAGCGGGTGGATTCCGTGCTCGGGCCTGGAATCATCTGGCAGGGGCAAATCTCCGGCACGGGTGGCGTGCGCATCGAGGGGGTTTTCGATGGGGATATTTCCCTGCAGGGATTGGTCGTGGTCGGGGAAGGGGGGAGAGTCACTTGCGAACACATCCGCGCCGTGACGTTGGTCGTCGCCGGCTCCGTCAAGGGGGACATCACTGCCCGCAAAGTAGAGATCACGCGCAACGGCCGCATCTGGGGGGACGTCGTCACGACCTCATTTTCGACAGAAGAGGGCGCCTTTCTGCGGGGCAAGATCACCATGGAAGAGGAAATCGATCTCGGTTTTTCGGGCGAAGCGGAACAAGAGGAAACGCAAGAGAATCTCGATGAAAGCCAGGCGGCTTCTGAAGCGGCAGTGGAAGAACCGTAGAATCGATCTATTCAGCTTCTCATTGCAGCTACACAATCTTATCGTTCGTTCCGGCCAATTGACGCAACAGCTCCGTTTGCCCGGTGTGGTAGGTATCGTGGAAGTACAAACCGAAGATTTTCTTCCCGACTGTTACGGTGGGAGTTTCTATATCGATTGCTTTCGCGAGATCGTCCGGGGTGGCGCGCTGCAGGCCTGTCGAGATGCGCTCTTGTGCCGTTTGCAGACGAGCCAGCAAATCGGTTAGCCCGAGGTTTTCCTCGCTGTCCAGCGTGATCGGCTCGGAATTGGTTTCGTAGCGATCCTTTTCTTCCGGCGAAAGTGTGGGCTCTTCCCCCAGTAGACGTAAAACCCGATCCCGCCCGACGAGGATGTGCCCGAGAACCCAATTCAGGCAGTTGCCGCGAAAAGGGGGCTGTAGCAGGCTGTCCTCGTGCTGGAGCCCGTCACACTGTCTTTGGATGAGAGAAAGATTGAGGGCAAAACCGTCGATAAGCTGTTCCTTGTTGAGCATCGGGCGCTCCAATCATCGCACGGGTACCACGATTGTACGAAAGTGGATACAATTCGTCAATATTGGCAGACTCAATTCGATATTTCCGGATCACATGCCTTTGCAATGGAAACTGACTCCGGGTTTCAAAGATTCTTGATAATCCGGTCGTTGCCTTTAGAATAGGGATGAATCCGGCCTGCGGGAATGTAGTCGATCAAACCCGAAGGCAAATGACCCGCAAGGTTCACACGGATGGCAGTGGGAGGATTGTATGCCGGTCGATAGTTTTAGATATTTGCCTCGAATCATTGCAGCGTTTTATAAGGCGACCGAGCGTGAGCCGGAACTGCCCATTCCCTGGACGCCGCTGCCGCGACCTGTGGAAGAATGTATCTTCGGGCTGGTAACCTCTGGGGGCCTCTATCACTCCGGCAGCGAGCCTCCTTTCGACATCGAACGAGAAAGGAAAGAGCCCACCTGGGGAGATCCGACGTTCCGCACGATCCCGACAGACGTCGATCTGCACGAAATCCGCATCAGCCATCTGCACATCAATCAAGAGATGGTGCTCGAGGATATCAACGTTCTCCTGCCCATAGACCGCATGCGTGAATTGGTGCGGGCGGAAGAGATCGGCGGGCTGGCGGAGTTTGCCTATTCGTTCATGGGTTTCCAGGGGTATCCACCGGACGCCAGTGCGTGGCGTGAGGTCTACGGTCCACATGTCGCCGATCGACTGCTCTCCGAGGGGGTCCAGTGTGTGCTGCTCACACCGACTTGACCGGATTGTGCGATCAACTTGCCCGTGTTGGCACGCACACTCGAGGATGCCGGCCTGAGCACGATTTTGGTGACGATGATGCCGTTCTGGGCGGAGAAAATCGGGGTGCCTCGTACGCTGGCGGTCGAATTCCCATTCGGCCAGACCCTGGGCCGGGCGCACGATGCAGCGCAGCAAATGCGCGTGCTTCGCCAGTGCCTGGAAATTCTGACGCATGCCGATCGGCCGGGGGAGATCGTGCATTCGTCCGAGTCCTGGCCGCAGCCTCTAGAAGAAGCGCAGAAACTCTGGCAGCCGCGCCAGCCCTCCCCCATCATCACCGAATTGGGTCCGCACATCCGGGAAATCCTGCGCGAGCGCCGGCGTAGAAATGCGGAGTAGGCGCCAATCGCTGAGCGTTCGTGTTCTAGAATTTTCGGTTTACTTTCCGATATGAGGCGGAGAGCATGGATGAGAAAATGAACAAGCGCAAACTGCTGGAATCCATTCGGCGGGAGCGTGTCAAGTTGGAGCAGACGGTTGCCGCAGTTCCGCAGAGCCATATGTTGGTTCCCGGGGTGGAAGGCGAGAAATCGGTGAAAGATCTTCTCTCCCACGTCAGCACCTGGGAACGACGCATGATCGTCTGGCTGAAAGAATCGCTTCAAGACCGGGAACCCGAAATGCTGCCCTCCGGGATGACGTGGGACGATCTGGATCGCTGGAATGAAGAGACTTTCGAACAGCAGCGCGGTTTGGAATTGGAAAGAGTGTTGAAAGAGTTCCACGCTTCCTACGCTGAAGCTCTGAGAATCATCGAAGAAATCGATGAACAGGTGCTGCTCGATCCCGACCGTTTCCCATGGCGGAACGGGCGCCCTCTTTGGGAGATGATTTCCGCAAACATGGATTGGCATTACCCGGATCACGAAAAATCCATCCGGACCTGGCTCGAGACCGTTGAGAAAAAGTAACATCAAGGATTGCATCGTTCGAGATCGCGGGTTGGCGTTTCGGTCCTGCAAGGATGAGTTGTCGTCCTTATATATGAGCTAAGCGTGCACGAGGAGAATTGCACATGCCAGAGAAGGCGTTTCAGGATTACTACCGTGAGGAATATAGCCACTGCTATGGCTGCGGTCGCTTGAACGACCGCGGCCTGCAGATTAAAAGTCACTGGGACGGGGAGGAGACCGTGATGAGGTTCACTCCGGAACCTTACCACATCGCCTTCCCCGGGTATGTTTACGGGGGATTGATCGCATCCCTGATCGACTGCCACAGCACGGGTTCGGCGGCCGCGGCGGCTTACCGCGCTGAGGGGCGCCCCATGGATTCGGATCCGCCGCTCCGCTTCCTGACCGCCGCATTACACGTCGATTATCTTCGCCCGACGCCACTGGGAGTAGAGTTGGAGATTCGCAGCAAGATCAAGGAGATCAAAGGTAGAAAGGTGATCGTCACTTCCGATCTCTATGCGGAAGGCGAAGTTTGTGCGCGCGGAGAAGTGGTGGCCGTTCAGGTGCCGGAACATCTGCTTCCCGATGTATCCGGCTCGAGCGCCGGCCTCTAACCAACGGGCGGAGAGGGATGGCCCGTGACGAAAAACGTCACGGGTGGCAAGATCAGTTTTCTGCAGCGGGCTGTTGAAAGGTGAGCAACCAAGAGCCGGGGAACGTCTCGCCGTCTTCGCCTGCGCATTCTTCGGCAAACAGTCCAGTCACGGGGATGTCCGCATCCACCAACTGCAAGGTGTAGGAGACTCCTACCTGCATGGTGAAATCCGCGTAGCCGATCCCGAGTTCCGGTTTCAATCCGGTGAAGAAGTGATCTTCCCCCTCATCCCAGATGACCAGCGCTTCGATCCCGGGGACGGGTTGGCCGGCGGCATCGATGACTTCGATCTGGATCAGCGGTACCTTTAGATCTAAATTGCAGACCAACTCCTTTTCGACCATTTCGAATGGCGCACCGGGAGTCGCTGTAGGAGTGTTCGTGCGCGGCAGCCGGGTGATGGTGGCCGTCCGCGTGGCAGTTGCCGGAGTCGGGGAACTGTCTCCCTGCGTGGAAGGCGTTGTGGCAAAGGGAGCCGGGCTTTCGCCGAGTGCGGCCGCCAGCAGGGCGAGCGCACGCACCTCCCGTTCGGGCCGGCCTGCGGCCAGGCGAATCTGGGCAAGTTGGCTGAGCGTGCTGGCGTAATCGGGATCGGGAATCTGGGCCAGGCGTGACTGTGCGCGCTCGAGGTCGTCCGTACTGGCGTATGCAAGGGCGATCAAACTGTAATAATCCGCTTTGTATTCGTCCCGCAGCGCGGCCGGTGCGGTCTCCAGGTACTCTACGGGATTGACCACCCAGGCGTAATAAAGACCTGCAGCGATTCCCAGCAGTAAACCGATGACGAGCGGAAGCCATTTCCCTTTGTTCATGGTCCGCCAATCTCTGGTGAGGCCTGTAGATCGCGCAGTTGATTTGCGAGACGGTTGAGGACTTCCAATTCGGAACGAGGGCGATCGATTTCGATACTGTAGTCGATGGCTTCGAGCACAATGTCGAGCGGGGGCTGCGAACCGAGTGCTGCCAGGCGGATGAGCGCCGCATCGAGATCCGCGTCGCCGCTGTATGCTTCGGCCACCATCAGAACGTATTCCGTCCGATAATCGGCGCGCAGCGTGTTCGGTGTGGTATCGACGTATTTCACGGGCCGAATCACCCAGCCGTAAAGCAAGCCGAGAACGAGGCCGAGTGCGATTCCGGCGATCAAACGAGTGCGGGCAGTGTTTTTCATCGCATTGGCTGGATTTTGCCACATTGCGCCCGCCACTGCAACAACAGCCGTCGGATGCAGGCGATGTGAGGTAAGGCGGCAGACTCATTTTATGAGGGGCGAGTCGGGCGTCAGCGGCCTGCCCGGGCGCGTCCGACCCCAGCCTCGAGGTGAATTGCTGGGGTCGGCTATGCTATAATCGACTGTGCCGAAGGTGGGAATCGAACCCACAATCCCGAAGGAACGCGAGTTTGAGTCGCGCGCGTCTGCCAGTTCCGCCACTTCGGCGTAAGGCAAGTATATTCAAACGGCGGCGGCCGGTCAAGTTTTCATATTTACATTCACACAATCGAAGATTCTGCAGGGTAACCGGCGTTCATGATTCGCACCAGGCCCGAGTTCCGTGGTTGATTATCGGACGAGGAACATGAAGAACAGCATACGCATGCAGGGGGAGGTGACATGATTCAACTCGGCATCATCGGGCTGCCTTCGAGCGGCAAGACGACCATTTACAACATGCTCTCCGGTGCGGATCTTCCCGTCGGCCCATCGGGGTCTGCGGCGAGATTCGAAGTTCATACGGCGACCGTCGACGTGCCCGATTCCCGCCTCGATCGTTTGAGCGATCTGCTGAATCCAAACAAGGAGACCTACACCAAGGTTGTCTACGCGGACGTCGGCGGTCTTCAGGTGGAGGCAAAGTCCACGGAGCTGCCTGGTCCGGTTGTAAACCAATTGGAGCAGGTGGATGGTTTTCTGCACGTGGTGCGGGCGTTCGAAGATCCGGCCGCTCCGCATCCGGCGGGCAGCGTCGATCCCAAGCGCGACATCACGACGCTGGAAACGGAATTCCTATTGCACGATATGTTGATGGTGGAACGGCGCCTCGAGCGCCTGGCGGAAGATCGCCAGAAAGGGGGACGCGATCGGGCGGTCATCGACCGGGAGATGGCGCTGTTCGAACGGCTTGGGGCGGTTCTCGAAGAGGGTACGCCGTTGCGCGAGCACGAGATCAAGCCGGAAGAGAAGGAAGCTCTGTCGGGGTATGGGCTGCTCTCGGGAAAACCGGTCTTGATCGTGGTCAATCAAGCCGAAGGCCAGGATGCCGTTCAAATCGGATCCCATTCCGAGCGGATGCGCGTGATGCAACTGTACGGAAAGCTGGAAATGGAAATTGCACAGCTATCCAACGAAGAAGCCCGGGAATTTCTCGAAGAATACGGGATCCAGGAATCCGGCCGCGAAGCGATTGTGCGTGCTTCGTTCGATTTGCTCGATCTGCTTTCCTTCTTCACCGTAAATGAAAGCGAAGCGCGGGCATGGACGTTGAAACGCGGAAGCAGCGTGCTCGAAGCGGCGGCGAGCATACATTCGGACATGGCGCGCGGCTTCATCCGCGCAGAGGTAATCGCCTGGGATGCGTTGATCGAACTGGGCGGTTTGGCGCCTGCGAGGGCCGAGGGGAAATTGCGTTTGGAAGGAAGGGATTACATCGTTGAGGACGGAGATGTGATCTATATTCGTTTCAATGTCTAGGGCAGTATACCTGAAATTGAAGGACATTCACTTGCCACGCCGATACAATAGTAGATATCTGAGCATCAATCATTTCGTTTCACGAGGAGCGTCGCATGAGTTCGAATACGTATAAACAGGAGCGTTGGAGTCTGGCGGATTTATTTGATTCGCTGGATTCACCCGAGGTGGAGCAATCCCGTCAGGAGCTTGAAACGATTTTGAGCGGCTTTGAGGAGTATCGAGAAAAACTGAGTCCGGCGTTGGATAACCGGCTTTTTCTCTCGATCCTCGAGGACTATGAAAAAGCGGTGCGCGTGCTTTCCCGTCTGGGCGCCTACGGATCTTTGCGTTTTTCGGAGGACACACAGGACCAGGCGGCCCAGACCTTTCAGGCACAGATGCAGCAGCTGTCCGCCGACGTGGACAACCGCATGATGTTCTTCACCTTGTGGTGGAAGGGACTGGAGGACGCTGATGCGCAGCGACTGTTGGATGTCTCCGGCGATTACCGCTACTGGCTGGAAGCACTGCGATTGAAAAAGCCGTACACATTGACGGAAGCCGAGGAGAAAGTCATCAACATCAAGGACGTCAATGGCCCGCAGGCGTTGGTCACGCTATATCAGTCGATCACCAACCGCTATACGTTTCCGCTGGAGATCGATGGAGAGGTAAAAGAGCTCACACGGGGCGAACTGGCAGTTTATGCGCGCAGCCCGGAAGCGGATCTGCGAGAAGCTTCGTATCGGGTTTTCAATGAAGTATACGATCGCGACGCAGTCATACTGGGCCAGATCTATCAATTCATCGCCCGTGATTGGCACAGCGAGGGGATGAATTTGCGCGGCTACGCCTCACCGATTTCCGTTCGTAATATCGCCAACGATATTCCCGACGAAGTCGTGGACACACTGCTCGAGGTGTGCCAGAAAAATATGCCCTTGTTCCACCGCTTCTTCACATTGAAGGCGAAGTGGATCGGCATGGAGCGGTTGCGCCGCTATGACATCTACGCGCCGGTCGTCAAGACCGAAAAGACCTATGACTTCAACCAGGCCGTAGACATGGTGCTGGACAGCTTCAGGGAATTCGACCCGCGTGTGGCGCAATTGGCACAGAAAGTCTTAGACGAAAGGCATTACGACAGCGAAGTGCGAAAGGGAAAACGCAGCGGAGCATTTTGTGCCACCGTGACCCCCAATCTCACGCCGTGGGTGCTGCAATCGTATCAAGGAAAACCAGAAAACATCGCCACGATGGCGCACGAGTTGGGGCATGCCGTCCATTCTTTATTGGCGGATCACCACACCGCACTCACGCAGCACTCTTCGCTGCCGCTCGCAGAGACGGCTTCGACCTTCGGCGAAATGCTGTTGATCGACAAACTCCTTTCCATGGATACCGACGAGGAAGTGCAGCGCGACCTGCTTTTCCGCCAGATGGACGACGCCTACGCCACGATCATGCGCCAGGCGTATTTCGCCCTGTTCGAACGTCAGGCGCACGAGCAAATTGCGCAAGGGGTGAAGGTCGATGAGCTTTCGGAGCTGTACCTTGAGAATTTGAAGGATCAATTTGGTGATTCGCTCGAGTTGAGCGAGGATTTCCGCGTGGAGTGGGTGGCGATCCCACATTTTTACTTCGCGCCTTTTTATGTGTATGCCTATTCCTTCGGCCAACTGCTCGTGCTCTCGCTCTACCAGCGTTTCTTGGAGCAGGGAGATGCGTTCAAATCCGGCTACCTGGAGTTGCTTGCGGCCGGTGGCTCGAAGTCGCCGGAGCAGATTCTGACCCAGGCGGGATTCGACGTTCGCTCGGAATCCTTCTGGCAAGGCGGTTTCGACGTCCTGAAAGCGAGTTTGGAACGGCTGGAGGCGCTCGAAATCCCGAGCTAGATGCCGACCATGTTTCCACTTTCCGTATGGAAATGGCCCGGGCGAGGGATCGCTCTTGCGCTGAGGATAAGAAATTCGGAGTCAGCTCGACTCCGAATTTTATTTATCAGGCGGAGAGGGTGGGATTCGAACCCACGGTGGCCCGAAAGGACCACAACGGTTTTCGAGACCGCCCCGTTCAACCACTCCGGCACCTCTCCCCGTACCGTGATGCGATTATAGCGCGGGCTGGTCTAGATTTCCACTTCCGTCCCCAATTCGGGGTACTGCACCTTATCGAAGCCTTGCTCCTTAATGCTTTCCATCAGCGCTGCGGCGGATTCCGGTTCGCCGTGTACCAGGAAAATCCCTTTCAAGTGGTCTTTGGCCTGTAAAGCATATTTCAGCAGGAGTTCTTTTCCGGCGTGTGCGGAGAGTCCGTTGATGGTGACCACTTCTGCGTTGACCGTGTAGGTATCTCCGAAGATTTTTACTCTCTTCACCCCTTCAACCAGTCTTCGTCCGAGCGTGTGAGGCGCCATCCAGGAAGTGATGAGCACGGTGTTGTGGGGATCTTCGATGTTGTTGCGCAAGTGATGGAGGATGCGTCCAACTTCGGCCATGCCGGAAGCCGAGATGATCACTGCGGGTCCTTCGAGTTTGTTGATTTCCTTGCTTTCCTCCACGGAACGCGTGTAGCTGAGGAGATCGAAGCCGAACGCAGAACCGTGGGCGTCCTTCCGCATGAATTCCAGAATTTGCTTGTCGAAACACTCGGGATGGGCGCGGGTGATGTCGGTCACGTTGATGGCGAGCGGGCTGTCGACGAACATAGGCACGCGGGGAATGTCACCTTCGCTGATCATGCGGTGTAGATAATAAACCAGCGTTTGCGTCCGGCCGACGGCGAAAGCGGGGATGATGATCTTGCCGCCTCGATGGACGGTGCGCGTGACGACCTCATGCAGCTTTTCGTATGCCTGCTGCGGCGGGTTGTGGGAACGGCTGCCGTAAGTGCATTCCATGATCAGGTAGTCGAGGTCCTCGGGGGGCATCATGGGGTCGCGTAAGATGGGCAGGTTGAAGCGGCCGATGTCTCCGGAAAACATCAAGCGAACGGAGCGGTGGTTTTCTTCCAAATCGAGAATGACCCCGGCCGATCCGAGAATGTGTCCCGCCTCCACCAGGGTTGCCCGCGCGCCGGGGATCGGATCGAAGGGCGTGTCGTACGCTTTTGGTGTGAGGAACTGCGTGGCTTGTTCGGCGTCGGCGACGGTGTAGAGTGGTTCTACCGGGGGATCTCCGCGGCGTTCCCGTTTCCTATTAATGTATTCGGCGTCCGCCTCTTGAATGTGGCCGGCATCGCGGGTCATGATGTCAGTGAGGTGAATCGTTGCCTGCGTGGCATTGATCGGACCTTCGTAGCCCTGGCGGACCAGGTTGGGTAAATTCCCGCAGTGATCGATGTGCGCGTGGGAGAGAACGACGGAATCGATCTTCCGGGGAGCGAATGGGAAATTGAGATTTCGTTCGTAGGTGTCTTTACGATGGCCTTGATACAGCCCGCAATCCAGCAGTAATCTATGCTTGTTGAGGCTGATCATGTGCCGTGAACCGGTAACCGTTTGTGCAGCGCCGTGGAATGTAATTTTCATGATGGTCTCATTCGATGGAATCGTCGTGTCCCCAAAGTGCCCGCAGGATCATTTCCCCATAGTGATTCGCGCGCCAGATAAGGGGTGACATCACTCGGTGCAGAGATTCGAGGCTGCGTGGCGCGGATTTGGCAATGTCCATCAGCTTCTCTCGCGGCAGGATGATGTCCGAATCGACTTTGTGAGCCCGGGCCGTACTTTTACGCCATTCGTGCAACGCATCATACCTGGCCAGGATCTCGTCGTCGGTGTGATTGCCTCGTGGGCGGTGCGGGATCGGATCTTTTTGTCCGAGTCGCAGGGCTTCGAGGATTCCCTCCCCGAAGCGGCGGATTTGCCCGGCCGTCATGCCGTGGATGTCATTCAGATTCTCGATTCGCTCGGGGGCGGCAGCGGCCAGATCGTGAAGCGTTCGATCTCCCATCACCTTGAAGGCCGGTCGATCCATGCGCTTGGCCTGCGAATCTCGAAAGATGTAAAGGCGGCGCAGCAGCGCCATCTGTCGTGGCGATAGATCGCGCGCATCGCGGATTCGCCAGAAGCCGTTGGGATCAAAGCCGTTTTCGTGGGGTTGAATGCGGGTAATGTATTCGGATGCTTCCAACGCCTCTTCCAAGCGCTGGGCTTCCTGGAGTGCAGAATATAAGCGATGGCGCAGCGGGATGAGGTAATACGTGTCCAGACGGGCGTAATCGAGCCATTTATCCGGAAGAGGTCTTTTTCCCCAATTGGACCGCTGGTAACGCTTGTCGATTTCCACCTCGAATTCCGCCGCAATCAGATCGCGCAATCCGCTGCGTTTCCTGCCCAGCGTGCGGCTGGCGATGCGAGTGTCAAACAAATTGTGAAAAGTGAAACCGAAATCCCGTTTCAAGCACATGATGTCGTATTCTGCGCCGTGGAAAATTTTTTCGATCTTCGGATCGCTGAATAATGGTCCCAGTTCGCTAAGCCCCGGAAAGGCCAGAGGATCGACCAGAAAGTCGATTTCCGGTATGGAGAACTGGATGAGACAAACTCGTTCCCGATAGGCATACATGCTGTTCGATTCGGTATCCACGGCAACGAGAGGCTGGGTGGTAAGGGATTTCACCATTGAGCGCAGCGAATCGGCGTCGGCGACAAGCGTTGGCGGTTTAAGTTGGGTAGAATTCATGGATATCATTATACACGCTCGATTACAGATCACGACATGTATCGCATGTTTGAGGATTTTCGAAGGGAAATTTCGTCGAAACGTTTACGACAAAGTGCGGAAAGTGGGTCAAAATTGACATAATGTGGTGCGTGTGTTAATAATATACATGTTGCGTGTTCGCTTTCCATCGACTTCATCCCTTGCGTCTCGTGGGCAAACGCCCAGCTTTTGGATAATTGAACCGAGGAGTGAGTAGATGACGCGTTTCGCAGGCCATGGTCTGGCTGGGATGCGGGCCGCAGGACGTTCATATGTCTGAGGCCGATCATCGATTCCGGATACCTGTACAAGTGTTCTTACGCTCGTTGCTGTTCATCGCAATGTGCCTCGTGCCGTTCTCGACGATGGCACAGGCAGCACCCCAGGTGAAAAGTCTCGAGATCGCCTTGTGGCCGGAGTACGATCGATCCGAGATGCTCGTCATCATGCGCATACAGTTGGCGGATGACGTTCCCCTGCCGACGACCGTCGAGATTCCCATTCCGACGCGCGTGGGAGAACCCTCGGCCGTAGCGAAATGGGATCCGACGTCTGGACCTGACGATCAAGTTCAATGGGATCGGAACGAGGAGGGCGAGTGGAGCACGATTTCCGTACAGACCGACGTGCCCGGGGTTTGGGTCGAATACTACGATGCGCTTACGCTGGATGGCAGTGAACGAAGCTATTCATTTCAATGGCCGGGAGGTTTTGATATCGAATCGCTGCGCTTCAGGGTTCAGCAGCCGCAGGCGGCGGAATCGATGCGTGTCCCGGGTGAGACGGAGGTTGCCGAGGAAGACGGCATCCTGTATCACATCATCGATGCTGGCGCCTTGGATTCATCCGAAAGCTTTCGAGTGGATGTCTCTTACGACAATCCGAGCGGACAGCTTACAAATCCGGCGATGATTGTCCGACCCGAGGAAACGAGTGGGGGCACGCCGGACATAAGTACCTGGCTTCCGTATGTGATCGGTGGATTTGGCGTTTTGATGCTCGTACTGGGCGCGGTCTTGTGGATACGACTGCGGCAGGAAGGTGAGACCCGTCCTCCACGACGGCGAAACCGCCGCAAATCGAAGGGTGAATCACGATTCGCAAGCGCCGAACGAGAACAGAGGTTCTGCCATTATTGTGGGACTCCAGCGAATGCGGAAGATAATTACTGCCGCAGCTGCGGGACGAAACTGCGCAAGGGTTAATACTCCGTGATGCGATATGGCCGGGCAGCGAATCTGCGGTCCGCATTACGCTCAAGTAGGTGCTGATTGATTTCACCCAGCCGGCGTAAGTTAACGATCGAGTAAACAGTGCAACCGCCTTTCATATCTATCGTCTATCTGTTTTACGGTCTGGCTTTCTTCAGCATGGGCCTGGCGATCACGCTGGAAGCGGGGCGTGGCAGCGATGAAAGATTGCGCAGTGCCCTGCGTCCACTGGCCGGATTCGGCTTGCTGCACGGTTTGCACGAATGGATCGAGATGTTCCTGATCTTACGCATTCTGCCGATGCAGGTGGATTTACAGCTTCTTTTGGAAGGCGCACGTGTTGCGATATTGGCCTTCTCTTTTCTAAGCCTGGCGGCATTCGGCGCCTCGCTGCTTTCTCGAGACCGGCGGACCCGGCGGCTGAGTTTGATGGTGCCTCTGATATTGGCCGCAATCTGGGGATTTGGCTTGCTGCTGTTGAAAGCCCGTTATCCCATTCCAGAAGAACTCTGGGAAGTGGCGGATGTGTGGAGCCGGTATTCGCTGGCCATCCCTTCGGCGTTGTTCGCCTCGGTTGGGTTGATCGTCCAGCAGCGCGCTTTCCGGCGAGTGGGATTGGCCCGCTTCGGACAGGACAGCCTATGGGCGGCAGTCGCCTTCGCCTGGTATGGCATCATTGGGCAAGCCTTCACGCGCCCCAGCCCACTGCCACCGTCCAACGTGATCAATCAGATCTTGTTTCGGGATCTATTTGGTTTTCCCGTTCAGCTGCTGCGCGCGGCTGCTGCAATCCTGGCCGCAGTTTTCGTGACCAGATTTTTACGCTCCTTCGAGGTGGAACGACAGCGGCAGCTTTCCGCACTGCAGGCGGAGCGACTCAAAGAAGCGCAGCAAAGGGAAGCCATGCGCGGTGAACTGCTCAAACGGGTCGTCGCGGCGCAGGAAGCGGAACGGCAGCGGATCGCCCGCGAGCTGCACGACGAGACGGGGCAGGCGATGACCGCGATTGGATTGGGCTTGCGAGGCATCGCGACCAATTTACACGGGAACAAGGGTAAAGTGACGCAGAACCTTCGCCAATTGGAGGAGCTCGTCGCGCATTCTCTGAACGAACTGCAGCGCATCATCTCCGATCTGCGTCCCTCCCACTTGGATGACTTGGGCCTTGCCGCTGCGCTGCGTTGGTACGTCGGTGAAGTCCAGCAGCGCGCGCCGCTCAAAGTGAACGTGCATATCGAAGGCGAGCACACAGATTTGCCTCAGGAAATGAAAACCGGCCTTTTCCGCATCGTGCAGGAAGCGCTGACGAATGTGGTCCGACACGCCGATGCGGAAACGGCGGACGTCTACCTGCGCTACGGAGAGCACAATATCTGGCTGGACGTGATCGACGACGGCGTCGGCTTCAGTATGAGGCTTGCGAGCATGGATTCGAAGCGGCCGTCGTGGGGGTTGGCGGGCATGGAGGAGCGGACGCACGAACTGGGGGGCAAGTTCACGATCGAATCCCAGCCTGGAGAGGGAACGCGGGTCAGTGTTGTCATCCCGTATCAGGGAGATGGAGAGGAAGACGATGACGATTCGTCTGATGTTGGTGGATGACCATGAAGTCGTTCGTTCGGGTATTCGTATGCTGTTGGAAGACGAAGCCGATGTCGAGATCGTGGGAGAATTCGGTACGGCTCGAGAGGCCCTGGACGCGTTGACCGAGCTCCGGCCGGACGTCGTGTTGTTGGACATCGGTTTGCCGGACATGTCGGGGATCGATGCGGCCAAGGAGGCCAAGCGTTTACGACCGGAAACGGCGATTGTGGCGCTGACCATCCATGAGGACGAAGAATACTTTTTCCGCATGTTGGAAGCGGGTGCGAGCGGATACGTCCCGAAACGAGCCGCCCCGGAGGAACTGCTCACCGCCATCCGGGTTGCCGCGGAGGGCGAGGTCTATCTGTATCCCTCCATGGCCAAATTGCTGGTGAGTGATTATCTGCAGCAGGATGAAAATTCGCGGGACGAGCAGGCCCTCAATGGATTAACGGTCCGTGAGCAGGAGGTGCTCGCACATTTGGCCGACGGCGCCCGGAACATCGACATCGCCGAGACGCTGGGGATCAGCCCCAAAACGGTTGCACGCCACCGCGAGAACATCATGCGCAAGCTGAACCTGCATTCACGGACGGACCTGGTGAAATACGCCATTCGCAAGGGGATCATCCAAGCGTAGACCCAGCTTCAAAATTTTCCTTCGACGTTGATTCCAGCCCGATGGGTTGGAATTTGCATCCACCATTCACAAGCGCTTCCAACGCAAACGTGTAGTGTACCTTCGTCATTACCCCGCTGAAATCCCCACTCCGTAATCCATCATGTCCTGCAGGCGCAGGCTGCAAGGGAAGTCGAACCCAATGCGCAGAATGAAATACCTGCGGAAGGGATTTCCGTCGCTCACCGATGGATGGGTCGCATTCTGATCTCTCCTCGCAATCAATGGATATCCCGCCACATTTTAGGTGGTTGGAGTAACTCTACGACGGTGGACAGTATGGTTCGATGAGTCACGAAAAATACGTGCTTTGGCAATCCCAAGAGGGAGGAAGCCTATCGGGACGCTTAAGGTTCTCATAATTCTAAGTTGAGACGTTCGTAAAGACAGATCGCTCCCTTTTGAGGTTGAATTTTAATCAGAAAGCATCGAACGATCGATGGTTGGATTGTAGGCGCATCAGGACGTGATGGAAGAAGGTAGCCCTTTATGCGCTTTCAGGACAGCCAGGAAGGAGTGAATGCGATGGATCAAATTCCACCGAGTATGTTGGATACGGTTCCCCATGTTGTCTTCGGGATATTCAACCTGGCAATCCCGAGCATCATCGCCTGGATCGGGGTCGTGGCGGTTTTCTTCTCGTCCACCTGGTTCCGCCTGCCGAAGATATTTGAACCGGCAGTTGCTCGTGAGGAGGGAAAGAGGTGAACCTAACGCAAAAAATACAACAAGGAATCCGTGAGAACCTGACATTGGAAGATCTGCTGCCGACGCGCATGCCGGTCTACGTCAATTCGCTGGCCTACCTGTTCGGGGTATCAGCTCTTTCGAGTCTGGTCGTGCTCGCCTTGTCGGGCGTGATCATGGCGATCTTCGGGCCTACGTGGTATCACGACTCTTCCACCGGGCATTTCATCAATTCCGTCCATTTTTGGGGCGTACAACTGCTATTCTTCAGTCTGTTGGCGCACGTTCTAACGAAAATCTTCATGTCGGCCTGGCGTGACGGACGCTGGAAGACCTGGTTTGTCGGGACGATCACCTTCGTAATCGCCGCACTCGCAGCCTTGACCGGCTTTCTGGCGCAAACGAACTGGGATTCGCAGTGGATTGCCGTGCAGGCCAAGGATTTGATGAACGCGGTCGGCTTGGGAGCGCTGTTCAATCCGATGAATATCGGACAGGTGCTGTCGATTCATCTGATCGTCTTGCCGCTTCTGATCGCGGCGCTCGTCGGTATCCACTTGCTGTTGGTCCGCAGAGAAGGTCCGGTCAAACCGATTCCCGAACAAGGGGCATCCGATGAATAAACGAGCCAGTGCGTACCTGAGGAACATTCCCAGCAAACCCTATGATTTGATCCGGGAAGGACTGATCGTGCTCGGGGTTATTTTGTTGATTGCAATCGTCCTGGCTGCAGTTTTGGGATCGCCGGATTATCCTACGGTGCGATCGGAAGACGTCGCCCGATATGCGCCGATCGCTTTACTCAAAACCAGTGCGGGCATCCTCGCCGGGAAGAGCAGTCTGCAGGATTATGGACCTCCGTACTCCGCCGACCCTCAGAACGCCCAGAAATTACTGGGCATCGCACCGGCGAATTGGTTTGGGGTCACGAATCCCATCGACCCTGCGGAAGATTTGATCCTGAAACCGCTTGAGCGAGCGGCGGTGTTGGATGCGGATGTCGAAGCGGCGCTGTCTCAATACCGCGCTGCGTCGAAGGCTCAACGCCAACAATGGTTAAGCGCCTATTTGGCAGCCCTGGATCAGGCGCAGGTTTCCAACGGAGAGGTGAAGTTGCCGGACGGCCAATACGGCCCGGTTGAAGTGATGATGCAGGGCATGCTGCGCCTGGGGAAAGCAGGTTTATTGGAAGGTGCCATTGACAGCGGGCCGAGCTTGCCGTACCTGCTGGACACGACACGATCGCTGCTGTTCTTCCAGGACGATGTGGATCAAGGTGTTGCGCAGAAATTGGACATGTTGGGCGAGCAGTGGGGCATGAGCCACGAAACCGGTCCTTACCCGGGAGGATGGTGGCTGTGGCCTTTCGTGTTCCTGTACCAGATCCCCGCAATCGCAGATTCACCCAACGCCGACCTGATCGCGGCTGCGATCATGGCCGTGGCATATCTCGGCCTGGTCTTTTTGCCTTTCATTCCCGGTTTGCGCGATGTTCCGAGGCGCATCGGGGTTCACAAGGTCATCTGGCGGGATTGGTATTCGCGATCGGATTCGTCGCCATCGATGGATGCGAAGGATGAAGAAGGCGTCCGGCCAGATCCGTAAAGCCGATAGGAAATAATAACCTCACGACCCGGGAGAAAGCGAGAAAGATTTTCCCGGATCGGCAGCGACGAATTTTGGAGGTTCATCATGATGACGACGGCGAAAGCAGAGCCGATTAAAAACGAACGAGAAGAGTTGGATCTCAAATGTATCAACACGCTGCGTTTCCTGGCTGTCGACGCAGTCGAACGGGCGAACTCTGGGCACCCGGGTCTTCCCATGGGTTCGGCGGCGCTCGCATATACGCTGTGGGATCGATTCCTCAAGTTCAACCCGAAAGATCCTGCATGGCCGGACCGGGATCGCTTCGTACTATCCGCAGGCCACGGTTCGATGCTGCTTTATGCACTTCTTCATTTGACCGGCTTCGACCTTCCGCTCGAGCAGTTGAAGCGATTCCGAGAGTGGAATAGTCAGACCCCGGGTCATCCGGAATATGGCAGGACACCGGGTGTAGAAGCAACGACCGGGCCTCTGGGGCAGGGATTCGGCAACGCTGTGGGTATGGCGATCGCCGAGGCCGCATTGGCGGCGCGATTCAATCGCCCCGACCACAAGATCGTCGACCACTACACGTACGTGCTCGCAAGCGACGGGGACCTCATGGAAGGCATTTCTTCCGAGGCGGCCTCATTGGCGGGACACCTGCAATTGGGGAAGCTGATCGTGCTGTATGCCGACAACCAGATCACGATCGAGGGTTCGACCAAGCTGGCATTCAGCGAAGACCGCATGGCGCGCTTTCGAGCCTATGGCTGGCAGGTACTTCACGTCGAGGATGGAAACGACGTCGAAGCGATATCGTCCGCAATCGATGATGCGAGACGGCAAACCGAAAAGCCCACCTTCATCGATGTACACACCCATATCGGCTACGGCAGTCCTGCGAAGCAGGATACGGCAGAGGCCCACGGTGAACCTTTGGGTCACGATGAAGTGCTGCGCACGAAGGAAAGACTCGATTGGCCTGTGGAACCGGAATTCTACATCCCGGCGGAGGTCGAAGCTCATTTCAGAGAATCCGTTGAACGCGGTGGTAAAGCCCAGGCGGCATGGCAGGAAGATGTAGAGCGCTACATCGAACAATTCCCTGAACTTGCTGCGCAGTACCATCGCACGGTGGAAGGCAAATTGCCGGATGGTTGGAGCGACGATATACCGGTCTTCGAGCCAGGCCAGGGAGGAATGTCGACCCGCGTTGCCTCCGGTAAAATCATCGAGAAATTCGTCGAGCGTTTGCCTGAATTCATGGGCGGCGCAGCCGATCTCACCCCCAGCACGCACACCCACATACCCGGCAGTCCCGATTTCGAAGCCGGAAGTTACGAAGGACGCAACATGCATTTTGGCATCCGCGAGCATGCCATGGGCGCGATTCTGAACGGCATGGCGCTGCACGGCGGCCTGATTCCATTCGGAGCCACATTCTTCGTATTCAGCGATTATATGCGTCCGCCCATGCGTTTGGCGGCCATGAGCGGTCTGCCGGTGATCTACGTGTTTACCCACGACAGCATCGGACTGGGGCAGGATGGTCCGACCCACCAACCGGTCGAGCAGCTGCTCGGGTTGCGTTCCGTTCCGGGCTTGACGGTCATTCGACCCGCGGACGCAAACGAGACCGCCTTAGCCTGGAAAGTCGCATTGGAGCACCGGGAAGGTCCCGTTGCACTCATTCTCACACGGCAGAAGCTTCCGATACTCGACCTCGAGAAATATGAGGTGCTCCGCGCCGGCCTACGCTTCGGCGCCTACGTGCTCGCAGAAAGTCCTCATGGGGGAACACCGCAGATCGTGCTTGTGGCTTCGGGATCGGAAGTACACCTGGCTCTCGAAGCGCGTGAGGAACTGGCCCAGGAGCAGATTTTCGCCAGCGTTGTCAGCTTTCCAAGCTGGCGTTTGTTCCAATCCCAACCGACGGATTATCAGAGGAAGGTATTCCCGCCGGGAGTCCCGATCGTCGCCATCGAGGCGGGTCTCTCTCTTGGTTGGGTGCCGTACGTAGTTCAAGGCGTATCCGCGATGATCGGCGTGGATCAGTTCGGGGCATCGGCGCCGGGGGACATCGTCATGCGGAAATACGGTTTGAACGTCGGAAATATCTGCCGGCAGGTGGAAAAACTGCTCGATCGAGAGAAAACCACCTGAAAACGAATGCGGTTTGGTTGATCGTAGCAATCCAGCGTCCTCGAGTTTAGCCCGACCGGACGGAGAGTTTGTTTCCATTCTGAAAGCCTCCTTTTTAGGCATCCTTAAGCTGGTGATAACCGAGCCATAAAGCCAAAATTCGAAGAGTTGGATATTATAAAAATGGATCGGTGAACGCAGCACCGAAGCGCTCAATATCAGCAGAGGTGAACATACTTATGTCAGGCATTTTCAAGGCATACGATATTCGCGGCTTGGCACCGCAGGAGATAAACGCAGAAATCGCGCGAAAAATCGGCGCCGCCTTCGGCCAATATCTGCAAGGGGGACGAATCGTGATCGGACGCGACATGCGGGATACATCCGCATCACTGGCTAAAGCTCTGGCTGCGGGCGCCCTGAGTTCCGGATTGCAAGTCTTCGATATCGGCATGGCAACCACGCCCATGCTGTACTCGGCCATCATCCGACGTGATTTTCGGGGAGGCGCCATGATTACGGCTTCCCATCTTCCCAAGCAGTACAACGGCATCAAGCTCTGCCGGGAGAAAGCAATCCCCCTCAGCGGGGATAAGGGGCTGCCGGAGATCGAGGCTTTGACTCGGGACATGGATACCCCACCTCAAAATCAGGACCAGGAACAGAAAATCGATTTCCTGGGCGATTACATCGAGGAACTTTCGACGTTCATCGAAGGGGACGAGCATCTGAAGGTGGTGGTGGATGCCGGCAACGGGATGGGCGGATTGGATACGCCTCGCTTGATTCCCAGATTCGAACATTGTGATTTCATCACCATGCTCATGAATCCGGATGGCGAGTTCCCCGTTCACGTTCCCAACCCTGCCATCCCATCGACCACCGAAAAATTGCAGGAGCGAGTAAAAACTGAAAACGCAGCGTTGGGCATCGCCTTCGACGGCGATGGAGATCGCTGCGGTTTCATTGACGAGAAAGGGGGACGCATCCCCGCCGATCTGATGATCGCCGTATTGGCGGAATATTTTCTCGCCAGATCGCCCGGCGCGACGATCCTTTATGATCTCAGATCGAGCCGCGCCGTCCCGGAGCGAATCAGGGAGCTCGGCGGAAAGCCTTTAAAAACCCGCGTCGGCCATTCATTCATCAAGAGCAAGATGCGCAAGGATTCCGCCGTGTTCGCTGGCGAGTTGTCGGGGCATTACTACTTTCAGGACCTAGGGTACATCGATTGCGGATTGATGGCCATGGTCGTCATGCTCAATTTGTTGGGCAAGAAGCAACAATCCATGAGCGAAATGGTTCGGCCGTTGATGAAATATGCACGATCCGGCGAAATCAACATCTCCACGAAAGAGCCGGATCGCATGCTGGAGGTTCTGGCCTCGGCATATCGGGATGGCGAGCGAGCACACCTGGATGGACTTTCCGTCGAATATCCTTCCTGGTGGTTCAACTTGCGTAAATCTCATACCGAGCCCGTGGTCAGATTGGTGATCGAAGCCGACAATGAGGACATCCTGGCGCAGCAGAGATCGAAATTGATGGAAATCGTCCACCAGAACGGTGGGGAGGTCGACAACCCGGAATAATTGGCTTCATGCTTTTTCGTCGTGCGCAGTAACGAATCCGGTAGCACGTCTATAATAAGGGATAATTAGCGGGTGCAGAGGATTTTGTCAGCAAGACGCTTGCAGAAGTTGCTCCAGATCGGGCACCAGCACGATACGTGCGATATGGCGAGGAGGGGACTCTATTTTGTGGAAAGTTTTTTACGAAGCATTTTATTCGATTCAGAGGCGATAATGATAACCTCTATAGCTACGGAATGGATGGATTAAATGGATTATTGGCGAGATCTACCGACGGGCCCCAGTCCGCCAGAGCAGATTTATGCCGTCATCGAGTGCCCGAAAGGGTCGGAAAACAAGTATCAGTTCGACACGGAAAAGTCGGCTATCGTGCTGGACCGGGTTCTTTATTCTGCGATGCATTATCCGGGCGATTACGGATTCGTTCCGCGTACACTTGACCAGGATGGGGATCCGCTCGATGTGCTCGTACTGGTCACCAATCCGACGTTCCCGAGCTGCATCATCACCGTTCGTCCGCTCGGAGTCCTGCGGATGGAGGACGATAGCGATCGCGACGACAAGATTTTAGCCGTACCGATACATGATCCCAGATTCAACGAATACAAAGGATTGGACGATCCTGCGAAACATATCCTCGAGGAAATAGCCTATCTCTTCAAGACGTACAAGGAACCCGAGGGAAAACATGTGGAGGTGCTCGGCTGGCAGGGATTGGAACAAGCAAGGGACACGATCATCTCGTGCCAGAAGCGTTTCGATGAATTGCCTTGAGATCATCGCGATGATGATCTGTCACATTATAGTTTTACTTCACCCCTCTTCGGGTTTTCACAGGATGCCTTTCACTCCACTTCCGCAATATGGGTGAATGGTGATACATGCGTTCAACCCCCGTTTCTCGTTAAGTCCGGTTGGACACAAGCAGCAAGGCACAGACGGCAGATCTATTCGCTGTTGCTCGAGCAGCTCGCCGTATTCGCGTCGATGATCGTTGCCGGTACACCTGCACTGTTGCTGGTGTATTTTCTGGTAGAACCCTGAAATAGCCGAGCGACCGAGCGATCGCCCGCAATCCCCGAGAGATTTATCGTCGGAATACCTCGAATTTCCCGTCAGAACAATGCGCACTCAGGCCGGATTTACCCTACGCATTCTTTCTGATTTTTACCGGGGTGTTCTCGATTGTTCTAAGTAACGCTTAATTTGTTCTTTAAACTGACATAAAGACGCTCGGGCTGCTTCTGCGGGAGAATAACGGATGAGGCAATGAAAGAAGGCCTTACGAGTGACGATATAGTAGGAGGTTATGAAGATAATGCGAAGTACTGAGCGGAGAGACAAGATGGAACAGCCGGAAGTCGTACACATTTCCGAATCGCCATTTTCACGTGCCTTGTTCGGCAACGTGCGTTGGGCTTGGCTGTGGTTGCTCACCCGTTTGGCTGTCGGATACCTCTGGATTCATGCAGGCTGGGGAAAATTGCATAATCCGGCCTGGGTCGGCGCCAATGCCGGTACGGGATTGAACGGATTCATACAGGGTGCGCTGCAGAAAACCGGAGGCGCGTATCCCGAGGTTCAAAGTTGGTATGCGTGGTTTCTCAGCAATGTCGTTCAACCGAATGTACGCATCATGAGTTACGTGGTATCACTCGGGGAATTTCTCGTCGGACTGGCGTTGATCCTGGGCATCTTTGTGGGCATCGCCGCGTTTTTCGGCGTGGTCATGAACGTCAATTATCTGCTGGCCGGATCGATCAGTATGAATCCCCTCATGCTGCTGGGTGCAATACTGCTGGCTTTGGCCTGGCGAACGGCCGGGTGGATCGGCCTGGACCGATGGGTACTCCCTGCTCTCGGCACCCCCTGGAGTCCGGGTTACGTCTTCCACATCCGGCATGACTCTCCACGAAAAAGCCACGACTCGCTTTCGGCGTGAGAAAGTTGAAGGAAATGATTATCGAAAACGAATGCCGAGTTGATCTTTCTATGGACACAGGAACTTATAAAGAAGGGCAGCCATGGAGCATCCTGTAACCTTGGCCAAGGAAAATAACGACCAGATCGATAGAGATGCATCCGGCCCGCAATGGGAAAGCGTGCGGATCGTTGCCGCCAAACCCATCCGGCTCTGGTTGATGCTTTTCACGTTGGGATCGGCGTTATGGGTCTTCATCCATAATTTTTCCCTGATCTTCGAAGTCCTGGCCATGCTCTTCGGCGCGCTGTTGCTGATGTTGGGATTGGAGCCGGGCGTACAGCGCATGGAAAAGTGGCACATCCCCCGTTCACCGGGCGTGCTCTTGCTGTATTTATTGCTCCTGGCGATCGTCCTGGGAATCGGCGAGTTGATGCTGCCCCTCTTCAATGCGGAGATTGCGACGCTGCAATCCCAGGGTCCGGCGCTGTGGAACTCGATCTCGTCCAGCCTGGCCTCGACGCCGCTCATCGGACAGCTCATTCCGTCGGCGGGTGACGCAGCGACTGTAGTCTCACAGCGTCTCTCTACCGTGGTTCAAGCGGTGTTGGGGACGGTGGGAAGTGTGGGGAACGCCTCGTTGGATATCGGCATCGTTTTTGTCTTGGCATATTTCTTCGTGGTTTCGAAAGATAGCTTTTTGGAACACCTGCCGGAATGGATCCCGTCCACAAGAAGCGCCGAAATGCGTCGGATCAGTCTCCGTGTGCTCGAGGGCCTCGGGCGTTGGGTAAGAGTCCAACCGCTGAAAATCCTTTTTTATGCAGTCGGGTTCAGCACCGGTTTGGCTATCCTGCGGGTTCCTTTCGCATTGGCGATCGGACTGGTTGGCGGCATCCTCAGTATCGTGCCCATTCTGGGTGAATTCGTCGCTGCTTTGTTGAGCGTGTTGAGCGCTCTGACGGTAACACCGATCCTGGCCCTGTGGGCTCTGCTGGTCATCGTTGGCCTGACCGAAGTGCAAATCCACTTGATTTCACCGGTGCTGTTCGGCCGTGCGCTGCAGCTTCATCCGGCGATCGTGCTCATGGCAACGGTTTTCGGATTCAAGGCCGGCGGTCTGCTCGGCCTGCTGTATTCCATCCCGTTTGCCGTGGTGGCGATGGTGTTTCTGGATGAAGTTCGGCCGTTGTGGATGGGCAAAGGTGAGGCGGTTGATTCGTAGACTATTCGATTGCGTCTTAACGGTGTCTTCACCTGGAAAAGCAAATTTCAGCGCGGCACATCAGGATCCGGATTGGGAAGGGTATCGATGACGGTGAGTGTGCAACCACATAAAGAGGAACATTTCCAGGCTTCGAACGTCCTGCGGGACATCGTGATCGGGATGTCGGATGGTCTCACCGTTCCGTTTGCGCTCGCAGCCGGGCTGACCGGCGTAGGTGCATCCACGAAGATCGTCGTAACGGGCGGGTTGGCGGAAATTGCCGCCGGATCGATTGCGATGGGACTGGGTGGTTATCTCGCTGCCCGCGGCGACGTAGAACATTATCGCGTCGAGCGGGAACGCGAGTGGCGTGAAGTGCGTGAAATTCCCACTGCTGAACGGGATGAAGTGGCCAACATACTCCATGATTACGGACTTTCCGAGGCCGCCGGGAGAGAGGTGCTGGACGCATTCGAACAGGATCCGGAACGCTGGGTCGATTTCATGATGCAGTTCGAGCTTGGCCTGGAGAGACCCACACCGAGCCGGGCCATGGAAAGTGCGGGGACGATCGCGCTCGCGTACATCGTTGGCGGATTCATCCCGTTGCTTCCCTACATCTTGCTGCAGAATGTGGGCAATGCATTCTATGTCTCGATAGGGGTTACGTTGACGGCGCTGCTCGTATTTGGCTTCATCAAAGGACGCGCCATGGGTGTGCCTGCAGGACGTTCGAGTATGCAAACGGGTCTGGTTGGCGGACTGGCAGCGGCTGCAGCCTATGCGCTGGCGCGATTGATCGGTTGATTCGCCGATCGATCGAGACGGAAAACCTCTGCGGCGAGCATCCATTTTGCAGCAGGATAAAAGGAACGCTAGAAGGACAGCGGAAAGGCATGGAACTGAGAATCGATCGAATTGAGAACAAGATCGGTGAGCGCTATCCGCGGATTAAACGCATCTACCTCGAAGCGGAGACGTTCAAATAAACCCAACGTAAAAATGCGGATATTGTTATCCAGCATCCTCGATCCGAGGATGATTTCAATTTGGGAAAAGGTCATCGTCTAGCGCTGCCCAAAAAGCCCGTCGTGTTTGTACGGCGGGCTTTTTTCTGTACCACATGGGTTGTATTACCCACAAATTGACACATTTTATGGTACAGCGCATGGGGTGTTTGTACCATTTTTCACATATTTCGTGGGGAACTCACCCAATCGAAAAATCGGGCGAGTGCCGGATTTACGGACCGGGTTCCAGGCTCTACGATATAGATGAAACAATAGGCGAAAGGACGATTGGAAATGAATACCGTATACTTGCTGATTCTCTTGGCGTTGATTCGATTAGCGCTTCCGGCTTCGCTTTTGTTGATGATTGGAACGTGGATTGAACGAGGCCAAAAGGGTAAGAAAGGAAGAGGATGATGACAACATTTGGGGCTCTCCTTCTTGGTGTGCTGCTGCGTTTTGGAATCCCGGTCCTGCTGACGGTCAGCGTTGTGTATTTTCTGCGCAGGCTGGATGCACGTTGGCAAAAGGATTCTCAGGACCGTCTTATTGAATCGGCCAGTCTCGTACCGACCATTCGATGTTGGTTACTTAAGAACTGTCCCAAGGAGCGAATGGAACAGTGCCCGGTATACAAGCAGGGTGGAAAAACGTGCTGGCAGTTCTTTCGAGATCCGCATGGACTGTTGTGTGAGAAATGCCTGGTCTGTGACGTATTTCGGGATGCACCGGACGTAACGCAAGCATGAAAACCTCAATCGAGGAGATATCTACGATGACGAAACGATGGATCAGAATGCTCTGCTTTGGGGTGTTGTTCGCCGTTCCCATGGCCGTAACTGTGTTCATTTTCTCCTGCAGCAGCGCACAAGCGCAGTTCACTGCGACCTCCACCGAGGATTGTCAGATCTGCCATGCAGGATTTCAAGAGGCATGGGAAGAAGGTGCGCATGGACACTCCGTCAGCGATCCGGTGTTCCAGGAAGCCTGGCTGGAGCAAGGTCAACCCGCGATGTGTATGGGGTGCCATACGACGGGATATGACCCCGATTCCGCTACCTGGGATGAAGATAAGATCAGCTGCGTGGCTTGCCACAGTCCGATACCGGATGACCATCCTGCGGAACCGATGCCCGCCGATCGATCGGCGAATTTCTGCGGCACTTGCCACACGGAGACGTACTTCGAGTGGCAGGTGAGCGGTCATCGAAAGGCAAATCTGACCTGCATCGGATGCCACGATCCGCATGAGACGAGTCTGAAGTCGAACGACGCCTCGATGCTCTGCGCAACGTGTCATCGCGATCGGGCTTCCAATTTCGCCCACTCCGCGCACAGTTCGGAGGGTCTGACCTGCGCCGATTGCCACATCAGCCCGGTAGAAGGGGCATCTGGCGAGAAAGGGCACGCTGTACGCGATCATAGCTTCAACGTGCAGCTGAGTACGTGTAACGCCTGCCATGCCTATCAAATGCACGATCCGGTTCAGGTTCACCCCGAAGCCGAGAGTGCGCAGGCGGAGGTCGGTGTTACCTCGACGGAAATGGCGCTCATCAGCGACGATCCCGGAAATGTCAAC
Organism: Anaerolineales bacterium; assembly: GCA_034430695.1. Taxonomy (GTDB): domain Bacteria; phylum Chloroflexota; class Anaerolineae; order Anaerolineales; family E44-bin32; genus WVZH01. The sequence continues at coordinate 8,476 of DAOUEE010000228.1, read as the reverse complement.
CCACTCGGTTTTGCCACGCTTGCCGGCTTGGTCGGTATGGCGGCCGGTATGATCCTTTCCCCGTGGCTGGAACGTTGGTACCAGCGATTCAATGGCAGGAAGGAACGAGGTGAGGACGATGCCTGATCAAGCTGTCGATCGAAGGGGGTTTCTGAAGACAATCGTCGCCGCCGTCACGACGTATCTCGGCGTGCGTTGGGTGAAGGATGCCTCGGCGTCTTCTGGTCCTGAAGGATCCAGCCCGCATCGTTGGGCGATGGTGATCGACCAGCAGGCTTGTACCGGCTGCGGTTACTGCACGCTGGCCTGCCGGGCGCACAATGATGTCCCACCCTGGATATCCTGGAACACGGTGGTCGAGGCGGGAGAATATGGGGGTGAAACCATGTACCTCGCTCGGCCCTGCATGCACTGCGATCACCCTGCATGTGTCGAAGTCTGCATGGTGGGCGCCTCCTACAAGCGTGCAGACGGCATCGTGATGATGGATTACGACAAATGTATCGGTTGTCGATATTGCGAGGTGGCTTGTCCCTATCGCGCCCGGTCTTTCAACTGGAAAGCGTTTACCGGACCCAATCCGGCCGTTCCGGAATGGGGACAACCCGAGGTGGAACGGCGGCCGCGCGGAGTCGCCGAAAAATGTTCGTTTTGTTACCAGCGAATCGATCGTGGCATGGCGTTGGGTCTGACGCCGGGTGTGGACCCGGAGGCAACCCCCGCATGCGTCGTCGCTTGCCCCGTCGGGGCACGCATCTTCGGAGATCTGAACGATCCCGATTCCAAGGTCAGTCAGATGCTGAAGTCCATTCCATCCTACCGCCTGCGCGAGGACCTGGGAACAGAGCCGCGTGTGTATTATCTGCACGTCCGCGATCAGGAGGTGAACGCATGAAGGCCAGGATAAAATCCATCAGGTTCACCCGGTTTCAAACCTGGTTGTTCATCCTTGCCTCGCTGATGGTGGCGGGCGTGATCGCGGCTTTTGTCGTCTTCACCCAGGGATTGATCGTCACAAACCTGAGCGACCTGGTGCCCTGGGGTCTGTGGATCACGATCGACCTGTCTTCGATCGCTTTGAGCGCTGGAGCGTTTCTGCTTTGTGCCGCCGTTTACTTGCTGGGTCTCAAACGTTTCCAGCCTGTTGCGCGCACAGCGACGTTCATCGGCTTGATAGGCTACAGCATGGCGGTGTTGACACTGCTGCTGGATATCGGCCGGCCCGATCGATTCTGGCATGCGCTCGTGTTCTGGAATCCGCACTCCGTACTCTGGGAAGTTACCATGTGCGTGTGCCTGTATCTGACGGTACTGGCGGTAGAGGCCGCACCCATTGTCGGACAAGCAATCTGGATGCAGCAACGTTGGCCGCGCCTCGCACGACGGCTCGAGTCGCTGCACCGCTTTGCACCGTATCTCGCGGTTGCGGGATTGCTACTCTCGATGCTGCATCAATCATCCCTGGGGGCCACATTCGGTGTGTTGAAAGCGCGCCCGATCTGGTATCGCCCCGGGTTGTCGGTTTTGTTCATCATTTCGGCTGCCGCAGGCGGCATCTCGTTCACGACTTTGATCTCCATGCTAACGGCGCGCCTAAGTAACAAGGCGCGGGTCGACGATCACTTGCTCGAACGGCTTGCCCAGATTGTTGGCTGGATTCTCGTTGGCTACCTGTACTTCCGCTTCTGGGATGCGTTTTCCATGACCTACACGTACCAACCAGGCCGCACCGAGGGATTGGCCGTGCTGACCTCCGGTCCTTTGGCGCTGAATTTCTGGGTTGGGGAAATCGTCGTGGGCGCCTTGATACCTACCGTGCTTTTACTCAACACCCGCACACGCAGCAAGCCGACATTGCGGATGCTGGCGTTGGGCATGGTGGTGATCGGCCTCGTCGCATACCGCTGGGACGTGACGCTTGCCGGTCAGGTAGTGGTCATGTCCTACCTGCCGCAATCGACTGCGACCATGTACACGCATTATTTTCCTTCGCTTATTGAAATCCTCACCGGGGCCGGCGTCGTTGCCTACGGTTTGATGGCAATTACACTCGGGGTACGCTATTTCAACATCGTGGAACACGAAGAACCCGAGCATGAAACGAATATCGATAAAGCCTACGCAGCGGCTTCAGCGGATTGAGGGGTAAGTCCCCCGCCGGCCAATATGCCCACTCGGACAAGAGACGTGGCGGACAACTTTCCATTCAAGACTGAACAGCCATTGTGTAGTGGTGGAAAGATACACAGAAAAAAAGAACTGCCATACGGCAGTTCTTTTTTCTTCGCATACTTGTGTGCCCGGATTACTGGCTCACTCCCATGGCTTCCAGAGAAAATTGGAGCAGCGCTTTGATGTACTCCGCGTTGTGCACTCCCATGCTTCTATCTTCCTCGATGTAGATGTAGTTCCACAGGGCAGCAGCCTTGTCTTCGGGGTACGTTCCGATCACCGGATGGCCATCTGCATCGAGCAGACCAGCGGAAACCAGGGCTTTCTCCAGATCGTCCATCATCGCCTGGACGTCACTTTGCACGTTGGCGATGTTGAAATCCTCGGCGTCCGAGTGGCACACTATACAAGTCGCCACATCCGGTTCGAAGGTGTGGCTGGCCGCGTCACCCAGGTGGCAGGTCACGCAGGTATCCTTTACCACGCTGGCGTGAGGGCTGGGCAGGTTGGATACGTCGCCCCCGCCACCGAGGCCGAGAAGCATCGTGCTCGGCGGGCTCATCGGTCCCCAATGCGTGCTGGAGACTTCGACCATGCCGTTTTCGGCTCCGGGATACCCCGAGAGCGGTTGGTGGCAGTTGGCGCAGAGGTTGCCCGCCCCACCGTTGAACGTCGCGTCCGAAATGACGTTGAAGGTCACCGGGTCGCTGGTTTCCAAAGCCCAGTCGTCGGTGGTGTAGGTGGTATGGATCTGGTGACACGTGCGGCAGTCCGTACGCGTCGGATTCGGATCTCCGCTTTCGATCTGCGTTGCGTTCAAGCCCTGGGCGATCATCGTGCTGAAGGTGCCGCCGGAGTGGCACCCTGCGCATCTGGAACTTGCTGCGCGTACGTATGTTTCGCCCATACCGTGAGCGGATGCGCTCCAGGCTGTGTGCTTTCCGGTGATCAGCGACGTGTCGTTGTGGCAGCCGGTGCAGCTGAGTTCGGAAGCCTTGGGTACTGGTCCGGTAGGTCCAGCAGGTCCCTCAGGGCCTTCTGGACCGGTCGGTCCGGCCGGACCTTGTGGACCGGCGCAGCCAGCCAATACGAGGGCCAGAAGGACGACACCACCCCAGAATATCCGTTTCTTCATATACGACCTCCTGCTTGAATTTAGGCATCTAGCAAACCCGTTTGCGTGCTTCATTCGATTCGAATTGCAACATTCGTCTTTTTTTACTCGTCTTCCATTCAAGTGCTATCGTCAGATTTGGATCGAACAACCACCTCGAGCAGATCGTCGACTTCCTCCGCAGTGTGCTGTTCGCTGGTCACGACCTGAAAGCCCTGGCGCTGCATATCGAGACGGACGATCGTCAACGAAGGCAGCTCTTCCAACAACTCCGACAGCGAGCAATGGCGGCTGGCTTCTTCATCGCTTTGGTCAAGTATCACGGCCCAAGGCGAGTACGAGACGATTTGATCCAGGGCGTCCTCTTCCCGGGCATCCACCACCCGCAGTTCGACTTGTTCTTCATGTTCCTTGAGCCGGCTGAGTACGCCTTCGGTGTACAAGGTGCGACTCGAAAGAACGACGACCTTCGGCTTCGCCATCCACACCTCGATGGATTGCATCCACCCCTTAAGATTAAAGGATGATGAGTGATCCTGACCAGACCCGAGCGGTTGGGCGTGCGGTCTATTTAGGGTAGGTTGGGACACGCATGCGCCTACCCGGAAGGGTGGGCCAGGCAGATGGTAGAACGACTGTGGGTGTACGGGAGCGGGTTTCTGGTTGCCGTAGCGGAGGCGGCGGACAATAAAGAGCGGCTTTCGAATCTCAACTTCTCTGTTGTCTTTCATTCATATCTGGCCAAGCTACGGAGTAAATGGCTGTTATTTCACTCAATTCTGGCCGGTTACCTCACAAATTACTGGCCAAACCTGCAGCTATGCCGTTCGTAACTGGCCGTACCGCCGTGCCCATTTCTCCCAACTTTCTACAGTGGCATTGATATATCATTTATGGATTAAGTTTTTCCCTCTACAATATATTTTTCTCCATATTCGTTCATATTTCCTTCAACCTAAGCCAGTCACCATCATCGCAATAATTAATACCTGGATTGATTGGACAATTTGTAAATATCCAGAAAATCTAATAAATTTATAATCATATCTTCGAATTGGCTGGCCAAGGATTGTTTGACGATATGAGGGAGGACCAAATGAGTGATGATTTATTTCGCCAGGGTTTGTCGGCAGCCAAGGCAGGGGACCTCGCAACGGCTCGAAAGTTATTTACAGAATTCTTGAGGAAGGACCCGCTGCATGTAAACGCCTGGGTAGCCTTGGGCCATTGTCAAACCGACCCTGAGAAGAAGAAGTATTGTTTTACCAAGGTACTTTCGCTCGATCCGGATCATGAGATTGCGAATCGATTGTTGCAAGAATTAGAACGGCAATCATCACCCATTTCTGAAGAAGAATCAGCTCACGATGATTTGAAAAATGACCCGTCAAGAAATCGTTTACAGTCGAAGCGGCCAAGACGCCCGACTGCACGCATTGCAGTAGCTGCTGTAGGCTGTATCCTTGGCTTTATATTGGTCGGTGGTCTGTTTTATCTGCTCAACCCAGGAATTTCCACAATCATCGACCCGATCGCGCAAGCGATTTTCCCGGGGAATAATACACAAACCTCCATCGCTCCAGCAAACATCCCACAATCCGCCTGGTCGAAAACCCCGACATCCAGCCCGGCGTTAAACATATCACCCTCCACAACACAAGCCCCTAGCCGGGCGCAATTGCTTTCGGTAAGCTATCCCGATGTCACGAATGCAATCGATTACATGAAGAACGGAAATTATACGCAAGCGATATTGGTATGGGATAAAGTTATCGACGCAATGCCTGATTATGCGGCGGCATATTTTTATCGGGGAGCATGTTATCTAGAGTTGCTGGCGAATCAACGCTTTCTTGGTGAATATCGGGAAAATGCCGAGCAATCCTACGCCGATCTCACAACCGCCATCGAACTCAACCCAACGATAGGGGACTATTACTCCAAGCGAGTGGATGCTATATATGCATTAGCGGGAGTGAATGAATTTCGGGTAGACAGGCAACCGCTGTATGACCAAATATTGGACGATACTCTTCAAGCATTTAACTTGGGCAGCAACTTTGCCTGGGGGAATCGCTCCGTTGGAATGGCACTCCTCGACGACGGCTATTGCGAGAAGTCTTTAGACTACTTTCTCCAGCTTGAAGCTGAAAATGAAGCGGACGACCGCACAACAACACCCAGTGGCGCGATTCCAAGATTTATCGGGCAGTCATACTTTTGCTTAGGGCAAAACGATAAAGCGTTGGCATATAACGAAGTGGCAATCGAAAACATGATAGCCAACGGTGTTTCGACATATGCTGCTCTTATAGATAAGGTATATATCTTGTATTCTATGGGTCGGTATCCGGAGGCGCTCGAAATCCTCGACACCTGGATCGAAGAAGATCCATACTATCGGGGTTTGCGCTATTATCTGCGTGCCCTGCTTTATTACGAACTCGACCAACCAGATCTGGCTTATGAAGACATCGATTTCGGGCTTGGCAACACTTGGGGGCAATATGGCGTCCGGGCGTATGTCCTGGGACTCTTGGCACTGGATGAGGGCGATGAAGAAACGGGCCTCTACTGGCTGCAGTTGGCTGAAGCTTCCCTGTCGGAAATCCTGGAAAAGTATTTACTGGAAAACGCCCGTGCAGAGATCGAGCGGTTGGGAGGCACATATTTAACCCCAACACCTACATCGCAGCCAGAGGCGACGAGTACACCCATCCCGGCCATCTCCGATTACAGCTATTTCACTCCGACACCGCCGGGGCAAATTCCTTTTCCGATCAAGCAGGCGAATTATTTGGGATCCGGAATGGTGTTTCTACGCCCGGGAGAAATGCAGGTATTGATGTTCCGCCCTTATGGATATCACACAATTCATGAGGTTGTATCGCTTTCCTTGGAAATCACCGCGGACGAATGGGAAGGAGATATTCCCATCATGGCCTCTTTTCTTCCATTCGACAACAGTAATATGTGGAAAACGATCGAATTAACTGACGGAGAGAATATTTTTACGGAACCTCAGCTGTATGTGAATTCCGAGGGGTATTTCTACGTGATGCTTGCAGTTCCAGGAAATGAACCTATCGTTATCCTCAACATCCGCGTCCGGCTCGATACTGTCCTGCCGGATGGCACACAAATCTCCTACGGTTACACTGAAGATGGGTAGGGATGCAAAAATGCGCAGACAAAGGCTGCTCATTCCCGGAGTACTGGGTTTCGTGTTTGGCGCGTTCGCGGCAGTTATCGGCGCAGGTATTATTCAGCTGCACGCCATGCGGGTCACTGCAACTGCGGCGCCTATGCCTTCGTTATCTTACGATATTTTGTACGAAAACGTTGATGAATTCCTGGGATACGATCCCGAAGCGGCAATCGAAATGATTGAATCCACGCAGCAAAAAGCTACGAATGATTTTGATCTGGCCATCGGGCATTACTATCTGGCAGAGGTGTATGCCTTTATTGGGGAAGATGATCTCGCAATTGAACATTACGAGCAAACCCAGATTCTTTTATTTCCTTTTTTCAACACGCTCATCGATGTAGGCGAACTAAGCAGCGCCTATTATTTCGTAATTATTGCTGCGGATGGAGCATGGAATTATGACGCTGCTCAGCAGTATTATGAAGAGATGAAAGAGGTCATCCCCCCAATGCTTGTTGACCTGGATGATGCACAAGCGATCGCCGAGGGGTATCTCAATCTCATCAACACAGCGGTGATAATGGGGGATGGTTATACAGAAATGTATTACAGCGATATGAGAGCTGCAATAATCCCATTTCTCGATGATTTGGTCGACATGAATGATATGGTTGAGACGTACACAGCACTCATTGAAGCCGCAATGCTTATTGGGGATTATGAATACTTTCAAGCGTACAATGAGGAACTGATAGATAAGTTAAAACCGATTCGGGATCAATTGGTCGACCCGAAGGAATTGGCCATCGTTAATAAGGTTCTGGGAGAGGCGGAGTCAAGCTTAGGACATTATCAATTTGCGGCCGTTTATTATCAAGACTTGGTCAATCTCGAGCCAACAGCTAGAAATGTATTCCTGTTAGCATCTACGTATTATATGGGCGGAAATCATGGATGTGCATATCACTGGTACCAGGAATTGCTAGAAATGATCAACCAGGGGGAAATTACTTCATTTCAAGGGATGTACAGAGATATTGCTGAAACAGCAATTGAACAACTTGAGGAGGCTTGTGGAGAAAGTGGGGTACTGCAATATTGTCGGTGAAGTATCGGGTGGGGAAAATAAGACCCAATTTCAGCAGAAACAAGGCGTACCGGAGCTTTTTCGCTTACATCCCATATCCCTATCTTCATCAAGCAAGTCCTTATTAATATACTGTGATCCTAACGGCCTTGAGCTGTAGGAGGCACATCTTTTATGCCGGAGACCGCTCGCCAAGCTTGATCGTTCATCCAGCTTGACTGAACTGGGTGCTGCGTTTTGTGCAGCGCGTAGATCCTGGTGTCCTTCCAGGGAGCAGCCTGCCCTCAACTCCGATCACATACCCACTCTAAGTAAATCCGGCTGAATCTCGGGCCTGATCCAGCGAATGGTTGGGCACGCTAATTTTTACGCTTGATTTGATATTTAGAAATTTATCTCCGAATAGCCTTTGATAATTCCTCGACCAATCGTTGTCTCGAGTGGTTGTATGCATCTCTTCGCTTGTCTTTCTCGTCAGACGGTTTAAGTCGTGAAGAATTACCAGGGTACCGAACTACTGCAAACGGATATGTCGATTCCCGCAATTTGATAGTCATAGAACCATATTCTGCAAACCAGAGTTCAGCATCCGGTACAGATTTATCAGCTCTTGCGGAAAACTCACGCAATGGTGGATCAGGATTAATAATTTTGTTGCACATTATTTCATATACTTCTTCACCGAAGCCAACAATCAAAAAAGGATTCAGTATTTCAATTTCTCTTATCAGCCATTTATTAAGACAGTTATTTGCAATTGTTTGATCAAGCTTCGTTGATCTAGATTCAGTCCCTGGCAACGGTTTGCCGCCAGAGCTGGTTCGCCAGTGACATTTACATAGGTCGGTAATATACAAATACTTATCATCAATTCCAGCATCATTCGATAATTGAAATATCTCTTTGATGAAGATCGAGTCCCCCTCATTCACTCCCACAATATCCGCTGAGC